>CAZTXJ010000060.1:0-2152 GCA_964617285.1 uncultured Calditrichaceae bacterium | reverse complement strand
CCAAAAAGATATTTGGCACCACTTGCTCCAGATCTTCCTGCTTTATGAATCTCGGATGCAGCGATTGATTCCGGGAATGGTAATTCTTTATCTTCAACCATTACTCGTCTGAGAATGGTAACAAACATGATTCCGATTACGGATCCCACAAACATAATAGCTGTTGCTTCCAGGTAGTGTCTAACGGACCAGAAACCACCTTTCCAGACACCAGCAATCATAAATGCAGGAATGGTAAAAATTGCACCGGCAGCAATTGATTCGCCAATCGAACCCACTGTTCTGGCAATATTTTCTTCCAGAATCGAACCTTTCATCAATCGAAGTAAAGCCATACCGATTACCGCAGCGGGATACGTTGCTGCTATGGTCATTCCTGCTTTTAAACCAAGGTAGGCGTTAGCTGCGCCCAATATTACCGTCATAAAAAGACCGAGAATGAGAGCACGAATGGTAAATTCCGGCATTTTGCTGTCCGGGGATACATACGGTTTAAAATCTTTCGTCATTGGACCTCCAAAATTGTTATTTCATTGAATGTACAGTGCGAGCCAATTTATAAATGCCTACGATTTTAAGCAACAAATTAACAAAATACTATATTTAAATACTTCTAAAAAAGTTTTTTTATTAAATGAATTATGGTTCGTATGTAAAATATTGGCTTTTGTGCCATTAAACTATTTTTTATAATTGTCGACAATAATCCTCGCATATCTGCTCAGGAAGGTTGAAATGATTGGTTTTTCTGTCTTCTTTCCAAAATCACTCCAACCTTTATTGTGAGATTTATCAAAGTTATTCTAAATGCTGTGGATAAATTAGTTTCTGTAAGTGACGTGGCGGAGCTAGGTCTAAGCAAAATGGATGCAAATTTGAGTGTAAATCTATCTGTATCAAGGGTTTCTTCCTATCCAAAGAAAACGACGGCTGTAGTCGGGCTTAACCGGATTGGGGTTTCCGCCTATCAGCGTATAAAGGATCAATTAAAGCCCAGCGAACATTTGGTTGGAATAATTGACATCCATAATCGTGAGTTTAAACCAAACGGAAAGTGGAGAGACATAAAATATCTCGGTGTTCTCAAAGATTTTCCACAGATTGCGAAAAGTAGTAATATAAATCATATTATAGTGGCAATTGACCCTGAGGATATTTCTCAAATCCATCAGGTCATAAAATATTGCCAGTTATCACAGATTAGATACGAATTTGCACCGGAGATCCAGGATGTTGTCTTTGGTCATACCATTAAACAAATATTTGATGATCTCCATCGGCCCTGGCAGCCAAACAGGCGACAGATTGTTGACTCACTTACAGCAATCATGTTGATGGTTTTTCTGCTTCCCATATTTTTTGTGGTCAGTTTGCTTATTAAATTAGACTCCAAGGGGCCAGTATTTTATTCGCAAGAAAGGATCGGTAAAGCAGGGCGAATATTCAGGGTATTTAAGTTTCGAACAATGTACATAGATGCCGAAAAATTTAGTGGTCCTGTACTTGCTGTTAAAAATGATCCGAGAATTACAAAAGTTGGAAGATTTTTACGAAAAACCCGACTCGATGAAATACCGCAATTGATGAATGTTGCTATCGGCGATATGTCTTTTATCGGACCTCGCCCGGAACGGCCTTATTTTGTTGAAAAATATAGCCATGAAATACCCCTGTATAAGAATAGGTTAAAAGTGAAACCGGGAATAACCGGTTTGGCCCAGGTAACAACCGGATATGACTCGGATTTGGATGATGTAAAGGATAAATTAAAACACGATCTAGTATATGTTGAAAATTTCCACTCTTTGAAACTTAATTTTCAAATCTTAATTAAAACCATGAAAGTTGTTTTGACTGCGCAAGGACAATAATGAATTCTTTCTATTAAGAGAATTTCGAAAATCAGAGGTTGGGGAGAAGTCATGAAAGTAAAAATATTACATCAATTCGTATTCACGAGTTGATTTTTTTTTAATAATAGGTTAACTTAAATTATGGAACAAATCCTTGTCAAAACAGAATTCGTTGATAAAACGCTCCCGGTCGTGCTTGTGCAATTGGGCGGATATATTGATCAGAGTAATTGCGATAAGCTACAAAAGGTCTTTGATAATTTGGCTCTGAGTGGTCATTTTAATGTTATTTTCGATTT
>CAZTXJ010000059.1:15330-19303 GCA_964617285.1 uncultured Calditrichaceae bacterium | reverse complement strand
GTTGCGGCATTCAACAGCGTCCTCAGGGCCCGGGCATTCTGTCCTCCCTTGCCGATAACTTTTCCCAAATCTCCCTCGCCCACCCGCAGCTCGTAAATGGTGACGCTCTCTTTTTCCACTTCCGTTACATTTACTTCTTCCGGTTTGTCAACCAGATGTTTTACCAGATACTCGATAAAATCTTTCATCCTGTGAATCTCCCTTTTCTAAGTGGCTCCATCCAACAGAAATTACTCAATTATGGCGGAAAAATAACAAAATCTTCTCCCGGTTCTCAACTGGTTCATTTATGATTACAATAATATAATGAACAAAAAGCAATTAAGAAAACTTTTTAATCTGCAAAATTTTTTTCCGGACATTTTGCAGTTTTAAATCTTGTTTTTGGATATTTGTGATATAGAAAGGTTATGCAGTAGTATATATAAGCTAATTTATCATTCAGAGGAAGCCTTAAGAACATGGAGGTCTGTTAATATGATTTTTTATGAAGTTATTTTACCGGTTTTATTGATATTGCTGCCACTTATCATACTTTTGTTTATCGTTGCCCTGTGGGAAATGGTGAGACTTAAAAAATTTATCCGCAAATACTATTGATCTGATAAAGAAATGCCCGTCCGTGTTCAGATCGAACGGGCATTCAAACAAACTGTCAATAAAACTTACCGTAGAAACCGGAAATCTTAACCACATAAACCCACTCTCCCCACTTATTCCAGCTTACTTTTTCTTTACCATTTCCACCAATGCATCAATTGCCCTTTCATCCCCGGACTGACCCAGCCAGAAGATGGCGTTCTTTCTGACTTCAGAATTGGGATGTCCCCGGGCAATTTTGATCAGGGCAGGCACTGCTTCGTCCGCAGGTAACTGTGAGAGGGCAAATACCGCGGCTTTCTGTACCTCACCCTCATCATCTTCGTAGGCAATATCCTCCAGCATTTCGCTGACGTTGGCCGAAGCTTTTTGACCCAGCCAGAAGATAGCCTTGGTACGTACTCCCCGGTCCCTGGCGTTCTTGGCCAGATCGACTAGCATATCGGTTGCTTCCGGTCGTTTCATCTGTCCCAGGGCAAATACTGCCTGCTCCTTTACCTCTGGCGCTGCATCACCCTGAATAATGTCTTTCAGTGTTTCCATGGCCTCCTGGCTGTTTTGCTGTCCCAACCAGAAGACTGCCTTTTCCCGGACATTTGGGTCTTTGGCCTGCTTGGCTAAATTCAGAAGTGTGCTGGTTGCCGATTCAATTTTCATCTGACTAATCGCGAAAACAGCCTGCTCCCTGATGTCTTCGGACCGGTCGTTTTCTACGGTGTTGACCAGTATTTTTAGTGCATCTTCATTGTCTGCCTGACCCAGCCAGAAAACGGCTTTCTCCCGGATGTCATCATTCTCGTCACTATTGATAATCCCGGAGAGAAAATCCTGAGCCGCGGATGTTTCCCGGTGTAATCCGATTGCAGTAACCAGATCTTCTTTTATCTCAGCTGATTTCACTTTTTTATAACCGTCTTCGAGAAAAGCCACGCTCTCTTCCTGCGAGACATCTCCCAGCCACAAAAGTGGTTTCCCCTTCAGATTAACCGGCAGATTCAGGCTGTTTATTTTTAGATCCTTGATGGTATTGAAATCAATTTTATCTCCATCGAAATAGAATAGAATAGCCACATTCTTGGCGATGACCTCGATCTGTTTATCGAGATTGTCCAAGGATCGCAAGGCATCGCGGGCGGCATCGGAGACCGATTCTTCCTTTTGCAAAT
The DNA here is from genome assembly GCA_964617285.1 of uncultured Calditrichaceae bacterium. Classification (GTDB taxonomy): domain Bacteria; phylum Calditrichota; class Calditrichia; order RBG-13-44-9; family RBG-13-44-9; genus CAYVKM01. The sequence continues at coordinate 17,537 of CAZTXJ010000059.1, read as the reverse complement.
CCGCTTTCCCTTCCAGAATCATTTCCAGGGTTGGCCGGCTGGAGCGGGAATCTTCAAAACTTCTGATAAATGAGTTTTTCCCCATTAATTGCCGGAAACTGTAGCCAACCCATAGACCGCCCTTCATATCCCCGGCCTGATTCTTGGCCCATTCCCATCTGGCGTTTAGATTTTCCTGCGGATTCTGGTGTTTAATAACCGAATTGTCTGCCCGGAGAACCGAGATTAAAATGACTAATAAGCCTAAGGTAGTAATTCGTTTGAAAGATTTCATGTCAATTCCCTTTCCGGTTAAAATCAATTGTTTTCCGATTGTTTTAAAATATCCAGCAAGGCATCCCGCGCCCGTGGATCTTTACTTTCGCCCAGCCAGAAGATTGCTTTCTTGCGAATATTGGGGTCTTTGTGATTCTTGGCTATTTTGATTAAAGCAGGCACACCGGCATTATCATTCATTTCCGCCAGGGCAAAAACTGCTTTCTCCCGCACACCGGGATCAGTGTCTTTTTCAGCAATCTCTGCCAGGAGATCGATGGTTTCCGGAGAAGCCTTCTCTTCTCCCAGCCAAAAGACCGCCTTCTCCCGCAGAGCGGGATCATCATTCTTCCGGGCAATATTGATCAGGGCGGGTGTCCCCAGATCATGATCTGCCTGGGAAAGGGCAAAAATGGCTTTCTCCCGCACACCCTGATCAGCGTCGGTATTTGCCAGGTCTTCCAATGTTTGAATGATATCCTTCGAATCGGCCTCCTGGCCCAACCAGAATACTGCCTTCTCCCGAAGCTTGACATCGGTATTTTCTTTGGCAATTTTTATCAGGGCTGGTAATCCCAAATCTTTATCGGACTGAGACAGGGCAAAGATGGCTTTATCCCGGACATTGGGATCCGGATCCTTATTGACAATATTTTCCAGAGTCTTAATAATTTCTGGAGAATCCCCATGCTGGGAGAGCCAGAAAACCGCTTTTTCCCGCATACCGACTTCCGTATCTTGTTCGGCAATTTCAATAAGCGCCGGTACGCCCAGATCTTCCCGGGACTCCGATATGGCAAATATGGCTTTCTCCCGCACTGATGGAGAGGGATCGTTTTTGACGATATCTTTCAGAACCTTAACCACTTCCGGTGTCTCGGCCTGCTGTCCTAACCAGAAAACCGCTTTTTCTCTGATCTGAGGATCCTTTTCGTCTTTGGCAATTTCAATGAGCTTGGCTTCGGCTTTTGGAGAATCAAAATTTCCCAGGACAAAAATAATTTTCTCGCGGATATTGGGATTTTTTGTTTCACTATACAGATCGAGTACAGCCGATAGTGCTTTTTCATCTCCCATATTCTGCAGGGCATAGAGGGCGGACAGCGCCACCTCTTCATCCTCACTATTCTGCAGCGCCTGGATTTTATATTCGTATTCCACTTTTCCGGATTTGACCAATTGCTTGCCAACCCGAATCATATTGGCTTTGGCATCGTTTACCCATTTGCTTTTGGGGTATTCCTTAATAAATTGGGAATAACATTCATAAGCATTCTCCGGAAGCTTATCCATCTTTTCCTGCACATAACATCTCCAGAATCTGGCATCGTCCAGCCAGCGACTGGATTGATACTGCTTCATAAAGCTATCCAATGCCTTGAGAGCATTATTCCAGTCCTCGTCCAATACCAGATTGTAGGCCTTTTGATAGGTTTCGGTATCGGTGCCTTTGTCCTGGGCCTGCGGGTCAACCGCTCCCTGGGTTGTCTGAAACGCGAGAACCAGGCAAAGGATAATGATCCTATAGAATGATTTTTTCATGGTAAATCTCCCTGTTAAATCTTGGTTTTCTTTTCTGTTTTTTTGGAATCGATCAGGCCGCTCGCCCCCCGATTATCTCTATCCATCTCCTCCAGATTTATTTTAAGCAGGATCCCTCTCCGGTCCACACCGGAGCGGATCATTTCCACTGCCGGTAAATCGTTTGTTGTTTCCAGGTTGGCAATCTGAAGCAAAATAACCTCGAGATCGGAGACCAGCTGATACAGCTTCCTCTGGTTGGCATTGGTCAGATCATCCTTCAATACTGCCGCCTCCTGAATGAGGCCCCGGGCAACTTGTCTTTCCCGGGAATAATCCGGGGCCGAAGCTTCTTCAGCTTCCGGGTCCAGATTTACGATACCGAGCAAAAGGATTTTTGATCGCTCCAGATATCGATAGGCACGATCGTC
>CAZTXJ010000059.1:0-15230 GCA_964617285.1 uncultured Calditrichaceae bacterium | reverse complement strand
CGATACCGAGCAAAAGGATTTTTGATCGCTCCAGATATCGATAGGCACGATCGTCCACCGCAGTCTGCTGGATGAGGGATGGTGATATTTCGTTGATCTGGGCAACCGGTTCGGGTGAGTAAGATTCGGGACTGAAATACCTGCCGATAAAAATCCCAATGGCAATGAGCAAAATGGCTGCAGCCAGATATTGGGTCCAGCGGGGAACGGTTCGAAGCATTTTCAGGGGGCTGAAAAACTGGACAACCTTTGGGTTTTTGCGCTTCGCTTCCCGATCCAACCGTAATTCCAGACGTTGCTGAAAATTTGTCCAGAATTCTCCCGGCAAGCTTTCCTGCTCTCTTAAATCCATGATCTCCAGCGCAGATTTCATTTTTTCAAATTCTGATCTGCATGACGAACAGGTTTCCATATGGTGATTGAAATGATCCTTCTGTTCCGGAGTCAATTCATCATACAATGCATCAACAAAATATTTACGGCACTTCGAACACTCACTCATTTTTCTTCCTCCAGTCCGAGGTCTTGACGGTAAAAAGCCAGTTTTTGCTGAAGTTTTTGGATAGCCCGATAGAGGAGGCTTTTCACCGTGCCCTCGGCAATGTCTAATCCCCGGGCAATTTCTTTAATCGCCTGGTCATGATAATGACGCATCACGAAAACCGCCCGTTCACGCGGCGAAAGGTTTTGCAAAGCATGTTCGATATGTTCCTGGATAAGTCTTCCTTCGGCAGTTTTCTCGGGATTGCCGGGTTGGGCTTGCTGACCCGGGTGGGTCGGATTATTTGATTCTTTGCTCAAATCTTCTTTGAAAACAAGCATATTATGGGACTTTCTTTTTCGTTTATCCAGAAAGGTGTTGATAGCAATTTTATATAACCAGGTATTCAATTTTGCTTCTCCCCGAAAATTTTGGATGGACCGGTAAGCTTTTATAAACACCTCCTGAGCCAGATCCTCAGCATCGTGATGGTTGCCGGTTAGGTCCCGTGCCAGGAAGTAAATTTGTTTCTGATGCGTCGTCACCATCTGGGTAAAAGCGATCCGGTCACCACTGCGTAACTGTTCAATAAACTGCTGTTCTTCGGTCATCCGTTTTCCTTCGTCTATGCAATTAGACGGACATTAATTTAGAAAGGTTTACAACAATATAATTAAATATGGGATAAAAAATAATTTTGGCATTTTAATAAGGTTGATCTCACGCAATTTTCTGGTCAAACCTATCAAAAGTTAAATAAGTGAGATTATCATGAACAATATCCGGTAAACAGCACTAAATTTATCCCGTGTTCCATGTTTTAAATTTAAAGGTGCAAAATAATTTCAAACAATTTGGAGAAATAATGATCATTATCCTGTTCTTATTTTTATTTACTGAAGTTGGTGCTGAAAATACCGTAAAGGATGTTCCTCAAACCGTACCACAGGTGGATTTACAAAGATATGCCGGTCTCTGGTACGAGATCGCTAAAATACCCAACCGGTTTCAGAAAAAATGTGCCGGGCACACCACCGCTGAATATACTTTGCGCGATGATAATAAAATTAAGGTGGTAAACCGGTGTGTCAAGGAGGATGGCTCTGTGGAGGAAATTGAGGGGATTGCAAAAGTTGTGGATCCGGTCTCCCAGGCTCGTCTTAAGGTAAGCTTTTTTCGCCCGTTGGGTATTTCACTGTTCTGGGGAGATTACTGGATTATTGGGTTGGGCCAGGATTATGAATATGCCATTGTCGGTACGCCAAACCGGAAATACGGGTGGATACTGTCCCGGAAACCGCAATTGAGTAAGGATAAGCTGGAAGATATATTTCAGCAGCTGAGAGAACAGGGTTACCGCCCGGAAGATTTTCAAATGACGCCTCAGGATTAAGAATCCTTTAATTCAATAAAATTTTGGGGTGTAAAATCAGACCGAGTTATAAAATAAGGATGGTGTTCTGAGACTTTTACAGTTCAATTTTGATAGGATTGAAATTTTCGGAATGCACAAAATAATTGGGGCACAGGTAAAGCCCGTACCCCAATGAACCTTTAGATGTTTTAAACCGTGGGTAAATTCTTTAACATTTTTTCTGCTTTGTGTCTCACCAGGGCGTACTGCAGACTGTTCAGGGTATTATCATGGGCGGCATTCTGGAAATATATTTTTGCCTCATCCACATCCCCATGTCCCTGGTAAGCCAGAGCCAGTCGATACATGTTAGATGGATTCTGCAGGTTGGACTGGAGCAATTCATCGATGGCTGTCTCATAGTTTTTCTCTTTCAGCGCGATCATTCCCCACATTTGATGCGCCAGCCAGATCTGGAAGGTGTTGTCCACCGCCTGAGCCTGATCTCTGAATTTTTGAGCAAGCTCTTTTGCTTTTTTCAGATTATTCTTTTCCAGAGCAACCCAGGCACTGTTAAATAAATAGGCTCTGGCTGTATTTTCTTTCACTTCTGCCGCCATATCTGAGTTCTGCATAATTTTATTGGCTTCATCAAATTTGGCCTGGGCCTGGTCATATTTATCCTCTGCCATCAATATATTGCCCATGGTAATCAGGTCCCCGGACATATTGGGAACATCGTTGGTCTTTTTACCCAACTCAAACTGCCATTGCAATTCATCCAGGGCTTTGTCATAATTACCCTGATCGGCATAGGAAACGGTCATGGCGAAGCGGGCTGCTCTCTGTTCACCTTCATTGCGGGCAATATAGAACAATTTCTGTAACTGAGCCTGCGCCTGATCGTACTCACCCAGAAAATTGTAATCCGAGGCAATTCCAACATGGGACCCTACAAAATTGGGATCTTTCTCCAGGGCTTTTTGATACTGTTGAATAGAGGCTTCAAATTTACCCTGCTTCATCAGAAGTTCCGCATAGGAGTCATAGGGATTCGGGGCATCCGGAACAAGTTCAATATATTTTTGAAATGCTTTTTCCGCTTCATCATAATTTCCCAGGAAACGGTACGAATATCCCAGTTGATTGTATACCGGCGCAAAATTGGGATTGATGGCCAGAACCTGTTTATATTCATCAACGGCTTTTAAATATTCCTGCTGACCATAATAATTGTTTCCCAGATTGGTATGGGCCCGTTCGTCATTGGGATACATTTCAACCAGTTGTTTATAAGTATCCTGTTGCTGCATGGGAAAAGCATTGGCACCCTGTTCAACTCCCTGGATCCATAACTGTTCACCCGGCGATACCTTATCTTCCAGGGCAACTGCCTTATTCAGTTGTTCAAAAAAACCAGTTATCGTCGGCTGGCTGAAAGAGGAGTAAAGATAGGCCATGGCAAAATTTGAATCGATTTCTATGGCCTGATCGAAATATTGCAAAGACTCCTGTCCCTGCAGTCTTTCAAAAAGATCTCTTCCCTGGATAAACAGTTTCAGGGCTTCGTTGGAGCTGGTGGTGATGGGTATCTTACTGGTATCCTGGGTGGTGCATCCCATCCATAAAAGCATAAGACTGATGATAACAAATAGTAAGCCTGAGGAAAACTTATATCTTCTCATAGTACCTCCTGAAATTATTTGTATTATTAAAGCTTATTGATTCTGAAATAGTTTCATAAAAATTTCTTTGACTTCCTTTAAAACGAACTATTTTCCTTTCATAATTTGTTATAAAATCCGTTCAAAAGATGTCAAGAAAAGCCGGTTAATGCAAGTAAAAAGCACCCGGTATTGCGATAGATTTTTCACTCATCATAAGCTGTACATCAAGGACATCATCTTTGGTATACAAAAATTAGGAGAAAAATACCGGGGAGCTTTAAAACTCCCCGGTGTCACAGATATTTCAATTTTTAAGCGCCGGATACTACCACATCGGTAAAAACCAGGCTTGGTACGCGATATCTGGAAAAGGTCCAGGGATCATTGGCAACCTCGGCCAGTTTGTGCCAGAAATTCAGGTAATTATCGGCAATATTCATTTCGGCTACAGTCTGCGTAAATTCACCATTTTCAAAAAGTTTTCCCATAATACCTACCGAAGTGTCGCCGGTAGTTGAATTTGAATTTCCACCGATAAAACCATTGATAAAAATTCCCCGGTCAAGATCTTTCATAATCTCCTTGATGCTTCTTTTTCCAGGAGGGATAATCAGATTTGTATTTCTGGCGGTAGTCGGTTCCCAGCCCAGTTTCCGGCTATAGTACCAGTCTACGTAGTATTCTTTTAAAACGCCCTTATCCACCATAATGCGTTTTTTGTTGGCCATGCCATCGGAATCGAACAAAGCACTTCCCAATCCACCAGGAACAAAGGGATCGTCAATCAGGGTGAAAAGATTGCTTCCGATTTTCTGATCTTTCTTACCGGCCAGAAAGGATTGTTTCTGCTGGACATTTCTTCCCGACATGGCCTGGACGAATCCACCCATCAGACGCGGAGCGACCCGGTTTTCGATAATTACCGGTAGCGTCTCCGTCTTTAATTTCTTGCCCCCCATAAGATCCATGGTTCGGGATGTGATTTCCTGTCCTATTTTTTCCGAAGTCGGAATGTCGGTTTGGTTGGTGGTTACCACATAAAAATAATTTCTTGGCCGCCGGTCTCCTTCATCCTGGATGGTCATATTACCGCCAAAGACATAATAGGTATCCTCTTCATACCCTTCGAATCCATTACTGGTCATCAAAATGGTTTCTTCATGTCCATCTTCTGATTCTGCGGTAACCGATATTACCTTATCACCGCCCGCGGTAAGGGCAGCGTTTTCAATGGATTTGACAATCTCATGGCGTTTTTCCGGGGTTAGCTTTTGGTAATTCGGGTCCAGGATTTTTAGATCCTGCTTCACCATATTTTCGAAATATTTCGGATCTGGCAGAGATCGATAGGGATCCTCCGCCAATAATTTCGTGGTTTCAACCGCATTGCTGATGAACTTTTTTAACGGCTCCTTGCGCAGATCCGATGTGCTCTGATTGGAATACCGGCCCTTGACAAAGATATCAATCGAGAGGTTCTTCTTTGAGGCTTCTTTTATGTTCTCCGGTTTACGCTCCCGGTATGATATCTCAACTACCCGGCTGCCGTCGATGCTTACCCGGCAGGCGTCGGCTCCGGACGATTTTGCTGTTTCAATGGACCAGGCAGCTAAATTTTTTAGTTCTTTATTCATTGGTTTCCTCCTTATGCTTGCACTCCACCAACCGTCATGGATTTAACCAGAACAGTTGGCAGACCGAAACTTACCGGTACACGTTGTCCGCCTTTGCCGCAATACCCGCTTCCATGGGTACTGAGTTCGAGATCGTTGGCGACCATAATTATATTTTGAAGCATTTTAGGCCCGTTACCCATAATGTTAATATCCTTAATCGGGGCAGTGAGCTGTCCGTCTTCAATTAAGCGACCCTGGGAAACATAGAAGGCAAAATCCCCTTCACCGATTTTGACTTCACCATTACTCACATCCTGCACATAAATTCCTTTATCAACGGATTTAATTACCTCATCCGGTGTTGCGGGACCGGAAAGCATATAAGTGTTGCGCATCCTGGGTTGGACGTAATGCTGGTAACTCTCCCGACGTCCGTTGCCGGTAGGCTCAACCCCATAAAATTTGGCTGAGATTTTATCGTGCATATAGCTGGTCAGTATGCCGTTCTCAACCAGAACCGTGCGCTTCCCGAGCACACCTTCATCGTCGACATTGAGCGATCCCAGAAGATTGGGATTGGTGGCGTCATCAACAATAGTTACGAAAGGCTCGGCTACTTTTTTACCGATCATCGTGGCATAGGTGGAGACTTTTTTCCGGTTAAAGTCAGCCTCCATGCCATGACCAATGGCTTCATGTAACAGGACACCGGTGATCCCCGGTCCCAGCACAACCGGCATTTCCCCGGCCGGTGGTTGAACCGCATCAAAAAGAACCACTGCTTTATCGACCGCGATCTGGGCAATTTTATCGACAATCTCCGGGGTATAGAAAGAGAAAGACCTGCGCCCACCTATGTTCCAGCTGGATTGTTCCTGTTTGCCATCTTTCTCGGCGACAATGGAGGCGTAGAGATAATTTTTGGGTAAAAGATCCTCGGTTTTTACCCCATCGCTGCTCACCAGCATCGCTCTTTTTTGCTCATCGATAAAACCGGTTCGGACTTTTGAGACCAGTGATGACTTTTCAAAACAGCGATCATTTATGGATTGCACCAGGGGCAGTTTATCCTGAAGCGGAACATCGGTAAGAAGTTTGTCCAGTGGATAGTAATTTTCGGATGTTATCATAGCATAATCTTTCGCTGGCTGTTTAGCGCCCGAATTGGCGATGGTTGCTGCAACACTTGCTGCGGAAAGCATATTTTTTTCGGTCAGATCCTGGGTAAAACCGTATCCAACCTGATCGCCATTTACCGTGCGGATGCCCACGCCCAGCGCAATATCACTGTAGGCTCGGTTTACCTGGCCATCCTCCAGCAACACCCAGTTGCTTACAGTATGTTCGAAATACAGGTCGGCAAAATCGCCCCCTTTGGAAAGGGCTTTTGCCAGTACCTTCCGGCAGAGTTCATCCGTCACTCCAAATTCCTTTTCAAAATATCCGGAGGTTTCAGCCCGTGCCAGACTGTACCAACCGACAGGCAAAATTCTGAGGGCGGCAGTTGCTCCGGCCACCGCTGCAGAAGTTTTTAGAAAGGTTCGCCTGGTCATTTTTTTCATAAAGCTCTCCTTTGATATGATTTGCAGAATATATAATTACGGATCAGATGTCACTCTTGAGATGTTTAAGACAGTATCTTCATTTTAAAGATAAAATTCACATCACAATATAAACGGAATTTGATCCCAGAAGTTACGCTAAAATTATTTGCAGAGATTGGGTGAGTACTTATACATAAAAGATGGTTTATTAAGAGGAGGAAATTTATCCTGTGAGTAAACAACAATACAAACAAGAACAATCCTTAACATTTTTAAATATTCCTTGATTTGATTTTCCATTATTCCTATTCTTTTCTGTGTTTTTGGCAACCCTTTTCCGCCGATTCGGCCGGAAGAAAGTAACAATGAATAATATAAAAAGAGTTCAGCCAATTCTGTTTGGTTTTCAAGTTAAAATAATTTGGTTTTTATGAACATTGTCAGCAGGAGGTCATTATGACTCAACCGATAAATTTCTCGGCAGCATCGCCGGAGAGTAAGATCAAGAAAAAGTTTGTGGCAATCAATTATATCAGTTGTCAAGAAGCGTATAGGCCCCGTTTCGAGGAGCTGTTTGCCAGCCGGGCCCATGCCATCGATCGGATTCCGGGGTTTATAGAAATGGAAGTCCTGAAACCCACCAAAGACGGAGAGTATTTAATTGTCAGTCATTGGGAGAGCGAGAACGCTTTTAAGTCCTGGACCAAATCACCTGAGTTTTTGGAGGGGCACCAGCGGGGATTTGAGGACATTAAGCAAGCGAAGAAAAGGGGGGAAGAACCACCCATGACTTCCGATTTCAGAACCTACGAAATTATCGCCAGATAAAAATGAAGCCGCTTCTTAAAAAGTTAGGTGTGGCCGGTTTCCTGTTTTTTCTGATCAAAGGGTTGCTGTGGCTTTTATTGCCTCTGGTCTTTTTCCTTTTTCAGTGTTGACGTTTAGCAATTTTTAGAATTAAAATTAAGCCAACACAGTTTATCCCTCTTGTACTTTATAAAAACGAAGACTTTTTTGCTACCCACTACCAGGATTGGAACAATCGATTTTCTTCCCTTGTATCAGGATGATGAAACTAAAGGAACGGACAACAGTGATGAAAACGATAGATAGTGTTTTTGAGGCCATTGGGAAAACCCCACTGGTAAAGCTGGAAAAGATTGGTAAGGAATTCCCCTCGCACATCTTTGCCAAACTGGAATATCTCAATCCGGCGGGAAGTGTAAAAGACCGGATGGCGCTTTATATGATTTTGGATGCGGAACACAGAGGACTGCTTAAACCCGGTGGAACCATCGTGGAAAATTCCTCCGGCAATACCGGTGCCGCCCTGGCTATGATCGCGGCGGTGAAAGGATACCGCTGTATTATTACCATGCCGGATAAGATGAGCAGTGAGAAACAGAATCTGATGAAGGCATTTGGCGCTGAGGTCGTGGTTACCCCTACCGATGTCCCGGCAGATTCTCCGGAAAGTTACTACAGCGTCGCCCGGCGAATAGCTTCCGAAATACCCGGGGCCTTTTATCCGGATCAGTATAATAATCCCATGAATATTGAAGCGCATTATAAAACTACCGGGCCGGAAATCTGGGATCAGACCGAGGGCGAGATTGATGTATTGATCGGCGGTATTGGCACCGGTGGCACACTAAGCGGCTCGGGAAGATTCTTGAAAGAAATGAATCCGGCGATTCAGATTATTGCCGTAGACCCCATTGGTTCGGTCTTTTATGATTATTTCAAAACCGGTAAGTTACCTGAACCCCATGTCTACAAGGTTGAGGGAATCGGAGAGGACTATCTGGTGAAAGCCGTGGATTTTAACATTATTGACAATATGGTCCGGGTGAACGATAAAGAGTCCTTTCAGATGGCCCGGCGCCTGGCCCGGGAAGAAGGTATTTTTGCCGGCGGTTCCAGCGGCAGCGTAATCTGGGGTGCTCTCCAGGTGGCTCGAAATCTGAAAGAATCCAAAAATATTGTGGTGATATTACCGGATTCCGGTACTCGCTATCTCAGCAAAATATTTAATGACGATTGGATGCGTAGTAACGGGTTCTTAAACTGATAATACGATTCAAGAAAAGAATTGTCTTTTTGGAACGAACAGGACAATTCAGAAAAGCAGTAATGGAAAATTACGGTAACTGATTCAACTCTTTGAAGGAGCTCCGATGAAATTCGAGACAAAAGCGATTCATGTAGGTGAAGAACCTAATCTGCTCCCCGGTGGCAACGGGGATGTGGTTATACCGGTGCATCTTACTACCACTTATGCCCGGGAAAAAGTGGAGCATCCTACCCGGGGATACGAATATTCCCGCTCTTCAAACCCAACCAGGGATGCCCTGCAATCCCGGTTGGCCAGTCTGGAAAATGCCCGTTTCGGTTTGGCTTTCGCTTCCGGACTGGCGGCAGAAACTACGCTTTTTCTGTCCCTGCTGAAATCCGGCGATCACGTGGTAGCCTTTGACGATCTTTACGGCGGCAGCCGGCGGTTGCTGGACAAGGTATTCCAGAAAAATTTCAATGTGGAAGTCAGCTTTGTCGACGCCCGTTATCCGGAAAAAGTTGAAGCCGCTTTTAAGGAAAATACCCGACTGGTCTGGCTGGAGACACCAACCAATCCATTACTGAAATTATGCGACATCCGGACCATCTCCCAAATGGCCCATCAGAGAGATATTCCCGTGGTGGTGGATAATACTTTTATGAGCTCCTATTTTCAGCAGCCGCTATCTCTGGGTGCGGATATCGTGATGCACAGTACTACCAAATATATGAACGGTCACAGCGATTCAATTGGTGGGGCACTGATGCTGAATGATGAAGAAATGCATGAGAAGATCGAGTTTACCCAGAATGCAGCCGGTGCTATCCTTTCCCCCTTTGAGAGTTTCTTGATTTTGAGGGGACTGAAAACGCTTGCTGTCCGTATGCGGGAACATGAGAAGAACGCTCTTAAAATTGCCGCATATCTGGAAAAACATCCCCGGGTGAGAAAAATTAATTATCCCGGTCTTAAAAGTCACCCGCAGCATAAATTAGCGGCAAGTCAGATGAGCGGGTTTGGGGGTATGCTTTCCTTTGAGATCGATGGCGATCTGGCGGCCGCAAAAATATTTGTAGAATCCGTTCGCATTTTCGCCCTGGCAGAAAGCCTGGGTGGCGTTGAATCCCTGATTGAACTGCCGGCCTTAATGACTCACGCTTCCGTACCGGCAGAAGAACGGAAAAAGATTGGCCTGTCTGATACGCTTATCCGGCTCTCGGTGGGTATTGAAAATGGGGACGATTTGCTGGAAGATCTGGAAAATGCATTCAGGAACATTTGATTCTGAAAATAAGAAGGGAATGGATTTTATCAATTATTCAGAATTTGAAAAATCAAACACCCTCTTTAATAGTAAATATTTTATCTAGTTTAACTTTCTGTAGGATATTCAGTATTTTTTCATTAACGCCAGTCAGATAATAGTTTACATTTCTATTTGTACAGGTCGTGAAAGCGTGTATAAGGGTGCCAATTCCCCAGCTGGTGATGTAATCCATTTTAGATAAATCGATTACGATAACTTTACTTCCATTCTGGATAAAATCCAATACCGTGTTTTGTATCTGGCTGGCTTCCGGACCCTGTATCGTTCCCATGTCTAATTTTATGATCGATTTGTCCTGATGCTGCTCAGTCTGAATATCCATTATGTACCCCTTTCACAATTGCTAAATCATTCAGTTTTTATACTGATAAAAGTTATATCATCATCCTGCATTCTTTTGTTTGCCCATTCATCACTTTCTCTCACCAACCGATTTATCATCTCCTGCGGAGTGGAATCTGCAATTTGTTTAAATATAGTTTTACAACTTTCAATTCCAAATATTTCGTTTTTTTCGTTCTGCCTCTCCAAAAATCCATCGCTCATCAGTAATATCACATCACCCGGTGATAATTCGGCTTTAGTTATCTTATAGTCATAATCACAGAAAGCCCCCAGGGGCGGACCGCTTGGCTCGATTTCTTTTATATTAACGGTATCTTTCCGGTAGATCAACAATTCAGGCATTCCTCCGTTTATGACTTCCAGCTGGTTTTCTTTTATTCTCACTATGGTGAGAGCCATTAAAAGCGGCTGCAATCCCATAGCACATATGGCCCGGTTAAATTGCTGGAACATGATCTCAAGGTTTTTCACTCCCGCCAGATTTTGAAACAGGCCTTTGGTGGCAGTAACCAGGGTACCTGCCTGCATTCCATGGCCGGTTGCATCTGCAATAATAACCGTTAAAGTTCCATCATCACCCAAATGAAAATCGTAAAAATCACCTCCCACTTCGGTGGCGGTTTTCATATAGGTGGCGATATCCAGATGGGGAAGTTTTGGTATCTCCTTTGGCAACATTGACAATTGCAGTTGCCTGGCTTCTTCTAATTCCCTGGATTTTCTCTCGTTCTCCGCTCTTTCCAATTCCGCCTGAACCCTTAACTCGGCATTTTTCCTTTCCTGTTCAATCTGTTTGGCAGACAACTCTTTTACAGTTATAATTTGTTTTTCAAGATCATTCTGTGTTTTACCATAAGAGATTGCCAGGTATACTGCCATCGAAATAGGAAGGGCCACAATATTGAAAAAAAACATAATCCCGGAAATTGAATTGAAGAGAGAGGCGGGTAACAAATCCGGTAAAACCATGCCGGATAATGTTAAAATCAAAAATATTATTGCACCGGTTGCAAGAATCCAGATACGCGCTACTTTTCTGATGATGCCGATGATAAAAACCCGGATGCTTTCGATAGTCATAATCGCGATTACAATACCCAAAGGCATCATATATGAGAATATGCCCTCACTTCCAAAAAAGGCGGTCAGGTTAATCAGGAAAAATGCCAGCAGGAATATCCAGAACATTTTTATCACTTTTTCATAGACAATCCGGTAAATAAATAATAAGAAAAAGATAAAGGTGAGCGATACACCTCCGAACTGCAAAAAACGATAAAATGCTATCAGTTCGAGTTCACCGGGACCTGTTTTCTGCAGGTTAAAAGCAGTCCCGAATATGGAGATCCCAAATATGAAAAGGGCGAAATACAAATTTTCTTTTCTTTTGGCATAGAAGAAATATAGCAGGAAAAATATTATTGAAAATGCCAGGGTAAACCCATCCAAACCCCAGCCAAAGGCTAATCCATCATAATAATCTAAAAGTTCATTTTCTACATTAGCATTGAAATCAAACAGGTATAATGAGAATCCTATATGACTGAAAAACTTATTGTAAAAATATCTGGATTCCAGAACTCTGTGATTTGAGTATCTGACAGCAATTGTGTAAACTCTGCTGGTATCCAGATTTATCACATAAGGGGCGTAACCCGGATCATGAATTTTTTCCTCATTTCTGTCTGCACTGACTTTTCCGAAGGTCAAAACTTTCTTCCCATTTATAAATAATTCGGATGCCCCCTCGTGATGGACATAAATCCCAATCGCGGAATTTACCAGCGAAGAATCAATTCTGATTACTTTTCGAAACCAGGCAATTCCCATCCAGTCGGCAACATCAAACTCTTGCATATCCATAAAGGGATTTATTTTCTCCCACCCGTTGTGGTTAAAATTGGGAAGTGCCCAATCGCTATTATCACCGGGATGATAGTGCCAGAGAATTTCCCTGTCAAAATCGGCTAAATAGAATTTTTTATGCTTCAGGGTATCAGTCGAGATGAAAAGGGTATCGCTGGTTTCAGCTACTAAATTTAGTGTTGTAATAAACAGTATGAATATAGCGACAGAATGTATTCTGGTCATTCGCCCTCAAATTTATTTCATTTTTATAACCACAAAGGTAATATCATCATTCGGACTTTGTTCTTTACGCCATTTTTTCCCGGAATCGGAGAGTTGCCTGATAATTTCCTGTGGACTTTCCCCCGCTGATTCCAGAAAATATTGTTTAACCCGGGGATAATCCAGGATTTCTTTATTCTCATTAAACAACTCGGCAAATCCGTCACTCATAAACATGAGAATATCACCTTTCCCCAATTCGACCTGTCGTTGTTCATAAACAAAACCTATCTGGCCACCCAGTGGTAATCCCTTTAATTCGATCTCTTCAATTTTTTGCAATCCTTGCCGGAAGATCAGCACCGGTGGCATACCGGCGGCGGATATGGTCATCCGGTTTCCCTGGATCCGGGCAACAGTGAGCGCCATATACAAATTTCCCAGATTCATTCGCTTGATTAGCTTGGTGCAGTGGTTAAAAAAATCCGGAATGAAGAATGTATGCCCCATAGTATTAAACATGTTCTTGATCAGAGCCACCATGATCCCAGCTTTTGTTCCGTGACCTGTGGCATCTCCCACGGCAGTAATCAGGGTACCATCATCCAGAACCTGGAAATCGTAATAATCGCCTCCGACCTCGGTGGCAGTTTCCATAAAAACGGCGATTTCCAGATTGGGTAGTTTGGGTATTTGCCGCGGCAGCATAGAAAGCTGGAGCCGGCGCGCTTCTTCCAGTTCCCGGGTTTTCCGGTCATTATCAGCTTCCAGTATCCGCCGGTTAATTTCCTCCTCTTTGGCCCTTCTCTCCTGTTCAATGGTTTTTTGCGAGAGTTCCCGAACCTGGATCAACTGCTGCTCCAGGTTTCGGTTGGTCCAAGCATAATTAATGGAAAGATCGATTGAGACGGTAATCGCCAGGAACAATATTCCATAGATATAGACAATACCGAAATCACCGATCGGACGGAAAACCTCCAGGCTCATCAGCAACTGATAAATTAATATCAGCATGAGGAAAATAAAACCGGTACCGGTTATCCATCTTTTTCTTCCCACATGTTTACCCGGAAAAATAAAAACCCGGAAAATCTCCAGTGCGGTAATAGCAACATAGATTATGATGACAATTTCAGTGGTTTGACGATTTGGCAGGAGAAAACCAACTAAGAAGACGATCAGACCGGCGAATCCAAAAAGATAAAGTCTTTTTAGCAAGTGACCATAGACCGTCTGGTAAGCGGTCATTAACCCAAAGAACAGGCCAATAAAACCGGCAAATCCGGATAGCATGCCAAGGTAAATATTCTGTGCAGCGCTGGTGTTGAAGGCAAACTGATAATCGCCGTAAACCACAAAGACCCAGCCAATCATACTGATAGAAAAATACAGATTCTCCCGGGCTTTCGGGTAGAACGAGAACAGGAGTAAATGAACCAGCGCCAGGGCCAAGGGGAGTACCGTGAAAATTGTCTGATAAAGCGTTAATCTGCGGATGAGAAGAGAAGTGTCCATAATATATTGATTAAGGTTTTTGAACAGGACAAAGCTAAATCCGGCATATCCACCTACATGAAGAAATTGTTCCGCAGAATGATTGGAGTAGCGCACTGCCAGCACCTGTTGGGCTTTCGGCGGAAATTGAATCGATCTGGGGATAATATCCTGATAGGTTTTCTCGTTTTCAGGTGATCCGGATACGTTTCCAAAACGGTAAAGCAGCTTTCCGTTTAAGTAAACCTCAGAGGCTCCTGCCTGCCGGAAAGTAAAGGCTAATGGTTTGTTCCACAGTGAAGCATCAACCGTGAGCCAAAGTCGGAACCATCCCATACCATCCCAACCGGAAGCGGGCAATTCACCCCGGGACATCAGGGAAGAAACAGTCTCCCAGGAGCTGTCGTCAAGATTGGGATCTTTCCATGTTGAATCATCGCCGGAATGGTATTTCCAGCCAGTAAATAATTCTATCTGACCGCTTTTATTATCAAACCGCTGGGCTGATATCAGGTTTTTCGTGGGGAAATTATCCCGCCAGTAGGGGATGTTGTAGGTAACCAGGGTGTCATTCTTAACGTTGAGGATAAAATTTGGATATTCTACTCCGTTTTCATTCACAGCCTCTTTAGCCCAACTGCCCCGGGTAAATTTGTATTCCAGGTGAGTTCCCCTGGCAAAGGGCAGACTGATGGTCCAGCTTGAATCTGGCTGGCGTTGCATTAGAACCTTGCCCGGGTGCCATTCACCCAATGTTTCCCGGTTACCGGTGATATAAACTTTGGCGGTGTCGGACAAAGCTTTTGAAAATATCCGGAAGGTAATGGTGGATTTACCGGACTGGGAAAGACAGAAGAAGGGAAAGGCAAGTATCAGAAAGGGGAAAATCTTTTTTAGCATGGACAATATTCGGGTGTCAAATTTTGTCTCTAAATTATGATACTTATCAGGAAAATCAAAATTTTCTTTAAGGGAATTGTTGAAGGGAGTAGGCTGTAGAGCAGACCCATTTCCACCAGGTTAAGGCCTACTATTGGTCAATATGATTTCTGACCATGACAAATCTTTTCGAAATGATCATACAGGTGATAAATTATCCCGGTTTGTTTTGAAGAAAGAATCAGTATAATTTCAAAACAAAATGGATAATAATAGATGTCCCGTCTTTTTTATAATTCAAAATCCCGATCAAAGCCAGGCTGGTCATTTTATTTCAGGATAGCTTTTATCCAAATACTTTTTCTCGCTGCTCTTTTATTCGGTCAGGTGGGTGACG
>CAZTXJ010000058.1:11893-19337 GCA_964617285.1 uncultured Calditrichaceae bacterium | reverse complement strand
TCCATAATTTTACTTTTAAGGATGATCATGTTGAATAATAAATATCTGCTGTTAATATTTTTCTTGGTTTTTTATTGCTTTACAAATTCATTACCTGGGCAGGTAATTCCCAAAAGGGCTTTTGTGGTGAACACGGTAGCGAATACTCTTTCCGTTTTAGACATTGATAGTCAGAGTATGATTATTGATACCCTTTCACCTGGACCAAACAGTATGCCCAATTATCTGGCAATAAGAAATGGAAAAGGTTATGTAATCGATTCGGGTATCAATGATATAATGGTATTCGATATTGGCACACTTCAGGAGATAAAACATATTCCCTTACCCAACGGAGTAAATCCCTGGGCAATGGATTTTGTTGACGACTCCGTTTGTGTAGTGAGTTTTTATCAAACGGATCAGGTGGCCTTCCTGAATGCACATACCAACAACATTCTGAATACGGTAAATGTTGGCATTAGTCCGGAGGGGGTAAAATATTTTAACAACAAGGTATATGTGGCCAATTCCGGGTTTATTAATGTCGGCCAACCCTATGCGCCAGGAAGTATCACTGTTTTAGATGCCCAAACATTTTCGGTTATCAATTCGGTTAGTGTGAGCACAAATCCCCAGGACCTGGATATCGATGTTAATGGTAACCTTCTGGTCGCCTGTACCGGAGATTATTTTATTGCAGATGGTAAACTCGAGATTATTAATACTCTGACTGATACCGTTATTTTCTCTGTCAATTTGAATCCAGATATTACCGGAGTTCGGGTAAGTCCGGAAAATAAAGCGTACCTGGTAACCTACGGTCAGGGCGTCCTGGTTTATGATTTGGTATCCCAAACTTTTGAGGTTGATGAACAAAATCCACTCACCGGAGGCCCCGGAGTCGCATTTGATGCCAGCAGCAATGCCTATATTACCGATTTTGGAAATGGCATTGGTGCAGGGCGGCTTCGAGTCTTTTCACCGGTGCATCAGCAACTGCAAAATTATCTGGTTAGTGTGGGCCCAAGTTTTGTTGCGGTCTCCGATCCGGCTTTTACGAATATTGCCGGTATTGTTGAAGCGGTTCCGAATCAGATCAAACTTTATCAGAATTATCCGAATCCCTTCAATCCCGGGACGAATATTGATTTTGAACTGAATACACCGGGGAAGATTTCGCTGGAAATATTCAATCTATTGGGACAAAGAGTTACCACCATTTACGATGGGTATCTGTCTGCAGGTTCCCATCATTATTACTGGGATGGATTAAATGTGAAGGGATTGCCGGTATCATCGGGAATCTATTTTTATCGCCTAAGAAGTGCTAATTCAATCCTGAACCGGAAAATGTATCTGCTTCGATGACAAGAAGTTTTACGAAAAGAGGAAGATGTGAGTAAGAATAGAATTGATTCACCCTGCATTAAAGTCTGTTCTTTGGATAGACACACCGGATTTTGTCAAGGTTGTTTTCGCACACTCGAGGAGATCGCCCGCTGGTCGCAAATGGACGATCGGGAAAGACAAATTGTTTATCATAATATAAATTTGCGCAAAAGCTCGGTAATATTCGAATCATCAGACAATATTGTCACAAATGATTCGTAAAAATGGATTTGATCCTATAACCCCGAATTGAAATTTGTAGAGACGGGAATATGGTTTTCAAAACCAAAAATAATCAATAAGTGTTAAGATTGAAGTTATATCTTCTATTTTTTATTTTATTGGGAAGTATCGCCAATAAAACCCAGGCTGATGATTATCCCCACCACATCATTTCACTGGCTCCTCATATTACCGAAATGGTTTTTAAACTGGGTGCAGGAGATCGTTTAATTGGCCGAACGGATTTTTGCACTTATCCTTCCCGGGCTACACAAATCGAAAGTGTTGGCGGTTATCTGAACATCGATTTCGAAAAACTGGTATCATTGAAACCGGATCTGGTTTTGCAGTTTCCAAACCAGGAAAATAAGCGAAAAATCGAATCACTGGGCTTTCGGGTAGAAGAAATTCCCAACGAAACCATCGGCCAGATCCTGAACAGTATTTTAAAACTTGGTAATATTCTGGGACTAACTGATCGGGCACAACAGGTCTGGAGTGGCATTAATGATACCCTGAAAATGGTTCAGCAAAAAGGGGGAAAATTTTCTGGTGCGCCGACCGCCCTTCTGCTGGTGGGACGAGAACGTCAGAGCCTGCGGGGCTTGTATGCTGCGGGGAAATCCACCTATCTTGGGGAAATCTGGGCACTGTGCGGTGGCACAGTCGCTTTTGATAAGGTGAACGCCCGTTACTTTTCTGTGAGTAAAGAGGATATCATCAAAAACAAGATTGATGTAATTCTGGAATTTCATCGGGGATGGAACCTGAATTCGCAGGATATGCAAACAGAAATAAATATCTGGAATGTGTTTTCAAATTTACCGGCGGTGATAAAGGGGAACATATACATTTTTGATCAGGATTTCTTCCTGATTCCCGGGCCCCGCATAACCCAAATTGCCCTGGAGTTTTCCAAAATCATAAGACAGATAAATGAAGAGCCGCAATGATACAGGTTAATCAAATCAGCTTTTCGTATGCGGATAGTCCGGTAATCCGGGAACTATCCTTTTCCATTGAAGCTGGTGAGTTCGTTGGCATTATCGGGCCAAACGGGGCTGGTAAATCCACCCTGCTAAAATTGCTGGATCGAATCCTTCGGCCTCAGCACGGGTCTATTGAATTAAATAATAAAAGATTGAGTCAGTATAACCGCAGGGAGTTAGCCAGACTAATCGGTTTTGTCCAGCAGGATTTCAGCAGCGCTTTTAATTTCAGCGCACTGGATATTGTTTTGATGGGACGGTTTCCTCATCAAAAATCTTTTTCTTTCGATTCTGCCCAGGACCTGGAAATAGCCCGGCGGGTCATGATTTTAACTGACTGTGATTATCTCCGGCAGCGGGAGTTTAATACGCTAAGTGGCGGAGAACGCCAGCGAATCGTACTTTCCTCCGCCCTGGCTCAGGAACCGAAAATTTTACTTTTGGATGAACCGACTAATGCCCTGGATTTGAAGCACCAGCTTCATTTTTATGAAATATTGAGCAAACTAAATCATGAGCGGGGAATGACAATCCTTACCGTTACCCACGATGTAAATCTGGCAGCGCAGTTCTGTAAAAGAATAATTGTGATGAAAAATGGGGAAATTCTGGCAGACGGGAAAACGAGTGATGTCCTGAATAAGGAAACACTCCAGGGTGTATACGATACGCCCCTAGAAATCGTCCGGCATCCAAACAGCCGGTTGCCGGTCATTTTGCCGGAACTCAAAAACAGAGCATAGAAAAATCGATTGATGCAAGCTGATACTAAAAAAAAACTTTATTTCCTTATCCTGGTGGTTTTCTTTTTCCTGGTAGTATTCGTGACACCTTTTATTGGGTCACAATCGCTGAATTACCATCAGGTGGTTGCTTATCTGAGCAAGGTGCAGACTCCTGATGGGATCATTTTTTTTCGCCTTCGGCTTCCCCGCATTTTTTTAGCCCTGATCACCGGTGCATCGCTCTCCCTGGCGGGTGTGGTTTTTCAGGCCCTGCTCAGAAATCCATTGGCGACACCTTACACCCTGGGTGTTTCGGCAGGTGGTGCCCTGGGCGCGGTAACCATGATTAAATTGGGTTTGGTCTTTTCAGTTCTGGGTTTTACCACAATCCAATTATCCGCGTTTGTGGGAAGTTTGCTTACCATCATTCTGGTATATTTTCTCTCCCGAAAAACCGGCAGAATTTCGGTGAACACCATGATTCTGGCTGGAGTCACCATCAGTTACTTCTTTAGCGCCCTTATCCTGATGCTGCATTTTCTGGCGGATTTTACCGAAACCCGGCAAATGATCCGCTGGATGATGGGAGGCCTGGATGTGGTGGATATGTCCCAGATTATTCGCACCACACCATTTTTGCTGATTGCATTTGTGATTCTCTTTCTGAATTCACGAACCTTAAATCTGATCAGCACATCGGAGGAGACCGCATTCAGTAAAGGAGTTGAAGTTGATCATGTCCGCAGAATCATCTTCGTATTTTCTTCATTAATAACCGGTCTGGTGGTCGCCATCAGCGGACCCATCGGATTTGTTGGTTTAATTGTCCCGCATTTCCTCCGGCTATTCCTGGGGGTGGATCATCGGTATATCATTCCGGCTTCCATTATATTCGGTGGATCATTTCTGGTACTTTGCGATACAATTGCCCGCACCATACTTGCGCCCATCGATATTCCGGTTGGCATTATTACCGCCATTTTGGGTGGGCCTTTTTTCCTCTGGCTGCTGGTAAAAAGCAGGTAGGTTGAAACCATTCCCTTACAATTTTATTAAAATATTGCTAAAGAATAGTGGGTTAAAATCCGTTTTTATTTTAGGTTAAATCTCTTTATTTTAAATCTACACCGAGAAGAGGAGCGTAGCAGAAATCAACTGATACCAGACCAAGTGTTTGTCATTCGATTATCGTGAAGAAAAGATATTTCAAAAAACACATTTTACTGAGTGTGGTTTATGTTGTTCTGCTCCTTGGATCCTCCGGTTTTTCCCAGGACAATACCACCAATCGGCTTTTTTTGGATGTTCCCCCGGACACCTTTGTTACCCGTATCGATTCTCTTATTGATTCATTAAAAATCCCGGATTCATTTATTATACCACGCTCGGAAAAGATATTTCAAAATTCTTTTCGACTTTTGCGGGGAATTAATTACCAATTGGAAGATGTGCCAGGAGTTGTGGTATTTCTTCAACCACCGCAGATTGGTGACAGCATCACGGTGATTTACCAAAAATATCCATTTCCGCTGGTACCATCCTATTATCATCATGTACTGGAAAAAGTGAGCGGACCGGATACCACTGCGAAAAAGGCAAAATCCTATACCGGTCTGATGAGCAGTCGTTTTATCGAGGATTTTGACAATTACAGCAGCAACCTGGAAAGCAGTGGCAGTATTGTTCGCGGCGTTGAGATTGGCAGTGGCCGGGATCTGACTCTGAACTCCGGTCTTAATCTGCAGCTTTCCGGATATGTAACACCCGACGTCCAGTTGGTGGCTGCCCTGACCGACGAGAGCACACCCATTCAACCGGAAGGAAACACCCAAACTTTACAGGAAGTGGATAAGGTTTTCGTGAAGATAAATAGCCCCCATTTGGGTGGAACGTTGGGTGATTTTAACCTTTCTTATAAAAACTCCCAATTCGGCAATCTCAATAGAAAATTGCAGGGAATTACCGCCAATGGTGATTTTTCCGATTATCATCAGCAGATTACTTATGCCACCTCCCGTGGCACTTTTCATACTAACCAGTTTTTAGGCCAGGAGGGAAATCAGGGCCCCTATCAGCTGGTGGGTAAGAATGGTGAGCGGGAGATTATCGTCCTGGCCGGAACCGAAAGGGTTTTTATCAATGGTGAATTGCAGATCAGAGGCGAAAATAATGCCTATGTGATCGATTATAGCCTGGGTCAGATTACTTTTTCCAATAATCGCCTCATCAGCAGTGAAGACCGGATTGAAGTTGATTTTGAATATGCCAATAATTATCAGCGGTATGGAAAAAGTTTTATCGGTCTCTCATCTGCTCGACAACCTATTGGGTCCGGCTTCAGTTACGATCTGCGTTTATTCCGGGAATGGGACGATACCAATAATCTGCTGGAAGACAGTTCCCCGCTGACCGAGGAGGAAAAAAGGGCCCTGGAAAAAGCCGGGGATAATCCGCTGGCTGCCAGTGTGTCTGGGGCGGATTCGGTCGGATATGGGTCCGGCAACTATGTAAAAAGGGACACTTTGCTCAATAATGTGAGCTATCAATATTATCTGTATCAGGGCATTGGAAACGGAAATTATCTGGTCCGGTTCAGCAGTGTGGGCCGGGGAAACGGGAGTTATATCAAAAAAAGAATAGGTGTCTACCAATTTGTGGGGCCTGGTTTGGGTGAGTACCTGCCGGTAAGGCTCATTCCCCTGGCCGGAGATAATAAACTGGCCAATCTGAGAATGACTTATCGATTCGGAAAACACTTTATGATAAACGCAGAATCGGGTATATCCTTATATGACCGCAATGTATTTTCCGAACTGGATGATAAGGATAATCTTGGACAGGCTTATACGGTTTCCTCAAATTATAACAATGACGATACCCGATTTGCCGGCAAGGGAATTGGAGCCATAAACTGGCAAATAAACTGGAAGAGACAGGGGAAACGTTTTACCCCACTGGACCGGCCTTATCAACCGGAATATAATTACAAGTGGAATCTCTCCAATGCGGACTTAATCTCTGATGAGAATCTGTTGGAATCAACACTGTATTATCATCCCGGTCGATTTTTTCTTCTCAATCTGGAAGGCGGTCTGTTGGACCGGGGTAACAGTATTTCTTCCCGGCGGGGCAGGGCGCAGCTGATTTCCTCGGATACCACCATTGTAAATCCGAATCTATATTGGGAAATAGTAAGCAGTAAAGATCCCTTCCAAAAAAGTGACTGGAACAGGAGAGGGGCCGAACTGAGCCGGCGGATTGGCAAATTTATTCCATTGGCCGGAATTCGCCAGGAGGACCGGCAGGTGAATCGAGAGGATTCACTTCTGACCGGCTTCAGGTATGATGAAGGATTTTTCGGTTTGAAATTTTATCCGTTCTTTGGAACCCGCTGGCAGACGGATAGCCGATTCCGTACCGATTATCTTTATGATCCCGATAATTTTGGTGAGAGGTTGAAATTGGCGAATTCTTTCACCCAGTCCTTAAGCGTGGCTATTCTGGAAAACCAGCGCTGGCAGGGTAGATTGTCTTTGCAATACCGGGATAAGAACTATCAGCCATTTTTTGAAAGTCTACCCCCGGATAGCATCGCCCGGTATCAGCCGGATCCGCAGTTCCAGGATACCAGCTGGGTGGATCGCCAGACGCATCTGGCCAGGTTGGAATTGCAGTACCGTAATAGCCGACGGACAATCGACAGTCGTTGGGATTACCGGGTAGCCAGTGAATTGCAGGCGCTTCAGGAGAAGGTGTTTCTGGATGTGGGAGAGAATCGCGGCAATTACCGGTTCGATCAGGATCTGCAGGAGTATGTTCCCGATCCGCAGGGAAATTATCTGCTGGTAATTGTCCCGACCGGTGATTTTAAACCGATAACCAACATCGAGGCTTCCTGGCAGATTCGCTACCGGCCGCCAGTGGCAGATAAAAAATACCATGGTTTCAGCCGCATTGCCCGAAATATCTCTTTCTTTTCGCTACTTAAAGTCGATGAAAAAAGTCAGGAGTCCAATATCTGGCAACTTTATATTTTAAATTTAAGTAAATATCACAATAAATCGACCACCTTGCAGGGAACTTATACCCTTAACCAGGAAATTTACTTTTTTGAAAGAAATCCGGATTTTGGGATCA
>CAZTXJ010000058.1:0-11793 GCA_964617285.1 uncultured Calditrichaceae bacterium | reverse complement strand
TATACCCTTAACCAGGAAATTTACTTTTTTGAAAGAAATCCGGATTTTGGGATCACCCTGAGCAGCCGCTACCGGGATAATTTGTCGAACCAGTTTATTGAAAGCGGTTATAACGAAACTCGCCGAAGCTGGGACCGGTCTGTAACCTGGCGCCAGAGGATTTATCGCAAAGTTCTCTCGCAGGAGCTGGCATACGGACAAATCATCGATTATCGTTCGGTGAGCGATGTTCCTTCCCGGGACCGGGATATATTCACCCATACCGCCCGGTTAAAATTGAATTACCGACCTGTTTATGCCTGGCAGATTGAACTGAATGCCGAGGCCGGTTTCCAGAAAGATAAAGCCGAATTTAATAAACTGGATGTTCGTTATCTGGAGATCCGTCCCCAGGTGAATTATTCGGTGCGGGGAAAAGCACGCGCCCTGGCAAATCTAACCTATCTCCGGGTGGATGTTACCAATAACCCGTTGAGTAAACCGATCCCGTTCGAAATGGGAAAAGGAAAAAAAGAGGGTAATTCCTATTTGTGGACTTTCCGTTTTGAATACTTTATCAGCACCAATATTACTTCTACCATTAATTATACCGGGCGGCTGGATGCCGGATTCGATCGGATTATTCATCTGGGACAGGCAGAAATAAGGGCATTTTTTTAATTGGATGGATTCAAACACATGAGTCATTTTCGTAACATATTTTTATGCGGATTAGTTCTGATTTTGCTGGGAGCGTTTGGGATATCCCTGTTCTCCCAGCAAAATTCCGGACAAACTGTCCGGGCTTTGGAATCCATCCGTCTTCAATACACCGAGAAACCCCGGGTCAAGATCAGCAATCCGATAAAACAATTTCGCTACCGTAAAATTGATGACCGGACCATCAAGGCAATCGAAAATGAAATGATCAAACAGCTTCACCAGGAGGGATATTACTTATCCCGGGTGGATTCCACATCGATTCAGATTTTGTCCGGTGAGACAAAAGCGGTGCTGAATATTTATCTGGATCCCGGTCCGAGATTTATGCTGATTCGGGTGAACTGGGATCTGACCGATTCACTCAAATTACAATTTCAGGAACCAGTACAGGATGTTGTTCGCGATTATCTTGGAAAACCATATACCGAAAATTCTCAGAAACAAATGTTCCAGCGCATCCTGACCGTCTTCGAGAATAATGGCTATCCGCTCTGCCGGATCGAAACAACTGGTTTTAATCTGGATTCTTTGGATCATGAGCTGAAAGGTTTTGTTCTGAATATCCGCATATTGCCTGAAGACGAAATAAATCTTACCGGTTTAAAATTACCTCCGAAGACAGATATCAGTACCCGGTTTCTGGAACGAACCTTTGGGTTCAAATCGGGAGAGATTTATCGGAAAACACGAATTGAAAGATACGAGAGGCTCCTCTCAAAACAGGCTTTTATAAAATCTACTACTGCACCTCAGGTGGTAGTCGAAAATGACAGCCTCTATTTTCTAAAATTAAATTTTGAAGAAAATCCATCCACTGCTTTTGATGGGGTGATAGGATATATTCCCCCACCGGTGAATCAGACGGAAATTAATGGCTATTTTACCGGTTTATTTAATATTGGACTGCGAAATCTCTTTGGAACCGGACGAAGAATGGATGTCTTCTGGCAAAAACCGGATCGGTACTCGGAAGAGTTCCGGGTTAAATACCGGGAGCCGTTTGTCTTTGGTCTGCCTTTTCATGCCGGGGTCGAGCTTCATCGCTTAATCCGGGATACCACCTATATCGAATGGGAATACGCCCTGAACGGTGAAATCCCCCTGAACGAAAATTTGACCGGTTTAGCCCGGTTTTATACCCGTCAGGTCTATCCCGACTCCCTGGCCAGCGCCATCCAGAGATTTCCCCAGACAAAAGCAGTGCATACGGTAATCGGTTTTGACTGGGACACCCGGAACCGCTTGTATAATCCCACTAGTGGTTTTTTATTGTCCACCCTGTTTGATTATGGTACCCAACGAAATATAGGTCCGGCCTATTTGATCGAAGAGGATTCTCTGGTCGAGAAGACCAATGTAACCAGACTAACCAGCCGGTTAGCTATCTTTCTTCAGTTCTTTAAACGTCAGGTGCTTGCCCTGGATTTTCACGCCGTTTTAATTGGCTATCAGGGTCAGAAAGTCCAAATACCGGATATGTTCTGGTTTGGGGGAGCAACAACCGTAAGGGGGTACCGGGAGAATCAATTCTATGGCGACCGGGTGACCTGGTTGAATACCGAATATCGTTTCCTGGTTGGTCCCAGATCCCGTTTTTTTGTATTTACCGATGGAGCGTATTACAGCCGAAAGGTTCCGCAATTCAAAGAAGAATATCTCTTAGGATATGGTCTGGGATTTCGTTTTCCAGGTCCGTTGGGGGATTTACAGGTGGACTATGGATTGGCCCGGGGTACGTCATTTAGTGAAGGGAAAATACATTTTCGTTTGATCAACAACTTTTAGACCGATTTCATTCCCGAATAACTTCCGCATTTTCAATTTTACCTTCTACTTTGCTGTCGCCAGATATATGGACTTTAACCGGTCTTTTCTTGTCTTTAACGATAATATCACCTTGCAGTACGGATCCATTCAAAATTTCGATCGACAATGGTTTTCGGGACTCTCTTTTGTTCTCTCTGATAATGATATCCCCGTAAACATGGGATTCCTTATCCAGGGTAATTTTACCATTTAGGGTAGTGAGATCGTTATCCACCTCAACCCGCTCTAAATATATTCCGCCATTAATGGTATTGATATCCCCTTTTACTTTGGTATCTTCCTGAATGCTGACCGATCCGTTCACCGTGGTAATATCTCCCGAAACTCTGGCATTTCCCCGAACATAGATTATTCCATTCACGCTCCGGATGTTTCCCACCCGGGAACCTTCACCGATTTCAATTTCACCGTTTACCGACTGACAGTCTCCATCGATTTTACAATCGTTGCCCACCAAAATGGAGCCATTAACTGACCGGAGGCCGGAGGTAATATGTTCGCCATCGCTAATTTGGATGGAGCGGTTTACACTGGTGGACTCACAGGCGATTCCGAGTAAAATTAGTGCAAATAATAGGATAATTGTGGGCGAATAATACAGAAGTTTTCTCATGATTATTCTCCAAAATTTTATATAATGTATTAGACGGTTTGCGAAAAAGATTGTTGCATGGGCAAATTCGGATTGCTTTTTCGTCTTTTCCGGACATGAAGTACAATAGTCCATTTTATCTATTCCTTAGGATTAATTCATAATTACCTTAATTTATAAAATCTGGATCAAATATCATAATCAACAGCTTGAAAAATTACTCTTGATTAGCTGAATTGGTGAGATTATACTTTATTCAAATAGGCCGAATGATTAATGACAAAAATAACACAAGACACTAACTTGCTTCCCGCAGAGGTCAGAGAAGCTCTTGACCAAATGTATCCGGCATTGATAGAGCTAAGAAGATCTATACATCGGGAACCGGAGTTAGCCTGGCAGGAATTCAAAACCACCGAAAAAATTGAGCAATTTTTAGCTCAACATAGACCGGACAAAATTTATCGGCCTTTGAAAACCGGTTTGGTTGCCGAAATTATTAACAACAAATCCTCACGATTTTTAGGACTCCGGGCAGACATCGATGCCCTGGCCATTCCCGACCGGAAGAAAGTGAGCTATGCATCAAAACAATCGGGAATTTCCCATTCCTGCGGACATGATGTGCATACTACGGTCATGGCAGGAATCGCGGCTATTCTCCATAAATTTAAGACCCGACTTCCGCTGAATGTCCGGATCATTTTTCAGCCGGCAGAAGAGCCAATTCCCAGCGGCGCTCCAAAAATGATCGACCAGGGTGTTCTTACCGATCTGGAAACCATCTGGGCCATGCATGTTGAACCCGGTCTACCCCTGGGGACAGTGAGCCTGACCAGCGGCTGGGTGAATGCCCAGAGCATCCGGTTAAACTGGAATATTGTTGGCAAGGGTGGCCATTCCGCCAGACCGGATCAGGCAATAGATCCCATTCGGGCTAGCAGCAGGTTAATCCGGGAAATTAACCAGTATTTCGATAAAATGCCGAGAACGGGATCAATCTTTGCTTTTACTGCGGTGGAAAGTAAAAGCGCCTATAATGCCATCCCGGACCAGGCGGAAATCGGCGGCACACTTCGGATCACAGATATAACAAGGAAAGATCAATATCTCCAGGCAGTTGAAAAATTTAATCGACAGATCGAACAGCAGTTCCAGGTAAGAATCCATTTTACCGCCGTTAGCGGAGCCCCACCGGTGGTAAATGATGAAAATGTTGTAAAAAAGTTTATTTCCATACTCAAGTCCATCGCCCCGGACCAGTATCAGATCGTGACCAATTTTCGATCCATGGGCGGAGATGACTTTGGCTGGTATCTTCAGCAAGTTCCCGGAGCCCTGATAAGATTTGGCATAGCAACAAATGATAAAGCACCCGCATTGCATACCGGTTTATTTGATGTTCCGGAGGAAATCATTCCCGAAGCCATTGAATTTTTTCTCTACCAGATTTTCAATTGGCAGTAGACTCAACTGATTCATTGGTCCATTCAAATTATTATTTCATTTTAAAATTTGTGAGCTTGATAACTTGGTTTTATGGTTAATAGATTAACATAAACAGTCTTGAACCGCCTGATAAGCGATTTAGGACTTCTCGAATGAGGGAGGAGAGGATAGTTAATTCAAACAGGCAATTGCAGACAAATAGAATGGAAATATCATTTAAGCGGCCCACATTCGAGAATGTCGATCAAGCCCTTTCTTATGAATGGATTGAAACCGATACTCTGGGCAATTACTCCTATTCCACAATTTTGGGATTAAATACCAACAAACGGCAGGGGTTGTTTGTCCTTCGGGAAAATAGCCTGGCGCCCAATTTTATGGTGTTATCTCATCTGCAGGAAGAGCTTTATCAGGGTGATAAAGAATATTCCTTGCATAACACCGAATACGAATCCAATCAGGAATTCCATGGGGTACGGTTCCAAACTGAATTTGCGCTTGATCCATTTCCAACCTTTACTTACCAGCTTGATGAACTAAAACTGGAAAAATCGATTTTTCTGGCAAATCAGGCTAACCGTTTGATTGTATACTATAAACTTTCCGGAAAAATCTATTTGGGATGCCGCATTGTTATTCGACCTTTTTTTGGTTTCCGCCCGGCAGATTCAATCAGCGATCCGGAATTATTTAAGAACATGGAAACCTTTTTTTCTGATCGCCAGATACGGTACCTTCCCTTTCAGGATGCCCCGGAAATTTTTATCTTTTATTCCGAAGGACAATTTATTAATGCACCGGTTTGGTATCATAATTTTTATTTTCGAGCAGACCCCAAGACTGGGTATAAAAAAGAAGATTTACTCAATCTGGGATTTTTTGATATCCCCCTATCGACTAGTCAGGAATTCTATCTATCATTTGGCCTGGGGACGACCAGCATAAAGGAAATTAAAGAGATACACCGGAAGGAAAGAGAAAGACGCAAAAGCAAGACAAAAATGCCTGGCGAAAAAGAAGGAGTGGCGGGTTATTTATCTGACAGGATAAATCAGTTTCAGGTTATTTATGACAAACAACATGCCTATTTTAATTCCGAACCATTTATCCCCAAATTAAATCTCTCTACGCACTGTTTTATGGCGAAGCGCCTGCTCCAGAGTCTTGGCGACTCTCAATTGGCCCAAAAATTATATGATGATCTTTTATTCCTGATGGAGAATAAAAATCTGGTTGAAATATTCAGTGGTGTGAAGAGCGATATTCTGGTAAATCTTGCCTCTCCTTTCTATATCGCATTTTTTCTATATAGTTTTCATAATCTTTTTGGAAAACTAAGACCTTTTTCGTCCTCTTATAAAATTGTGCAGGAAGTCCTGAATATCATCCTGAAAAATCAATTGCCCTATTATAGATGTGGTCGAAAGAAACTTTTGGAAAGGCAATACCGGTCGTCCGATCTGGAAGAGAAATATGATCATGAAATGTATTTTCCTCTTCGACAAAATTTAGTGCTCAATGTACTCTGGTATAATACCCTTAAGGTTGGTGAATTTCTGGCCGAGGCAATTGACGAAAGTCCCCGAAGGTATGCCAAATATGCCAGGAAACTGCAGAAAAATTTCTTCAAACAATTTATGAAATCTTTTTCCCTCCATCCGTCCCAGGCGCTGGACAGCTATAAGTTTGCCTTTCATCCGGCGATGATTTATACCATATCCCTGCCTTTCCCGATTTTAGAGAAACGGGATGAACAGCTATTGTACCGGGTTCTGATTAAACAATTTCTTTCCAGTCAGGGAATAAAATTCCCCATTCGAAGAGCAGAAAGTACGGTAACGGTTTATTCTCCTTTATTAGCCTGCGAGTATTTGACGGCCTGGCAAAAGCTGATGCCGGAGAAGGAATCGGTATTTGTTTTATTCCGGAGGATGGCAACACATTTCAAAGAATCGGTAACGGAAGGCGCTCTGGGATTTGTTCCGGATGCCCTTGGCAAGTTTGATGCAACTCTTGGCACCAGACGAATTGCTTCGGGTCCTGCCACCAGTGAAGTAGTTTGTTTTCTGACTCTGCTGGATAAAATCGAAAAGGAGCAAGGGTTGACGGAAAATAATACAGTTAATCAGTAAATAAGCTTCCTCTATATATTTTTGTAAACCAAAACATAACCCCCTTTGTCCCCCTTTTAGAAGGGGGATCTAAATACTTGTTGAGATGATTCTGGTTGGTAATATATTCTAATATTTATCCCAATATATTGTTATTCAGAGAAAAATAAAGAAATAAATTAGTTATTCCCACATCATTTGATAAGAACCATTCGCACGGTTTTTGAGAACACATTTCTTTGCGATTCAGGATCTTTTGCATCTAATTTAAGAAAATAGATGCCACTTGAAAATTTAAGGGCATTCCATTGGTAATCGTGGCTGCCGGGAGCCTGCCTGCCCAGATTTGAATGAGAAACTAACTCCCCAAGAATATTATAGATCGATATCTGTACTTCGGCAGCATCGACCAGATCAAACCGTATAGTTGTCTCCGGATTAAACGGATTGGGAAAATTTTGCTGCAGGGAATATTCTTTGGGCACAACTAGTTCTCCCGGATCGATCGATGTCTGTACGCCGGCAACCACATTCAGGTTATCGATGGCAAAATAATGCCCGGAATTTCCCTGATACCGGAATGCCAGATAGATACTTTTATTCTGGTAATCCGATAAATCAATTTCATTCATGCTGCTAAAGTAATTTGCCGGTATCTGCTCACCATTTTGTAAGATCAGCAGTGTATCAGTAAAACTCGCCGGAAGAGAATCGGTCTCCGAAACTAATATTGACAAGGTATTGTTTTCAATGATATCCGATCCATACTCCCAGTAGAAATACAATTTCTGTGGATTTGTTAGTTGGGGGGAAATCAACCACTCATCCTGGTTCTGACCGTAATTCCGGGGGATCGCCCTGGCACTAAACCATCCGCCTGCGACCGGCCAGGAGGCTGTCGTCCATCGGTAATAGGTGGTATTTGTATCTCCGGGAATAATCTGCCAGTTGCTCAGTCCGTGCTCAAATGATTCGGAAAATATGGTGCTATTGGAAACGGACAGGATTTTCATTTCCTTTTTATTATT
Organism: uncultured Calditrichaceae bacterium; assembly: GCA_964617285.1. Lineage (GTDB taxonomy): Bacteria > Calditrichota > Calditrichia > RBG-13-44-9 > RBG-13-44-9 > CAYVKM01. The sequence goes on along the minus strand of CAZTXJ010000058.1, from coordinate 4,084 downwards.
GGAAGTAATCTGGTCATTCACCGGAAAAATCTCTGCCGACAGATTAAATTCGCCCAGGGTATCGGGAACTGTCCAATTCCCCAGATCGACAGTTAAGGATTCTCCAACCGGGATTGAATCGCTGGTGCTGCCCTGAAAAGACAGCGAATAATCCTGATTGAATATCGAAAGTTCTACCGGGATCCCGGCAAGCTGTGTTTCCCGACCGTAATTCTTTAAAATCACTGACAGATTGATGGAGCTGTCCGCAGGCAACATATCCCCATTTTTGATAGAAACCAGATCATAAATAGCCACATCATTTTCGATCGGATTTAAGGGCAACAGGTAATTTGCCATATTAAAAATAAGTGCCTGGGCATCGGACTGATTGATGGCGGAAATGTTAAATGCCAGGTAGATGACACTGTCCGCCACAATTAACCCGGCCGAACCCTGATGAGTCTGATTGGAAATGAGCAGGGTTGCACCGGAAGATGGTGTAACCGCATCCTGATCGCCAAAACCGGTGTAATTTAGTGGTATCACCGCAGGTAAGTTAGCCGTAATTGGGTGAGTTGAATTTTCGCGAATCAAACTGCCTGAATTGTCTGCAAGCCAGTTCGTAATATGAAGCACATTTGTCCGAAAACTTATATTATTCTCAAAATCGAAGCCGATCTCACCGCCTTCGATTATCAGATTACCGCCATTGTTGACAAAACTGATCAGTGCATTCACCAGCGCTGAATTTGATATGGGGGAGATATTGCTGCCGCTGGACCAGATCATAAAATCGTAATTTGTCCAGGCCAACGGATCAGTTTGGGCGGAGGAAACCCGTTCCACCGCATAACCTGCCTGATTAAGTACCGATTCAAATAAAGCCCCCGAGGCCCCCCGCTGCTCTATCCGGGTGGTGAGAGATTTATTTTTATGCTCTGCATTAGAAAAGTAACTCCGTTCACCAGTATCGTCGTCAACAATCAGGATTTTTTTGCTGGTAGGAGTGAGGGTGGCCTCGATCCATAGCGTATCATTTGCAGCCAGCGTGGTATCGAGGGCAACCGGCGAATACCCCGCTTTGCTGAAAGCTATCCGGATGTTTCCATGAAAGATATCATTCAACAGAAAGAATCCATTGAGATTCGTTTGAGCGGTTTGGTTCTCAATGCTCACGGTAATATTGGAATTGCTGGTGGTATCGGAGAGGTAAACTACACCGGAAACTGTTCCTTTATCTTCCGGCTGAAGGGCCACATCAACCTCGGTCATTGGGCTGTCCACCACCACAACATTGAAGAGTGTGTCAGAAAAATAATGGGGGGCGGAGATGACCAGATCGTAGGTCCCCGGCAGAATCAGCCGGTAGAAATCGCCCAAATCATCGTCTGAGTATACCGGAACACCCGGAATTCCGAGGACATCAATTTGTGCTTCAATTGGCAGGCCATTGCTGGCGTCGCTAACCATTCCCCGGATGCCATGTAAAGCGTAATCCAGATAAGTGAGAAACGATTGCCGGTTGTTTTCCCAGCGTTGGGGCAGGGCAGATCCGGGAGGTGTTTTTGAGGTGTACAATTCGATGGTGACTTCCCGGCCACCTTCAAAAAAATACATCCAGTCCTGCCGGCCACCTTCAACAGAATACCAGGCACAACCGTTGGTTATCCCAAGGGGAAAACCTCCACCCAGCAAATCCGGATTGGTGGCGGCGTAATCCAGGGAAAGTGCAATATACCAGGCATCATCCGGACACATGGAGTACGAGCCGGACGGTGCGCCGTTATCCCACGGGTAATTCACCACCTGGGCACCGCCATGAAAATTTGCGGACAAAACAAATTGCTGCACTTCCGCCAGGGCCATCATTGCCTGAGTTTCCGGTTGACGGCCAAAGGGTGAGTTATTAGGATCGTAGATCCGATCGGGAAAATTGCGGTTCAGATCAACCCCATTGGCATTGAAACGGGTAGCACCGGTCACCGTATTATTTCCGCCATGGAAAGTGCCATCCGGATTAAACAATGGATTAATCCAGATTTCCATCTCATTTACCAGCCGGGTAACCTGACGACCTTCCGGCGTGGTGACCTCTCCGTAATTGGTTAACAGGTAATCGGCCAACCGCAGCAGCAGAACATAGCCGACCAGCTCATCTCCGTGCATGGAGCTGGTATACATAAATTCCGGTTCGGCTTCCTCTACATTCACATTGTCCGAAATCACCAGGCAGAGCAGGAGTCTGCCCTGCACTGAATAACCAAAGGTATCGACCCGGCAGAGGTTGGGATAAAGTGCCGCATATTGCTGCATCATGGCCAGGTAAGCATCATAGGTGGGATAAGTATTCCAGTCTCTGAGTTCGGCTAAGGTGGAACCCATTGAGTGTTCATAGAGTGTGCCGGGATTGGGGAGGATTTGGTAGGAATAGCTCAGTTCCAAAAATTTAGCCCATTCCTGCTGGTTAGCATAGGCGTAAACCGTATCTTTCACTACATTATCGATGGAGATGATCCGGGTGAGGTTGTCCAGATCGGATTTATCGCTAATGGTAAAGCGAAAATATTTTTCCTGAGATTGTGAGAACAGATTTGAAACCAGGAAGAATAAAGTTAGCCAGAGTAACGATTTTTTCACCTTAGTGCTCCTGCTAATGTAGCACTTAACTTCCCTGTTGGTTTTTTTCTGTTTAACAAAATAGCCCGGTCTCAAAATCCCAGGCTATTTTTTTCTTCATTATTATTCAAATCCTTCAATTAGTGCATAAAGACCATCTTGCGAATGGCAACTTCTTTCTCCGCCTGGAGCCGGTATATGTAAATACCGGAGGCTGCGGTTTGTCCGAATTCATTCTTTCCATCCCACTGAATCTGATAATTTCCCGGTGCCTGATTCCCGGAAACCAGAGTTTTGATCCGCTGGCCGATAATATTGAAGATCTCCAGTTTGACCTCGCTCTGTTCCGGCAGCGAATATTTTATAGTAGTGGAAGGATTAAAAGGATTCGGCCAGTTCTGGTACAACTGAAATTTATCCGGAATCAGGTCGGACAGGGGTTGTACAGATACTGTTACCGAATCCACCACCATATGGATGGGGATGACATAGATGGTCTCGTCGGGATCGTTACTCTCCACCTGGATGCTGGCCCAGAATTCACCCATCGGGAAATTGCTGGTTCTCAGGGTCAGGTAAAGAGAATCACTGGACTGGGGAGCCAGAACACCTGACAGCGGTGAAACTGTGGCCCAGCTGTGTTTGCTGATGATGATGGCCAGAGAATCCTTCAGGTAGGTTTCATTGAAAGCGATAGTTAGTCCATCACTGGCGTCCTGGTTTTGAATACCCACGGTATAATCATGGACCAGATTATCCAGCTGCAGATACTGCAGAATGATATTGCCATTTTCATAAAGAATCGCCTCGAAAGTGAGTGGTCCCTCGCCGGTCACCCGGTAAACATCCTGGTACATGAAAATTGTTTTATTGACTTCCTGCTGATAATAAAACTTTGACCCGGTGGTGAAATTGAGATCGTCCCAGAGCGGGGCAATCAGGGAGCGGGGTGCCAGAACATTTGGTAAGGCTACGTTATTATAGGAAACTGAAAAAGTGGACAGGCTGAGCCAGCCATTGGTGCAGGCCCGGACGTAGCTAAAATCCTGACCGTAAAATGGAAAAGTAAAACCAAGCGGTATCTGTTCGGATATGCTGTTATTCCCGGTGAGGGCAACCTCAACGCCGGTCTGGGAAATGTCAATCCACTGGAAATCGGGTCCGCTTGGCTCGTCACTGTCAATCCAGATGTGGCCAAAGTTGTCCGCACCGCCGGATCCCTCGATAAAGTTTCCATTATTCTGATACCCGGCAATCTGGGCATTGTAAACCAGCTCGCCCAAACCTTCATTCCGGATTTGGATGGGAATGACCACGCTGTCCGTAACGTTCACCTCCATTGAGATACTGTCCGGCGTACAGGCAATATCCGGGGCATAAATCCCGGTGCCGCTGACCACAATAGTTGTATCGAACCAGACCGGATCGGTATTGCTGATGGAAATAAGTCCCTGGTACAGTTGGGTAGCCTGGGGAGTAAAGGAGA
>CAZTXJ010000057.1:6729-19379 GCA_964617285.1 uncultured Calditrichaceae bacterium | reverse complement strand
CGGGAAATGGTAAATCTGGCCACCTGGTTGTATTATACCGGAGCGGATCGTTCCATTCCTGGCCAATTTTTCCCCGATGCACCGCTTTTTCCCGATCCTGATTTTATACCGGCTGCCCCCATTCTTTCTACAAATCAAATAGTTTTACAGGATTCCCTCCCCCGGTTGGCATTCCAGTGGTATGCTTCACCCTATCAAACTCCCCAATCTATCAGCGCACTACTGGAAGTTTCAGAAGGATCTTCTGCTGCAAACTTGTCAGCTGTCTATATCGATATGATATCAAACGAATATTATCAGATTCCTGCATCGACTAGTTTTGAAATTCCGTTTCAATCCATACCCGATTACTTACCGGTTGCTGTCGTCTCAACCAGTTCCGAGGCCGGATTACAAAGTTTCCGATTGCTTTCCCGACCACAGGTTGCGGCAGGATCGTTGGAAATTGTCGTTTTTCCGCAACCATTTGTTTTGTCCGAGCACCAGGCATATTTAACCTTCAAAAATATTCCTCCTCTGGCGCAACTCTTCATCTTCAGCAGTAATGGCAAACATTTACAAACGCTACAAAACGATTCGCAATTACCTTACGTTTACTGGGACCTGACCACGAACCAGGGAAAAACTGTGGGAAGTGGGGTTTATTTGTACCGGGTAAAGACCGACAATAAGGAAGATAATGGAAAATTTATTGTGATCCGGTAAGTCTGATTTTTTCGGGGTTTACTCGTCTATCCCTTTTTCTTAATTTTAACAGAAGTTTTACTTTGGTTACCATCAATTTGGATTTATTCATCTTGACTTTAATTTGTAAAATAACTTTATCCGGGGAAGTGTAGACGACATGGATATTGTTCTGCTTTCGGCCATCATCAGTTTCTTGGCCCTGGATATAACTATTGCGTTCCAGGTGTTGATCTCCAGTCCGATCTTTGCCTGTCCCATTCTGGGGTGGCTGTTAGGCGACGTTGAACTGGGTTTTGAGATGGGTTTCCTGCTTCAACTGCTATGGTTGGGAAGGATTCCGGCAGGTGCCTATATCGTACCGGAGGGAAACATAGCTTCGATGATCGCTACAGTTTTAGTGCTATTAAATAAGGATATCGGTTATCCGAATACAACATTAGCCATTGTTTTTGTCGAAAGTATTCTGATCAGTTACCTGGGAGCGGTTATTACCATTTACTATCGAAAATTTAATAATCGTGTTCTGGAAATCGTGGTAAAAGAAATAGAAAATGTCCATTTTAAGATGACCCTCCTGTTAGAAGCTGGAAGCGTTTTTATATATTTTCTCATGGTTTTTATCATCTCGCTTGGGACGATACTGCTCAGCCAGAGAATATTACCGCTGGTTATCCCTTTTCTGGGTGAGTTATGGGAAGAAGAATTTGTTGTGATTAAACCTCTGATTCTGGGCATTGGTTTGGCATTCGTGCTGCCTATTTTTAAAGATGCCGTGTTAAAACGCCAAATAAGAAAAAATGGCTAATATGGAACAAAAAAAGATTACCCGTTTCGATTTATTCAAAGTTTTTATTGCCAGTTTTTTTATGCAGGCGGTATGGAACTTCCGTAGTTTATTGAGTATCGGATTTAGTCTTTCCTTTTTTCCCATCCTGGATAAATTATGTTCCACACCCCAGGCAAAGCGCGAATTTTTCCAAAGACATCTTAAATTTTTTAATGCCCATCCTTATTTTGCATCCTTTGCTTTGGGTATTTCCATCCGATTGGAGGAGTCGCGGGCAATGGGTGAGCCCGACCAGTCAGAAACTATCGATCGTCTCAAGGATCTGCTCATCGGACCACTTGGCGCCTTGGGGGATCGTCTGTTTTGGGCGACCATTAAACCGGCCTGTTTAATCTTTGGCATGTTAGGGATTTATTTATCCCCCACCGTTCCGTTTAAGATTGCCAGTCTGATTATCACATTCCTGTTATACAATATTCCCCATTTTTATTATCGATATAAAGGCATCATTGAGGGTTATGAACATCCCTTGGATATATATAAATTTGTCAGCCAGAATCGCTTTGAGAGGATCAGAAGATTTTTCGTTCTTCTTTTCTTATTAAGTCTGGGATCCTTTCTTTTGCTATATAACCAGAGTTTGTTAAGCCAGAATTTCTGGTTATTATTTGTCTTCTGGGGCTCAGTTATTCTTGCTTTTATCCTGGAGAAGTACTGGAAAAATTTTTATCTGGTGACATTGGTTTTATTTGCTATTTTTATGGTGATCGGTATACTGCTATTCTGATGACCTTAACATTAAGGCAGTTCGTTAAGAGATGATTGAAAAAGAATTAAAAATAATTAACAAAACCGGACTTCATGCCCGTCCGGCAGCCCTGCTGGTAAAAGTGACCGGAAAGTTCAAATCCGATATTTTGCTTTCCAAAGACGGTTACGAAGTGAATGGGAAAAGTATAATGGGTGTCATGACCCTTGGGGCGGAAACCGGGAGCATAATTATAGTCCGGGTGGAGGGTGAGGATGAAAATGAAGCAATGAATGCCATTGAGGATTTGGTAAAGAATGAATTCTATGAAGAGTAAAACCGTCTTCCTCCCATGAAAATTAAGTCTATTTAGCTTATTAATATCCTTTTGTAATTTTACCTGCCCTTAAATCTTAAATTCCAACAATCTGATGTGATCTTCGACACTTTTTATCCCATTTGTATCCCAACTATATTTCTATATGTTTTTTAAAAATAGCAGGTTATTCAAACTGATCGGATCAACAATATCCCGGCATTCGATTTGCTCATATCATGAATGTTGTTGGTATTAGATTTTAATCTGGAAGCTTCCGGGGAATTCCCAGGAAAAAATTAACAGGGAAGTTGCATGGATTCAAAAAGCAAAGATGTGCTGATATGTGAAGATTGCCGGTTACAATTGCAGGATTTTGAGAGTCTGCTAAGTTTCATCAGAAGCAGATTGGATGTTATCGGAACTTCCATTTATTTGTTAGAAAATAATTGGTCAGACAAAACAAGTGATCCGGGAAAATATTTTAAAAAAATTAATGATGAGATGGAATTAATCCGAAAATTAATAAACATATAATACAGTAGGAACAGGTTATGAGGAGAGATGAGGTTAAAATTCTGGTGGTGGAGGACGAGGAAATCATCCGGTTGATGTTTCAGCAAACCTTTGAAAGCTGGGGCTTTAAAGTTGACGTGGCTGAAAATGGCAAGGATGCCCTGGAGATGTGCCATCAGAAGAAATATCAGATTGTGGTAACGGATTTAAATATGCCGGTCATGGACGGGATGGAACTGCTTAAGCGGCTCAAGTCCAAGTGGCCAAATATCGAAGTCATAGTTATTACCGGTTATGCCACTATTGAATCGGCCATCGAGGCCATGAAACTTGGTGCCTATGATTTCATCCTTAAACCGGTAAACTTCGATCATGTTCAGTTTACCATGAATAAATGTTATTCCAAGATCCGGGCTGAAGCTGAAAATCAGGAATTGCGCCAGGCAAATATGCAGCTATTGGAATTGAATGAAATGAAGGATAAATTCCTCTATATCACCAATCATGAAATCCGGACTCCCCTCACTATTATTAAAGGTTACATCGATGTGTTGAAAAATCTGGTTCAGAATCCCAATGAAGAACTTTCAGAAACCATGGAAATATTAGACGAAACTACTGAGGAGCTGAACGAGCTGGTGGACCGCATGCATCTTTTGGAAGCTCTGGAACATGGTAAAATAATGGCAAAGAATGAGTTAGTAGACTTAAAGATAGTCTTAACCAAGGTCTACCGCGAGGTTGCCAAGTTATTTAAACAGCGACAAATTGAGCTTAAGGTCGTGGTCGATAAAAAACCGCTGTTCATCCGGGGAGATTATCGTCAAATTCAACTGGTTATGCGTGAGCTTCTCCAAAATGCGCTGAAATTTACACCGGACCGGGGAAACGTGATGGTTCGGCTGGAGTTGCGAAACGACAAAGTATACTATTCAGTTAAGGATAGCGGTATTGGTATTCCCTTTGACAAACAGAAAGTAATTTTTGATCGGTTTTATGAGATTCAGGAAGTGGTTAATCATAAGACCTCCAAGGATGAATTTATGGGAGGTGGATTAGGGATTGGGTTGAGTATGGTTAAGGAAATCATTAACACCATGAATGGAGATATTGAGTTAATCAGTGAACCACGCCAGGGATCGCTTTTTAAGATCATCCTGCCGATTACTCAACCACAATTTGAATCCGGGATGGCTAGCCAGGATAAAGATCTGAGCTCCAAGGCCGGATAATTTTGTCCGACAGGAAAAATCTATTCATGAGAAATTAGGGTATCTTAATCAGTTATTGTTCGCTTCTGCTAGAATTTCACAACATCGATTCCACAAAAATTTTACTATTTTACTCTCATTCCTAATCTTCGTTATTATATCTTGACATTTTTCTGCCTGAGTGTTAATATCAATTGACAAAATTTCTCGGGAAAGCCATGAAAATTCTAATATTTCTTCTGATTTTTTTTACCAGAATTTTCCCTCAAGATTCAAATGTAGTTTACCTTTTAACCTTCGATGGAGTGGTCAATCCGGTAGCCGCGGATATGATTCATGAAGCAATCCAGGAAGCGGATGCGGCAAACAGCCAGTGTCTGATCATAGAAATGGATACTCCGGGTGGTTTGATGAAATCGATGCAAGTAATCGTAAAAGATATACTCTCCTCTCCGGTACCGGTAGTGGTCTACATTGCCCCATCCGGTTCCAAAGCAGGCTCGGCTGGAGTATTTATTACCTATGCCGCCAACATAGCTGCTATGGCTCCCGGAACCAACATTGGCGCGGCCCACCCGGTGAATTTCGGTGGAGGTGGCGATACCAGTAAAACCATGATGGAAAAGGTAACCAATGACGCGGTAGCATTCATCCGGAGTATAGCAGAAAAACGTCATCGAAATGCGGATTGGGCTGAACAAGCAGTTCGGGAAAGCGCCTCAATACCAGCCAGTGAAGCCTTGAAACTGGGTGTCGTTAATGTTATTGAACCAAGTGTGGACAGCCTCCTCATCTGGCTTAACGGCAGGGAAGTCGAGGTTTTAAATGGAAAAAAGACTCTGAACACCAGTGATGCCCGCATTGTTAATGTGGAAATATCCTGGCGTTATAAACTCTTGAATGTGATTAGTGATCCGAATATTGCCTATATTCTATTACTTATCGGAATGATGGGAATATTTTTTGAACTTCAGAATCCCGGTTCAATTCTTCCCGGCGTGGTTGGCGGAATTTCACTTATTCTGGCCTTTTACGCCCTACACACCTTGCCGGTCAATTATGCCGGCGTTCTGTTGATATTGCTGGCATTAATTTTATTTATTGCTGAAGTTAAAATACCCAGTTATGGCTTACTAACGGTAGGAGGGGTTATATCAATGGTCTTGGGATCGATTATGTTGTTCAAAGGATCAATGCCATTCTTTCAAATTTCCTGGAAGGTGATTGCTTTTGCAACAATTGTAACCGCATTGTTTTTTCTCTTTGTTATCGGATTGGGAATTCGTGCGCAGCGACGTAAACCTGTAACCGGCAATGAAGGTTTATTAGGTGAGGTCGGCAAAGCGGTTGATGATTTTATCAAAGGAACCGGCCAGGTTTCTGTTCATGGTGAAATATGGGAAGCCACAAGTTCAGATAAAATTAAAAAGGGAGATGAGGTTACTGTTTTGACGGTAAAAAATCTAAAAATTACAGTAAAGAAAAATAGCTAAATTTGGAGGTCACAATGCCATATTTTGCCACAATTATTATTCTTTTTATTATTTTACTGGCCAGTGCCATCCGGATTCTCCGGGAATACGAGCGGGGAGTTATATTCCGGCTGGGCCGGTTGATTGGTGCTAAAGGACCGGGTATCATTTTTCTGATTCCGATTGTCGACCGGATGGTCAAGATAAGCCTCCGGACGGTGGTAATGGATGTGCCGCCACAGGATGTTATTACCCGGGACAATGTCAGCGTACAAGTAAATGCAGTTATTTATTTCAGAGTATTGAATCCGGAAAAATCTGTAATTGAGGTGGAAAATTTTCTTTTTGCAACTTCGCAGCTTTCTCAGACAACTTTGCGAAGTATTGTAGGACAAGTCGAGTTGGATGAACTTCTGGCACAACGGGACAAGATCAATAAGGATTTGCAGCAAATTATCGATATGCATTCAGATCCATGGGGGATAAAGGTGTCCCTGGTAGAAATTAAACACATTGATTTACCCATTGAAATGAAGCGAGCCATGGCCCGACAAGCTGAGGCAGAGCGGGAGAGGCGTTCCCGGATTATTAATGCCGAAGGTGAGTATCAGGCTGCAACAAAACTGCAAATGGCAGCTGAAATTATTAACAGATATCCGGTAGCCTTGCAATTACGATTTCTCCAGACTCTGGCTGAAGTGGCCAGTGAAAATAATTCCACTACCATTTTCCCGGTACCCATTGATCTGTTTACTCCTTTTATCAAGCATATGGTGGATGACAAAAAGAAGCCGCCGGAAAAATAACTTTTGGGTCTAGTGTCATGTCATGCTTGTAATGACGTATAATATTTTGTATGTTCCTCCATCAAACTAAAGATGGAATTCCCATGAAAAGTATTAAGTGACTTTAACGAAAGAGGAACGAGACAAATTATCCTTAATTATTCAAAAAGGAAAACACTGATCACAAAAAGTTTTAAATGCCCTTATCCTTCTAAGCTGTGATGAGGAGGAATATCGAGAAAGGCGGACAAAGAATGAGGATATTGCCCATATTTTACAAATAAGCATGAGAAAAATTGACCGTGTTAAAAAGTGCTTTGTAGAAATGGGATTAGAGATAGCTTTAAATGGGACTAAAGGGCAAAGAGTATATGAGAAGAAAGCTGATGGTGATTTTGAAGCCCATTTAATTGCTTTGAGTTGTAGCGAGCCGCCTGAAGGTTTTGCCAGGTGGTCACTGAGATTGCTTGCCGATAAGGTTGTTGAATTAAATTATGTTGACAAGATATCCCATGAGACTATACGTCGCGTGTTAAAAAAAACGAAATTAAGTTATGGCAGGAACAGGGTTGGGTAATTCCACCGGAACAGAACAGCGACTTTGTTGCTCATATGGAAATGGTTCTTGATGTTTGCCGACAACCTTATAATTCTAAATTTCCGGTGGTATGTATGGATGAGTTTCCAAAGCAACTGATAAAAGAGAGCAAACAAGCAGTTAAGGCTCGTCCAGGAAGTTTGGCTAAATTCGATTATGAATATGAGCGTTGTGGCGTATGTAATATTTTTCTAGCAAGCGAATCCTTAGCAGGTAAAAGAATGCTGAAAATTACCGAAAGAAAAACAAAACAACAATGGGCAAGCTTCATAGAAGATATTGTAAAAGAATATGAAAATGCCGATAAAATTAGATTGGTTATGGACAATCTAAATACGCATAAGCCCGGTTCTTTTTCTGAAGTCTATCCGCCAGAAAAAGCAAAAAGATTGTGGGATAGATTTTAATTTGTATATACGCCAAAACATGGTAGTTGGCTAAATATGGCAGAGATTGAATTAAGCGTGCTTATTGGGCAGTGTTTGAATAGAAGGGTGGATAAAATGTCAACCGTGATTAAAGATTGTAAAGCTTGGCAAGAACATTGAAATAATATGAATGCGAAAATAAATTTGCAATTCACAACAAGAGATACTCGCATTAAATTAAACAGACTTAATCCGACATTCCAGAGTTGACTGGACACTAGCGCTATTTTTATTCTTTATTATTAGTATCTTACTCAGCAGTGTTGGTCTTGGTGGCGGGTTTTTTTATGTGCCGTTGCTGCTTGCGCTGGGGTACGCCTTTCCGCTGGCTTCTTCCACTAGCCTTTTCCTGATTACGGTAACTGGATTTTCCGCATTCTCCCGCTTCCAGCGCGCCCGGCAGGTTGACTGGCAATTGGCGATAGTCATGGATACCTTTACCGATATCAGTGCATTCGTCGGCGGCTGCACCGCAGTGCACTTTGCCAGTAGTTATTCAAAAATCGCTTTTGGTGTTTTGCTTATCTTAGCGGCTTTCTTTATCTTTCGAATGCAAACTGCTTAAAAAACCCTCTCCGAACCCCGTCAGGGCTTTGGCTACTGGCAGCGGGAATTTGATGAGCATCGCTATAGCATTTATGTTCCGGGGATCATTCCTCTTACATTTGCTATTGGTCATCTATCCAATGCGATTGGTGTTGCCGGCGGACTGCTGAAAGTGCCGCTCATGATCCTCAGGTTTTCTGTGCCAGTAAAGGTAGCGGTAGCCACTTTTTCTCTGATGGTGGGGCTGACCGGTCTGCTGGGTTTTACCGGACATCTGTTTACTGGATAGGTCGACTGTCTGCTCAGTCTGGGAATCGGAGCAATTGTCCTAATTGGCGGGCAGATTGGATCGTGCATCTCCATAAAACTTCCGGAGAAAAAGGTAAAGTAGATGATCGCGGTAATCTTTTTAATAATCGATGTTTGGATGTTTATTAAAGAATTATAGTTGATCGCTTTGTGCCCGCCTACAATTTCATTTCTTGCACGCAATTCCTGATAGAGAATGTCGTCATATTTTTTAGGCTCACTGTTAAGAGTGAGGATAACTTCCCCGATTGATTTAAAGTTCGATAAATAGACTTTTTAGCATAAGATCGATTTTTAAAAATCCAATAGTTTGTGAAATTTTGAATTTTTATTATTTTCATAAGTTCTTGATTTAAGAATTAATTATATTTAACTAATATTAGATAAAGAATAGCAGAGTATCGAGTGGTTAGAAAAATAGCAATTCCGGTTTCTTTGAATCTTCGGGTCAAGTGAATGAGAATATAAACTTTTGAATTATGTATTAAAATAAATTGGAGCAAATAACAATGTTAACCTATTCAAAAAGAACAGATCCCTTTACTGGTGAGGAATACATTGAAGTGCCTTTTAAAGGATTATTTTTAACAGATCATCCCATGTATAATAAGGGGACTGCTTTTAGCCAGCAGGAGCGGTACGAATTTAATCTGGAAGGTCTTTTTCCGAAAGCAATTTCGGATATAGACCTGCAAAAAAAGAAAACCTATGAAAGTTTTTGTGCCAAGCCCAATGATCTGGAAAAATATATCTACATGCTTTCTTTGCAGGATCGAAATGAGACCTTGCACTACGCGCTGGTTTTAAGTCATCTTACGGAAATGTTACCCATTATTTATACCCCGACTGTCGGGCAGGCCTGTCAGGGATTTAGTCATCTATTCAGGCGGCGACGGGGACTTTACGTAACAGCGGAAAACATCCATAACATAGATAAAGTACTGTCAAATGTACCGTTTTCTAATATCTCACTGATTGTGGCATCTGATGGTGAGAGAATACTCGGATTAGGTGATCAGGGTGCCGGGGGAATGGGGATTCCCATCGGCAAGATCAGTCTTTATGTGGCGGCGAGTGGAATTCATCCCGCATACTGCCTGCCAATTTTAATCGATGTGGGCACTAATAACGAGCAATTGTTGGAAGATCCGCTGTATATCGGTATTCGTAAAGAAAGGCTTACCGGCGATGCTTATGATGAGATTATTGAGAAATTTGTTAATGGGGTTCGCCGGCGGTTTCCCAAGGCTTTATTGCAATGGGAAGATATCGGAAAAAACAATGCCTTCCGATTGCTAGAGCGTTTTCGCGAAAGGATTCTTTCCTTTAACGATGATATTCAGGGTACCGGATCCGTGGCCATGGCAGTTTTTCTTTCTGCCATGAAGGTGAAAAAACAAAAATTAAGTGACCAGCGCTTTGTGATCTTTGGCCAGGGACAGGCGGGTATTGGAATTGCCCGGACAATTATTACCGGCCTGAAAGTGGAAGGCTTGAGCGAAACAGAAGCCAGAGACCGGATTTTTGGCATCGATAAGGATGGTTTATTAGTGGAAGGCATGCCGGTTACCGAAGAACAAAAACCTATCGTGAAAGATCGGGCCATTGTTGCTAATTGGAAATTATCTAATCCGGATAAAATAGGTCTTTTAGATACAATTCGTAATGCCAAGGCCACTGTACTGGTGGGAGTAACTGCACAGAGCGGTTCTTTTACGGATGAAATTATTGATCAAATGGTAAAAAATGGTGATCTACCGTTGATTATGCCAATTTCCAATCCAACTGCTAAAGCGGAGGCAACCCCGGAAAATATTTATAAAGTGACCAAAGGAAATAGCCTTGTTGCTACCGGAAGCCCTTTTAAGTCGGTGAAGGTTGATGGAAAGGATCGCGTAATTCCTCAATGTAATAATTTATATGTTTTCCCCGGCGTTGGGCTGGGTGGCCTGGTATCGGGAACACCTAAAATCACAGACGAAATGTTTATGGCAGCAGCAAAAGCGGTCAGTGATATGGTTATGGAAAAAGAACTAAAATCCGGGCAGTTACTTCCTGATATTGAGGAGATCCGGGAAGTATCGGCTCAGGCAGCCCTGGCAGTGGCAAAGGAAGCCCGGGACAGTGGATTGGGTGTCATTGCCGATGATGAGAAGTTATTGACAATGATTAGAAATGCCATGTGGCAGCCTAAATATCTCCCTTTAAGATACATTAAACCGGAATCCATTTTTTAAAACGGATTCATTATTGGGAAAAGCTAAAATGTATCTTAAAAGAATTTACTGCCTGATAATTTTGTCTTCTTTGACTCATGCTAAAGGTGATATGAATTCTCAGTGTCTTATGGAGTCCATAAAAATTATAGAGATTCCGGCTCAGAGGCCGGAATGACACATCTAGGACTTTTTAGAAGAAACTTTATATCGTTCAAAAAAGCCCTTCTCCCAACTAAGATTAAAGCTCGCGGAAGGAGGGCTAATCTTTTAGAAGGTTATTCAACTTCTTACAGCTGGAGGTTTCAATAGTACAAGAGTGCTTCGGAAAAACTAATTTAGAGAAATGCCGCATCACTTGCCCTGCGATTTATGATATGCGTTTTTTACCACACGGCTGTCCAAAAGATTTAGCTTGAATTTCCGAATGGTATTGGGAGAGATAATGTTTCCTGGCGGATTTTGAAAATAAAGCGCATCAAATGGGCACTGCACAATTCAGGCGCCACATTGGGCACAATCGTCAGGTCGTGATATGGTTGTCTTATGCAGAACCCTGTCCACATCGAAGCAATTTTTAGGATATACATCCTCTCAAAATTCCGTTCCTTTACATTCTGATTCATTTAATTTAACCTCGAAGAAACGATCCTCGTGCAAGCCACTTTTCACCACCGGTGTACTCCCGAAAAGGTCTAATGAAAGAAACAGAATTATTACAAAAGAAAGAAATGCCCAATGTTTCAAGTTTCCAAAGGTAAAACTTTGAGTTACAAGATAAATGACAACTATTCTGCTAACAATTATTCCCCACAGGATAAATTGATTTCGGGCTAAATCAAAAACTTCGGTATATTTACTGAAAGAGAGACTTTTTTTTCGTGGCCTCAACCAATTTACATAAAAGGGAAAGAGCATAAAGATGAGAAGCGCCAGTATCTAGATCAGGCCAACGATCTCCCACAAAAATTCAATCCAGATTAAAATTGTAAGTAACGCTGCAATTAAGGAGAAAGGAAACGCCCACATTACTTCCATCTCCAAACGCTGGGGAAAAGGGAATCGAACCTGGCGCAAAGATAGTGGCTACCGGCCGGTGCGATTTCCCGAATCAGGTGAATAATTCATTGGGGTTCCAGGGCATCTTTCGCGGGACTTTAGATGTGATGGCCAAGACCATTACGGATGAGATGTGTATTGCAGCTGCAATCGAACTGGCGAAAGTGGCCGAGGATAAGGGTCTGCATGAAGATTATCTGATACCCACCATGGACGAGTGGGAAGTGTTTCCACGGGAAGCAGTAGCTGTAGGAATGAAGGCAATCGAACAGGGAGTAGCCCGGCTTAAGATTGGTTATGATGAGCTTTATCAAATGGTAGAAAGAACTATTAAAAAAGACAGGGATGAAGCTCAACTCTTCATGGAAAAAGGTTTTGTGGCACCGCCACCGGGAATCGACCCTTAACAAAACGATTTCCTGAAAGGAAGGGAGATGAGCTTTTACCACCTCCCCTTTTTTATAATATTGCTGCTTACTTTCACACAAATATTCAACATCATGGATATGATTACATAATTCTAAATTTTTCTGTCATTGATAATTTTATCACCAATTTATATATTTAACAGGGTTCTGCTGCGACATTCTTTTAGGGTAAAAATATGATTACCAGTTTTCAGCAATTAGTAGAGGAAGTAAAATCGGCAAAAAATAGAACCATTGCCGTGGCAGTAGCACAGGACCTGGATGTTCTGGAGGCGCTCGTTAAAGCCCGGCAGGCAAATTTGGCTGAAGCCATTCTGATTGGTGATCAATTGAAAATTGAAGCGATTGCCAAAAAAAATAAGCTTAATCTGGGAGGTTTCGAGATTATTCATGAAGACTCGGAGAATGCCGCAGTGCAACAATCCGTACAACTGGTCGCACGGGGAAAAGCCGATCTGCTCATGAAAGGATTATGTTCAACGGCCACTTTGATGAAAGCAGTATTGAGTAAAGAAAGCGGATTACGGGAAAGCAGCCTGCTGTC
>CAZTXJ010000057.1:0-6629 GCA_964617285.1 uncultured Calditrichaceae bacterium | reverse complement strand
TTCTCCAAAAAATCCTGCGAAATCAAAGGGATCGTGAGTAAAGTCGGTGGGGATGCCGATATTGCTATCGTTCCCGAAATTGAAACCGGCAATGTTTTCTATAAACTTATGAGTTATCTGGCCGGGGCCAAAACGGCCGGGATTATCATCGGTGCCAAAGTACCTATCATATTGACCTCCCGGGCCGATTCCGATGAAACAAAATTTCTGTCAATTGCCGCTGCGGCCAGAGTATCCTGAGAAGAGGAAAAAATATGACTAATCCACGAATACTGGTAATCAATCCGGGTTCGACCTCAACCAAAGTATCATTGTTTGAGGGTGATCAGGAAATCTTTTCAGAAACTATCCAGCACAAAGTGGAAGAGCTTTCCAGATTTAATAAAGCCTCCGATCAGGATCTCTATCGAATGGAATTGATTCTACGCAGTTTACAAAAAAATAAAGTGGAAATTGGAAAAATAGCGGCGATTGTCGGCCGGGGAGGACTGCTGAAACCTATTGAGGGTGGCACATATCGGGTTAATCAGTCCATGGTGGCGGACCTGAGGCGTGGTGTGCAGGGGGATCACCCCAGTAATTGTGGCGGCCTCATCGCTTATTCTATGGCAAAAAATATTGGAGGATGTGAAGCCTATATTGTCGATCCGGTTGTCGTAGACGAACTGCAGGATCTGGCCCGGCTTTCCGGAATGCCCCTTATCCGGCGCCGGAGTATTTTTCATGCGCTCAACCAAAAGGCAGTGGCACGACAGGCAGCAAGTGATATTGGAAAGAGCTATTGGGATTCAAATATCATCGTCGCCCATTTGGGAGGTGGAATCACTGTAGGCGCTCATCAACATGGTCGGGTGATTGATGTCAACAATGGTCTCGATGGCGACGGCCCGTATTCTCCGGAACGGTCCGGGGGAGTACCGGTAGGTGATCTAGTTAAGGCATGCTTCTCCAGTGAATATACCTATTCGGAAATGAAAAAATTGATAACCGGCCATGGGGGTGTGGTTGCCTATCTGGGTGATCATGACATGAAGCATGTGGAAAAGGAAGTCCGGAATGGCAACACAGAATATCGGTTAATCTTCGAGGGAATTGCCTATCAGGTGGCCAAAGAAATTGGTGCTGTTGCCACCGTTTTAAAGGGCAAAATTGATCTGATCTGTCTCACCGGTGGTCTGGCTAATTCCTCGATGCTGGTAAAATGGATTGAGGAGCGGGTAAAATGGATTGCCAAGGTGAAAGTTTATCCAGGCGAGGAGGAAATGAAAGCACTGGTACTGGGCGCTTTACGGGTAATGCGGGGTGAGGAAGAAGCAAAAGAATATATTTAGGATAATTCTGCACAGGAGCTGGTTTGCCTGAGTATTCGGCTGAAGTCTGAATCATTGCTTAAACAAGTAGTAGCTTTATTAAATCAGAATAAATTTGGAGATTTGTATGGCAGTTCAAAAAATAAAAGAAAACATTTTTTCGGTAGGTGCACAGGATTGGGACCGAACCCTGTTTGATGCGCTTATTCCCCTCCCGAATGGAACAAGCTATAATTCCTATCTGGTAAAAGGGGATCAGAAAACAGCACTCATCGATACGGTTGATCCCACCAAAATAGCAATCCTTTTTGCTAACCTGGAGTCACTTGGGCTAAAGCAAATAGATTATATCATTTCCAATCATGCCGAACAGGATCACTCCGGATCTATTCCTGAGATTCTTGAAAAATATCCCACGGCTCAACTGGTTACCAGTAAGAAGGGTCAGGATATGCTCCTGCCGCTGCTGGACATTCCGGAAGAGAGAATCCGGATCGTAGAAGACCGGGAAGTGATTTCCCTGGGAAATAAAACCCTGGAATTTATTTTTGCTCCCTGGGTTCACTGGCCGGAGACCATGTTTACTTATCTTAAAGAAGATAAGATTTTATTTAGCTGCGATTTGTTTGGTGCTCATCTGGCTACCAGTCAACTCTATGCTTCACAAAATTCTGTGGCGTTACAGGAGGCGAAACGGTACTATGCTCAGATTATGATGCCCTATGGCTCACGCATCCCGAAACATCTGGAAACCCTCCAGGCTTATCAGATTTCGTTAATCGCACCAAGCCACGGGCCCATATACGATGAGCCGGAAAAAATTCTGGATGCCTATCAGGACTGGACTTCGGAGAAGGTAAAGAACGAGGTTATTCTGCTTTATATTTCCATGCATGGAAGTACCCGGATCATGGTTTCCCATTTTATCGACAAGCTGGTCGAGCAGGGGATAAATGTAAAACCTTACAATATGGTTTCCGCAGATTTGGGGGAAATCACCCTCTCTTTGGTCGATGCCGCAACCATTGTCCTGGCCTCCCCGGCTGTGCTGATGGGCGCGCATCCGAATATCGTCTATGCTGCTTATCTAATCAATGCCCTGAAGCCAAAAGCAAAATTTGTTGGCATCATTGGTTCTTTTGGTTGGGGAAATAAAATGGTTAATCAGATTACCGAGATGCTGAAAGATCTGAAGGTAGAGTTTTTACCGGCGGTAATGGCAAAAGGTCATCCCCGTAGTGAAGATTTTGCTGCCCTGGATAAGCTGGCGGAAACTATTGCTCAAAAGCACCAGCAATTAGAGGATAATATTTCTATTTAAATACAAATGATTTTTTATAATTAATTATGTGATACAATGTACATGAAAATTAAAGGAGAAAGTGGTATGCAGAAGATTTTCTTATTAATTCTGATTTTGCTGATAAGCTGTTCTATCCTGTACTCGCAGACTCTTCCCTCCGGTGGTGCTGCCCTGGGGACAAAACAGTATGACCAATACGAAAAACCCGAAGCTTGCAAAAGCTGTCATACGGATTTTTATCAGCAGTGGACCCAGGCAATGATGTCCCAGGCATATACTCATCACTGGGATGAAATTGAATATTTTAAGCTGGCAGTTCCGCATGCCGAAAAGGATGAAAAGGTAGCTGAAGTAAAAGCCGGGTGCAACGGATGCCATTCGCCACTGGCATTCTGGGCGGGTGATGTGCCGCCTCCGCTACCTGCAGAAAATTCAAGAGCCAATGAATCGGTTTCCTGCGAAGTTTGCCATACCATTATCGGATTTTCAGGAGATGTGCCCCATAATTTCAATCATATTTCCAAGCCGGGACGAACCAAATATGGTCCGAAGCCGGGTTTGTCATCCCCACATCATGATACCGAATTCAATGAATTCTTTACTCAGGCGGAATTCTGTGGCACCTGTCATAATGAAATGAGTCCATACGGTGTTTGGGTTAAATCCACCCATCTGGAATGGAAAGAAGGTCCTTACTCAAAACAGGGTGTTCCCTGCCAGCAATGCCACATGCCTAAAGGCATTGGTAAAAATGCGAAGATGTCCAAGGAAGATATTGTGGCACAGCATCTGTTTCATGGTGCCCACGATCCGGGAAAACTGGCCGGCACCGTTGAAATCAGAATGCATCCGGAAGAGCGGGAAATTCCCTACGATGGTGTGGCATTGATAAAGGTGCAGCTATTTAATGGAAAAACCGGTCATAAATTTCCCACCGGTTCGGTGGAGGACCGTATCCTCTGGCTCCATGTAACTGCCACCGATGCTGAAGGCAAGACCTATCATCTGCCAGTGGACAAAAAAGGATTTGAGGGTGAAGAATATACCATTGCTTCGGACGTTTTAGCCTATCAGGATATGGGTATTGCTTTGGATAATCCCGATTTTGAGGGCGTCCAGCGGGATGGGGTACCAATAGGTGACCGAATTTTCCGGATGCCCTATTTCGATCCACAGGGCCGGATGACCATTCAGCAATGGAATACCAAATCACTGGGAGTGGATTATCGGATTGGTCCAAGGGAGACCAAGATCGAAACTTTTACCTGGCAATTACCGGATGATATTGCTCTTGGTAAAGTAACATTTTCGGCGGTGCTTAATTATCAGAAACTGGTGAAGCCGGTGGCGGATTTTCTGGAAGTTCCGGCAGAAGAGAGTGAAATAATTCCAATTAATCATGGATCAACCTGGATCGAAGTTTACGACTGAAAGGAGTGAGTTTTATGAAAATCAGAGAGGTGATCTTTCTATTTTTATCATTTGCTTTTTTAGTTTCGTTGCTTTTGCCTGAGAATGGAGATGCTATTCCAGCCTTTGCCCGGCGCTATAAAATTTCCTGCACCACTTGTCATGCACCCATTCCAAAACTAAAGCCCTATGGTGATGAATTTGCCGGGAACGGATTCGTTATTCCCGAGGAAGAAAAAGAGAGGGATTATATTACTGCCGGAGATAATCTTCTCTGGTTAAACCGGACCTTTCCGATTGCGGTAAGATTTGATGCCTATGCTGTTTATGAACAGGATCGGGAGGTGGACAAAGATATCCAGACGCCCTGGGGAGTAAAGTTACTTTCGGGTGGGCCGTTGTATCACAACATTGGATATTATTTTTATTTTTATCTCTCGGAAAGAGGCGAAGTAGCCGGGATCGAAGATGCCTATGTCCAGTTCAGCAAGGTATTTGGCTCGAATCTGGCAATCATGGTGGGCCAGTTTCAGACTTCGGATCCGCTGATGAAAAGGGAATTGCGACTCACTTTTGAGGATTACCAGATTTATAAAACCAAGATCGGCGAATCCGGAATTGATCTTACCTACGACCGGGGACTGATGTTCGTCTATGGTGTTGAACAGACCGGCACTGATCTCGTCGCCATGGTGGTGAATGGCAATGGAAAAGGAGAAGCAGATTCCCTGGGTAAATTTGACAATGACAATTTTAAGAATTTTGGATTTCGGATAAAACAGGGGATTGGTGGGATCGCCAGCCTTGGTGGTTTTGTTTATTATGGGCAGGAGAAGTATATTGGTGAGACTGAAAAGAACAAAGTCACTTATTTTGGACCGGATGTAAACTTTACTTTGGGTAAGCTGGAATTTACCGGCCAGTATCTGCATAGAAAAGATACCAATCCCATTGCCGATGTACACGATGTTGAAACTAATGGAATTGTGGCTGAAGCGATTCTGGCTCCACAAAAGGATAAGTCCCGTTTTTATCTTACCGGCTTATATAATTATGTCGATTCAGATCTGGATGAATTTGATTTCGAAACAGCGACCTTAAGCGGTACCTATCTGGTAGCCAGGAACCTACGATTAACCGGAGAATTTACCCGGGATATTAAAAATGAAAAAAACCAGTTTGTGATCGGATTTGTGAGCGCGTTTTAAAATAGATCCTCTGAAAAAAAGGATCATCAGTGCCCATGGTATTGCCATGGGCATTTTTTTATCCTAATTTTTGGGAACTTCTCACATTGATTTTTCATTTATTTAACACTTATGTCAATTCAATGAAGTCCTGAAAGTTTTACCGTTAGGAGGCTGTTCAATGAATAAACCTGTTGCGATTGTTACCGGAGCAAACCGAGGTATCGGTCAGTCAATTGCGCTGCGGTTTGCTAAAGAGGGATTTGCCGTGGCTCTGGTTGCCCGGGACAGAGAAAAATTAAATAAAACAAGAGATATGATTACATCGGCCGGTTTTGAAAGACCTCTTGTTATCCAATCCGATCTGAGAGATTTGAAACAGGTAAAAGAAATCGTATCCCAGGTGATAAATACCTGGGGAAAGATTGATGTTTTGGTGAATAATGCCGGGCTGGGATATCTGAAACCCTTTTTGGAGATTTCTCCGGACGAATACAATGAAATGATGGAGGTTAACACCCGGGCCGTATTTTTTCTGACGCAATATGTTGTCCCTCAAATGATAAAACAAAAATCCGGTCTTATCCTGAATATTGCCTCGCTGGCCGGAAAAAATGGATTTAAATCCGGCACGGGCTATGCGGCTTCTAAATGGGCATTGAGAGGTTTTGCCCAATGCCTTCTGCATGAGGTCCGTGAACATGATATCCGGGTGGTAACCATATTTCCGGGATCAGTGGAGACCAGTTTCGGTCAGGGCGGGCAATCCCCAACCGGTACACCCAGTCAGAATAAAATACAACCGGAAGATATTGCCGATGTAGCATATATGGCTTATCATATGCCCCAGCGCACCATGGTTAGTGAAATTGATATGCGACCCAGCAATCCTAAAAAAGGTACTTAATAGTAGGGTGGATTTTAGTTAAAAATTAGAAACTAAAACAAATAAGGAATACATCTATGTTAAAAGTTGGTGATAAAGCCCCTGATTTTACCTTGCAGTCTGATTCCGGGAAAGAGGTATCCCTCAGTCAATTTCTCGGAAAAAAAGAGGTTATTCTCTATTTTTATCCAAAGGATAATACCCCGGGTTGTACCAAAGAAGCATGTTCATTCCGGGACAGCATTAACGTATTTGGCAGCAAAAATGCCGAAGTGCTTGGGGTGAGTCCGGATAGTGTAAAATCTCATCAAAATTTTATTCAAAAACAAAATCTTAACTTTACCCTGCTGAGCGACCCGGATCATAAGGTGGCGGAGGCCTATGGTGCCTGGGGAGAAAAAAGTATGTATGGTAAAAAATATATGGGAATTCTTCGAACAACCTTTGTTATTGGCAAGGATGGAAAAATAAAAAAGGTTTTTGAAAAAGTAAAACCGGAAGGACATGCCGAAGAAATTTTGAATACACTTTAA
>CAZTXJ010000056.1:18431-19743 GCA_964617285.1 uncultured Calditrichaceae bacterium | reverse complement strand
CCGTATCGGGATAGAATTTCAATGGTGCCGGGACCCGGCAGGGTTTTCTGAATTTTTGATGGTTTACTCTCCGTCTGATAACCAAGTACCGAAACCCGGTAAAAATACCAGTGATAGAAACTAACGGAGCTGTCAGTGTAACTTTTTATCTGCGGATCAACTTCTTTCAATAGCTGGAAAGAGGTGGTATCGTCAATTGCCCGGTAAATTCTGAAACCATAATAATCCGTGAGATCTTTTACATTCCACTTCAAAGTAACCTGATGACCATCAGGAAGTAGTTGGAGTTCAACCGGTGTTTTAAATTTACCGAGAGGATCCAGTGGATTATCACGCTCCCGTCCGGAACAACTAAAAAATATAAAGGGAAGTAAGAAGATAAAAATTACTAAAAAATGTTTTTTCATAAACTTCTGCTAAAAACTATTGGATTATATTCTCAATGTCGCTGAAAATATCCCCGATTTCTTTTTCTCCATCCACCCGAAAGAAATTTCCTTTTTGCTGGTAAAATTCTATAAGTGGTTTAGTCTGGTTTTTATAGACCTCCAGACGCTTCCTGATGGTCTCTTCTTTATCATCATCCCGCTGGATAATCTTCCCTCCGCACACTTTACAGATATTATCGGGTGGAGGTGGATTCAGATTTAAATTATAATCCTTTCCGCAGTTTGAGCAGATCCGTCTACTGGTGAGTCGTTTGATGATTGTTTCCTGGTCAACATGGATTTCAATTACTTTTAAATCTTTTATGTGCAAATTTTGCAAAATATGCTCCAATCCTTTTGCCTGGGGAATGGTTCTGGGAAATCCATCCAGAATGAATCCCTGCCGGCAATCCTTGTGGGTTAGTCTATCGGCGACCATTTCCAAGATGATGCCATCCGAAACAAGTTGGCCCTGGTCCATAGTGGATTTTGCCTTTTTTCCCAATTCGGTTTTATCAGATACATGTTGGCGCAGGATTTCGCCTGTTGAGATTTGTGGTATATGGTATTTTTCCATGATTTTCTTTGCCTGGGTACCTTTTCCCGCACCGGGCGCTCCCAATAAAATTAAATGCATAAATTTGTCTCCTTTGACATTTGAGTTCAGATTGGACAAGTACCTTTTGCTATCAGATCCACATTAATATAATGGGATTGAAACAGCAAAAGAATACAAAAAATATTCGTTTTTGGCCGAATGTTAAAAGGTATTCCTACATTTTCGGATTTTGGGTGTACTTAATTAATTTTGTAAAAATAATGCACACTTTTTGGAAAATATTCCCTTTTAGATTTTCACGATTTTTTACTCAGGTAACCATTGA
>CAZTXJ010000056.1:16546-18331 GCA_964617285.1 uncultured Calditrichaceae bacterium | reverse complement strand
ACACTTTGTGCGGTCGATACTGCGGGAAATCAGTCTCCAAACTCGGATACAGTGAGTGTGGGGCTTCCTGAAATTAACTGGACACTGTCCGGAATAAGTAGCGGAGAAACCACTTCACTCCCATTAAACAGCTTTTTATATGATCCGGATAATAATGTGAACCAGCTGCAATTAGTTATCTCAAACGCAATTAATCTCACATATACCATTGTTGATGGGAATTTACATATTACTCCCGATCCGCTCAATTTTATTGGGGAAGCTCATATGGATTTGACGGTGAGCGATCCGGCAGGGTTTTGGGATCAGGAAACAGGGATTACAATTTCCATCATTCAGAAATCGCCGACAGGGATTATCGATTTAAATCTGGGCATTCCGACTAACTTTGAGCTATCTCAAAATTATCCAAATCCATTTAATCCGACAACCCACATCAGGTTTGGTGTGCCAAAGACTTCCCGGGTAAAAATAGAATTATATAACCTATTAGGACAAAAGGTGGATACGATCCTGGAAAACTTTTTAACTTCGGGATATTATGTTGTGGATTATGATGCCAGCAGCCTTCCCAGTGGTATCTACCTCTATCGGCTGGAAGCGGATGGGTTTAGTGAAATCAAAAGAATGATCCTATTAAAATAACCCTTTTAATCTGAATCCGAAAAGGATAGTCGGATAAAGTTTATCTTTAATTGGTCGAGTGATCGTTTCCCGCCTCCTTCAAATGTTTTCCTAAATATATCTATTTCAGTTTTAACCTTAAATTTGACTTTGCCTGGTAAAGCATATTATTTAAAACGAAACAATTCCGGCATAGATTTGATAGCATCCAAAAAATGCCAGGGCTATTGCTGAAATCAAGATCAACATCCGGGTAATTTTTGATCCGATATTCCGGGCAGCCGAAAAAAGTAAAATGGTGCCTATAAAAGTCAGAATCATCGTTCCATAAAAACTGATTAATAAAATTAAACCATTTAACGGTTGCTCATTCCATCCCTTCAGAAAAAGCGGACCCAGCACAAGACTCCAGCCCAGATAAGGTCCGGGATTTAGCAGATTCACCAGGGCAGCCCTGAACAGATTATTCTGACCGGATTTATTTTCAAATGTTAATTTTGGGTTATAAGTTTGCCATGTTTTCCAGGCGATAAAGGCCAGATATAAAATAAAGATTCCCCCGGAAAAACGAAGTGCCTGAATAATCCATGCCGGAAGTTGAGTCAGGATTAACAATACTAGTAAGGCAATCGGACCATCGGTTAACAGGGGAGCAAAAGCAGCGGGAAAGGCACGCTTAAATCCCTGGCTGAGGCTGATCGAAAATAAATAGGTGATGAAAGGGCCCGGCATAATTGCCGAGGAGAAACCATAAGTTATTCCGAAAATCAGATAGAAGAACATTTTACCCGGAGATTTAAACTATCAGAATTTTAATATGCCTGACATCCCGGGACAAAAGGTTTATTTAATTAAAAAATTATAATTGCTATTCCAGGTATTGACTCTAACCAAACTATTGCGTATTTTCACTCCAATCTTTTACATCAACTTAAACAAAGGGAAATGTATGAGCACCATGGTAAAATTTACGATAGTTTTTTTATTGTTGGTCGCGGTATTTGATGCCGGGGCGCAAAAGCCCCATAAAAATAAGCATCTGGAAATACTCCCGAATGAACAGGAGTCATTCGTCCGGTTTGATGATGGTAGGATCAGTAAAGAAACCGGGGCACCATTGGCCCTGTACCGGGTGGACTATCCGGTAATTGCTGGTTTACC
>CAZTXJ010000056.1:14438-16446 GCA_964617285.1 uncultured Calditrichaceae bacterium | reverse complement strand
TGGTTTATCATAATAAGGGTATCACCCGGTTAACCCATAAAATTACTCTGGTTCCGGCGGAGGATGTTTTTGGCGATTGGGAAGTATTGGTGGACGCAGTAAGTGGAGAAATTTTTAAGGTCAAGGATAACGCCTGCTATCTTTCCCCTACAACCGGAATGGGAAAAGTATTCGATCCTGATCCTCTGACCCATGCCCGGGCAGTATATCAGTCCGGTGGTCAGTTTGGAGATAATAATGACAACGATACGGATTCCCTGGTAGCCCACATTGTCTGGCGGGAATTGCCGGATATAGAATTTTACAATAATCAATATCATCTGGAAGGACCATACGCAGCCATTCAGGATTTTGAATCGCCTTTTAAAGGTTTGTTCAGCCAATCCGACAGTGTGTGGGATTTTACCCGCAGTCCGGATGCTTTTGAAGCGGTTAATGCATATTTTCATGTGGATCAGTCCATGCGCTATATCAACGATACCCTGGGTTTTTCTTTAATGCCATATCAATATTCAGGCGGGGTGCATTTTGATCCGCATGGATTAAATGGTGACGATAACTCCCATTATATTCCCTCGACCGGTCAGGTAGCCTGGGGCGAAGGTGGAGTGGACGACGCCGAAGACCCGGATGTCTTGCTGCACGAATTAGGACACGGGATTCATGACTGGATTACCAACGGCCAGCTCTCTCAGGTGGACGGATTAAGCGAAGGCTGCGGAGATTACTGGGCAACTTCCTATAATCGTAGCAGGGGATACTGGACACCTTCTGATCCCCAATACAACTGGGTGTTTCATTGGGACGGACATAATGAATTCTGGGCAGGACGGATAACCAATTACACTGCGACCTATCCCGGTGGATTGACGGGAGTGATTCATACCGACGGTCAGATTTGGGCCTCAACGCTAATGCAGATTTGGGATGATATTGGACGGCGAGCCACCGATGAAAATTTTCTGGAAGCACTCTCCATGCTGAATGGCGGATCAAATCAGCAGGATGCTGCACAGGCCTTTGTGCAGGCAGATGTAAATTTACATGGCGGTGCCAATTTAACTGCCATAGAACACTGGTTTACCCTGCGCGGATATAACGTGACCATACCTTTAGTCGGACCTGCTGCCCCCACGAATTTTACTGCCTACAGTGATTACCAGACTCCGACCTCCATTCATCTGCTCTGGGATGACCCCACTCAACTGGCGAATGGGAATCCGCTTCTGACATCAGAATTTCATGTATTATTGGAAAGAGATGGCGTGGTGATTGATACCGTCGCTGGTGGTACGGAAGATTACCTCGACACTGGTTTGATCGATGGTCAGGAATACCATTACACCATTTATGCCAGACTGGATAGTTTGCAAATCATCAGTCCGGTTGTGGAAGTTTCCTGGATTGCCGGTGGATCACCCATCCCAACTGCACCTCTGGATGTAGCTATTGCCAATATGGGCGCACAGGTCAAGCTCATCTGGACCAATAATACCACTAACGTGGATGGGACACCAATGGATGATTTCAGCGGAATTAATTTATACCGGGATAGTATTCTGGTAGTTACCCTGACCCGAACGCCTGCGGATACCGGTCTTACGGATTCAACGGTTTATATGAATACTATTTCTGGTTTCCACAGCTGGTTTTTAACCACGATTGATAATGAAACTCCACAGAACGAAAGCACTCCATCGGAGGCGGTAATTACGCCACTTAATGCGCCAATAGGGGATGTTTTTTCAGTGGCTGGAAGCCCCAATCCAGCTTATTGGGCTAACGATGATGCGGAAATAAATGATATGGCCTTGAACCCGCCATCCGGATCACTCTCATTGAATTTTAATGGGAAACCCGATGGTGGAGATCAGGTTGATCTTTACCCGGTTGATCTTTCCGGACAGCAGGGATCGGGTGTGGTGTTATCCTACTTTTACCAGCCGGAAGGTCAGAGTAATGCCCCGGAACCCGGGGACAGCCTGATGGTCTTTTTCCGGAATGATCT
>CAZTXJ010000056.1:13245-14338 GCA_964617285.1 uncultured Calditrichaceae bacterium | reverse complement strand
GTGCTTTTCGATACCACCATGGTGGACAGCACCTCCATTCTGGAACTGGAAATCGATAATGCCGGAATTACTTCGTTGAATGTTACGGATATTATCTCTACCAACCAGGATTTTTCGGTGGATCTGTCTTCTTTTACTCTGGCAGCCGGAATGGGTCAGATGATTAATATCTCTTTTACCCCCACCCAGGCCGGGATCAGAGAGGGATTTGTTCGCATTGTAAGCAATGATCCGATGCGTGATACTCTGGATGTATATGTGAGAGGTATCGGGGAAGGAATTACCGGTATCGGGGAGAAGCTTGGTATTCCGACCAAATATGCGGTCTCTCAAAATTATCCCAATCCGTTTAATCCCAGTACGACCATTTACTACGAATTACCGCGCTCAAGTGAGGTTAAACTGGAAGTCTATAATCTGCTGGGGCAAAATGTTAGAACGCTGATCAATGCGCGTCAGGAAGCCGGGCGACACCAGGTTGTCTGGGATGGTATAAACGATTTTGGCTCACCGGTTGCCAGCGGCATATACATTTACCGTTTTCAAGCTGGCACTTATTCAAAAATAATGAAAATGATTTTGATGAAATAAATTGATTGATATCATAGAAAAAGCCCCTGCAAATAGACAGGGGCTTTTTTATTTGTTTGGTAATATCGATAAATTATAAAAAATCCTGCGATGGCAGATCTCTTTTCCTTGCCTGTGCTTTATCTTCTTCGGTAAATGGTTTTCTCCCAGCAGGAATCCGTGATTTGGGGAAGACCACCTCATGCGGGGCAATGGTCGCGCCTTCTCCGATTTCCACATCCCCCATAATAGTCGCCTTTAATCCCACTGTAGCTCCTTTCTTTATTCTCACCGGCTCCACGATCAGATAACCCTTGGTGGCATAATGGGCGATAATGTGCACCGAACCACCGATGGTCACTTTATCTTCGATCTCAATTAAACACGGGTCCGAAATATTGGTGGTGTTGAGATGAACATTTTTACCAATCTTCATGCCCATCATCCGGTAAAATAGAATATTTAACGGGGTAGGGGTGATGAATTCCAAAAAGGTATAACGGACGATATAGGTAAAAGCATT
>CAZTXJ010000056.1:0-13145 GCA_964617285.1 uncultured Calditrichaceae bacterium | reverse complement strand
GCTATGGCGATAATGTATAATGGTATCAGGGCAATGATATAGCTTCCGACCCGGAAACGTCTTAACAGCATTTCAAAAAAACCGGCTACTCCGCCGCGATCCGACGAAATAGCGTCTACATCTTCAATGATATTACTGTGTTGATCAGGTTTTTTGTGCGCTGTCATATCCTTACTAATTATTTAAGCCTTGGAAAAATGCAACTATCTGGATCATGTACGTATATATCCCATGACGGTTAATTTTGACTCAACCAGAAAAGGACGTTGAGTAGAATGTTTAAACCACTTATCACATTTCCAAATAAACCTATTCTCATAGCTCGACTCCGAAAATATCAACCTGTCAGCCTTTCCGAAGATGACAAATAGTATCTGCAAATAAATTGTTAAAGTCAACTATTTTGTATCGAGGTTAAGATGATGGTTACAAAAAGTATCAAATTCGGGATAATTATTTTACTTTTTCTGGGGATTTATATCCATTTATTTGGGCGACCGGAAAATAGTTCAACAAAAACCGGCGAAACTAAAGGAATATTAAAAGGGCGGGTACTCGATAAAGAGACCCAACTCCCCTTGATTGGGACAAATGTTGTTTTAATCGGCACCGGTTTAGGGGCTACCACCGACCTCGCTGGCAGATATTTTATTTCAGATCTATCCCCTGGAGTTTATGCACTGGAGATTTCTTATATCGGCTATAAAACCAGACGAATAGAGGAGTTGCAAGTACTTGCAAATGCAGAAATTTTCCTGGATACCGAAATGGAACAGGAGGCACTCCAACTGAATGAGATCGTTATAACTCCGGGGCAATTTGTAGTAAAGGGCAAAGAGCCAATTGTCCGGCAGACTTTGACTCAACAGGATTTACAAACTATCCCTTTTGGTGAAGATGTTTATCGTGCCATTACCAGGCTTCCCGGGGTAACATCCGGTGATTTTTCGGCAAAATTTACGGTTAGGGGTGGGGAGAATGAAGAGGTAGTTGTGATGATTGATGGTCAGCAGCTTTATGAACCATTTCATCTCAAAGATCTGGATGGAGGGGCTTTGAGTATTATCGACGTCGAAGCTATTGAAGGGATTGATCTGTATACCGGTGGTTTTCCGGCAGAATACGGAGAGGGTTTGAGCGGTGTCTTCAATATGAAATCTGCCACTCAAAACATGGGAAAATCCCAGACCAGCCTTGGTATTAGTTTTATGAATGCCCGTCTGATGTCTGCAGGTAATTTTAATCAAAATAAGGGTTCCTGGTTACTCTCGGCCCGAAGAGGCTATCTGGATTTCGTTTTGGATTTGATGGGGGAGGAGAATCAACCATCTCCGACTTATTTTGATATTTTCAGTAAAATGGAGTATAATCTTGCTCCTAAATATACCTTGACTGCCAATGTGCTTCATTCCGGGGACAAGCTGGAGTACATCGAGGATGATCGTGATACAGACAATACGAAGTATGGAAATACGTATGGGTGGCTTACGCTAAATTCAATGCAGAGCTCCAGATTGTTTTCGCGAACCATTCTTTCCTATGGAAAATTAGCGCATAATCGTACCGGAACCGGTTATTATGGTGATCTGGATGAAATTGATTTTACTGTATCAGATGAGAAGAGTGTCAATATAATTGGATTTAAACAGGATTGGGATTTTGAGTTGCTTGATAATTATTTCCTGAAATGGGGAATAAATTATCAATACCTGAATGCAGATTATAATTATCTGAATACAAAATGGAACCGAATATGGGTTAGTCCAAATAATTATATCCTGTCGATCGATACAATCAATACGAATCTTAATCCCGGTGGCAATAGACTGGGTGCATATTTATCTAACCGTTTTCGGATATGGTCTCCTTTAACCACAGAAATAGGCTTAAGATACGATCGCAACTCTTACACAAATGATCAACACTTCAGTCCACGAGTGAATATGGTCTATGTTATTGGAAAACAAACTTTTTTGCGTGCTGGCTGGGGTTATTTCTATCAGAGTGAAGGAATCCACGAATTGAAAGTTGCTGACGGAGAGACCCAATTCTTTCCTGCAGAATTATCCCGGCATTGGGTTGCCGGTTTTGAACATACCTTCGGCAATGGCCTAAATCTGCGGATGGAGGGATATTATAAAAAGAATTCGGACCTTCGTCCCGATTACCGGACTTTCTCGAATACCATTGAGATTTTCCCGGAAGTCCAGGATGATAGGTTCAAATTAACTTTTAATGGAGCCACTTCGAAGGGAATCGAATTCTATCTGAAATACGATCGGGGCAGTAAAATTTCCTGCTGGGCCAGTTATGCCCTGGCTAAAGCGGAAGATGATATCAGAAACCTGGTATATCAGGGAGTAGTTTATCCCTCTATGAAATCTGCTTATCCCAACAGATACGATCAACTTCATACAATTTTTTTGGATTTCAATTATCGGCCGAATCGCAAGTGGCATCTGAATGTTTCCTGGCAATACCATACCGGATGGCCCTTTACCAGGCAGGTATTAAAAAGCGAACAGCTTCCTAATGGCAACATTCAATATTCGGTTGTTTATGATGAATTCAATGGAACTCCATTTCCTCCATTTCACAGATTGGATCTGCAGATTAACCGCCATTTTTACCTGTCTCGCGGCAGGCTCTCTTTGTTTCTGGCTTTGATTAATTTATATGACCGTGGTAATCTCAGGAACATTAAATATTATGTCAATACAAGACCGGATGGAAAACCCTATTTAGTGGAAATGAAAGAATACTGGTTTCGACTGTTACCTTCGGTGGGATTAAGCTGGACCTGGACACATTAGTTAGATTGAGATTTGTGTCAAAGTAGAATTGAGATAAAGAACATAAGGATTTTGATCAGGCAGGATTATCCAGGATCGAGCGGATCTTTTTTTCTAATCGCTTTAGGGTATAGGGTTTTGCCAAGAAATAATGACCGTTTTTGCCATTCGTCTCCTGCATGGAAATCCGGCTGTCGGTAAAGCCGGAACAAAGCAAAACTTTGACCTCAGGATTTAATTCCTTCATACACTGGGCCAGTTCTTCACCACTCATTTCCGGCATAACAATATCGGTAATCACCAAATCTAACTTGTAAGCCAGGGAATCCTGCTGGATTTTTTTCAGCGCTTCCTTGCCATTTTCTGCTTCCACAATATTATAACCAAATGTTCGCAGCGCCTTGCACATTAATTCCCGCACATGGATATCGTCTTCCACAAACAGAATGGATTCCATGCGTTTCTGGAACTTGATTTCGGTGTCCGGTTTTTGTTCCGGTTTCTTCTGATCTGCCGAGACCGGCCAGTAAATTTTAAACGTAGTTCCTTTACCCTGCTCACTTTCAATATAAATATTACCACTGTTTTGTTTGACGATTCCATAAACAGTGGAAAGTCCGAGTCCAGTGCCTTCGCCTTCTTTTTTGGTGGAATAGAAGGGTTCAAAAATATTTTCTTTGGTCTCCTCGTCCATGCCAATACCGGTGTCCTGCACAGCAATCAGGATGAACTTTCCTTCCCGGCTTCCGGCATACTGATCGGTAAATTCTTTGGTGAGAACTGTTTCATCGGTAATGATTCTGATTTTTTTGGGCTTGGATTTATCTTTCTGCTTTTTAATAGCGTAGTTGGCATTTACAATCAGATTAACCAGCACCTGCTGGATCTGAACCGGGTCGGCCTTGATGTAACTCAGATCTTTTTTTAGTCCCAATTCAAAGCGGATATCTTCGGAGATCAACCGCTCCAGCATGGAATGCAGATCGGTTATTTCCTTATTGATATCAACAATCTTTGGTTCAATCATCTGACGTCTGCTGAAGGCCAGCAGCTGATGGATCAGATCTTCTGCCCGTTTGACCCCAATGATGATGTTTTCTATGTTATGATAAACCGGATGGGATTTATCAAGGTCCATTTGCGAAAGTTCAGCATTTCCGATAATCGTAGTTAGAATATTATTGAAATCGTGAGCGACTCCACCAGCCAGCATACCGATGGATTCCATTTTTTTTGCCTGGAATAATTGCTGTTCCAGTTGCCGCTTGTAGGTAACGTCCCGTAAAATACCCTGGTAAGCAACTATTTTTCCGTTTTTGTCCTTTACCGCTTTGGCGGTGGCCAGAACGAAAATTTTTTCACCCTCCCTGGTTTTTAATGCCAGTTCGTAGTCCCGTACCTGACCATTGGTATTTATCGCCTTCTTGTATTTTTTTCGCTCTTCCGGATTGACATAAAGATCCTGTTCGATATTTAAATTCAGTAAATCTCTCATCGAATAGCCGAATAATTTAGCGCCCGCCGGATTAATTTCCAGAAATTTTCCTTCGGGTGTGGTTATGAATACCACATCTTCAATATCGGCGAATAGTCTTTTAAACCGCTGCTCGGCCCGGAAACTGGTTTTGCTTGAATTCTTATGATGCAGCGCTTTGGCAAATATACTTCCGCATATCTTTAACATGGAAATGACATCATCCGAGAATTTCCTTTTTTCTCTCACAGAATCAAGCCCGATAAATCCGATAACCGATTGACTGGAGTTGATAGGGGAGAGGGTCATGGATTGGGTTTTTTCCACTTCCATGATGGCCCGGATGGTGCTGGCTTTTGCTGGCAGATCGTCCGCAGCGTAAATATTAACCATCGAATTATTCAGGATCGGCTGGATTAGCCAGTGGAAATCTTCACTGTCCACCCGATCGTGCTGTGGTATCTTTTCTTTTATGTCGTTGCTGTTGTATCTGTGAGTCAGCTTCAGACGTTTATTATCATCCTCAAACAGATAGATATAACTTCGATCAGCATGAACAAAATCTGCCACAACTGCCAGACTGTTTTCCAGGAGTTCGTCAATTTCATCGGGAGCCACATCAATAAATTTGAAGGCAATGGATAACAGTATTCGGCTGATTTCCAGCCTTTGTGCGTCTGTTGGTTTGCCGATCACAGTTTCTCCGACACTTGAATTTTAATACCTTTGATATTTTTCCGATTCATTGCCACTAACTGAAATAGTATGTTTAATGTTGTAATATCATCTTAATTGCTCGATGAAAATTATTGGAGTGTAGCTGTAGAATGTAAATACCGCTGGCCACCTGATTTCCGGAATCGTTCCGACCATTCCATTGTATCTGATAATAACCGGGTTCTTTCTGCTCTTTTTCCAGCAACGATCGAACCCGTCGGCCTAAAATGTCATAAATGAAGATACTCACGGTTTCCCTTTGGGGGAGTTGATATTTAATCTGGGTTATCGGATTAAAGGGATTCGGGTAGTTTTGCTCCAGACGGAAGGTCATTGGTGCTTCCTGATAGCCTGCCGTTGCCCGGGAAATAAAATTTTCAGTTCCGACAAATAATTTGAATCTGGCCTGATTGGCTTTAAGTTGAATCTCTTGCTGATTATACTTTATTTTCGAATCTTCTGAAACAACCTGCCAGTGATAATCCGCTGGTAAATTTTCCGGTTCAAAGCTTATTGTTTTCTTTTGGCTCACATTGGCAGATAAAGCGATCTCAAATATATAACCCTCAGCCCCGGGCTCCCGGTAATCGGTTGAATAGGGGCCCGCATTTTCTTCCGGCATAAAATAGAGGGAAACAAATTTGCCAATCGGCGGAGGTTCGGGATAATCATTTATGTCAATAGAGGAAGATGCACCGGTCCGAACACCAGCGTAATTAAACCGATCCCTGATATTACCGGATTCTGCCAATACCTGGATTTGCCATTCCTCATTCTGGGGTTGAAACATGATTTTCTGAAATGCCATAAGTGATTGCGCCTGCCGGGGCGGTATATTAATTACTGTGTCATAGGCAACATTCACTGCATAGCCTTTAAATGGATCCATCACCGATACAAATAACCACTCCGTCCCGTCGTAATATCTCAGAGGAAGCTCCTGGCTAATCTGATTCCAGTCTACCGGGAAGGCAAAGGGAGTTGAAATCATATTCCAACCCTGATGTAATTGCAGGGAATAATCCTGGTTGGATAAAACAGATTGCGAATTTGATATATCCAGTTGTCTCGGCTCACTGGTAATCAACCAAATCGATTTTCCCGGAGGCAGCGTATGGTTCAACTCGGTGATCTCGGTATAATCTGTTCCGTTCACACAGTCAAAAATCCGGTATTTGGTATTATCATAAGTACCAAGGTTGTCTGCAAACAATTCTTCCAGATTCTGTCCGAAGGAAAAAACAGGTTTCGATATCATTTGATAAATTGCTTTTTTTGTCTTGGTCGGAAAATTCAGCGTTGGGACATATACCTGAATACAATTGGGCCTGTTTATTCCCGTTACCGGGTACTCCGTTGAGCGCCAGCCGTGATATGCGATAACATAATAATCTATCCCCCGCTCGGTGACCCGGGTGGAATCCAGAGTTGCGGACCAGGTGCTGTTCGTCGTATGAGTTAAACTTTGCCTGTGAAACTCGAAACCTCCACCTTTTCTGAGATAGATAAAAGCGGAGTCTACCGGGAATTGACTGGTGATGGTAAAACTGGCCGTACCATTCTTTCGGTTTATAAATGGATTACTGGAATGGGTTGAGCTATAGGCTATATTTGCTGCTAATTCATCGTAAGCCAAACCGGAGAGCAAAACTGCGCGATGGGGATTGGCCGGATCGTTGCAGTGAATATTGAGTTGTGCTTCCAACGGGCCAACCCGTACCGGATGGAAATTTATAGAAATGTTTGCCGAATCTTCCGGTGGCAGGGTAATATCCTGACCAATTGCCTCCATTGTAAATTGATTGGAATCCGGACCGGAAATATGCAGACTATCCTTATAGATAATTAACGTAGCTTCGCCGGTATTGAAGAGAGTTAAAACTTGCGAGGTATCCGAGGTACGGGGAATTTTCCCAA
Source organism: uncultured Calditrichaceae bacterium (assembly GCA_964617285.1). GTDB lineage: Bacteria > Calditrichota > Calditrichia > RBG-13-44-9 > RBG-13-44-9 > CAYVKM01. Next base: position 6,245 of record CAZTXJ010000056.1, on the reverse strand, counting down.
AATTCAAATTTTGACTGGAAATAACCAGACCAGAAACCACGCCCTCGCCGGTAAGGCTTACCGTTTCCTCGCATTGATAAGGATCGTTGCAGAGAATATGCATTTCGGACTGAAAGCTCCCCATCCGGTCTGGCTGAAAGTGGATTAACAATATCGTTGAATCACCGGGGATGATTGAAGTGTCCGATTGACCCAATGCGAACGAGAAGGAATTTGAATCGGGCCCGGAAATATGCAGACTGTCCGGCTGGATGATCAGTATGGCTTCACCATCGTTATAAATGGTGAGCAGATGCTCCTCAGTCGAATCCACAGCAACCTTGCCAAAATTTACTCCCTGGGAAGACAGCCTGATAAGGGGAACAATTCCCCTGCCGGAGAGCATTATTTCCTCGATTTCATGAAAAGGATCATTTGATTGTATGGTCATCCGACCGGTAATCGTGCCGGAGTCGACCGGTGCAAAACGAATGGGAAGATAAACCGTATTCCCGGATGGTATGGTAAATGTGGTATCATTGATATTAAATATCTGGCTAACCGAATCGTGTATGGATAGCTGGACAATGGTCAATGGCTGATTCCCGACATTGACAATCGGGAAGGTTAAAACTGTATCTGAAGCTAATGGTACGGAGCCAAAGTCCAGATTTTCCTGGGGCAGTTGAATATAGGGTCCCAGACCGGTTCCGGTAAGCATTACCGTCAATCGGGGATGTTCCGGATCATCGGTGAGAATAATCAGTGAATCCTGATAAACCCGGGGAGAATCCGGGGTAAAGATAACCTGAATGGAATCCTGGGCAGAATCCGGATTGATGGTCAGATAGTTTTGACTCAGAGAAAATGCCGCCTCCGCTGGTGGAATAAATTCCAAATGTAACGTATCGTCGCCGCTGTTGAGAAAAGGCAAGTCCAGAGTTGAAAAACTACCCAGCGATACCTCATGAAAATCCACTTCACTGGTAAAAAGATTGATTACCGGTAATACACCCTGACCGAACAGGGGAATAGATGCTGTTCCGAAATTGGATGTATGAAAGATCAAATCCGAAGCAAAGTAATTTACGCTATCCGGGGTAAAGGATATTTCAAGATCAGTGCTATCGGGGGGCGGATTCAAAATAAAATTCGGTTTATTGGCCAAAAAGACAGCGGGAGTATCCGGATCAAAGCCTATATTTATTACACTGACAGCTACGTCCCGATAATTGATGATTTTCAGGTCTTCATCCTCCGTACTGTCCCGTCTGACCTTTCCAAAATTTACACTTTGTGGTTTAACATAAAGCGGGGGAAACCACATGTTTGCTTCAGGACCGCCATAAGCTCCCATATCATTCAGAGTACTTCCCTTGGATGGTGGAAAAAATCGATCATTATAAATCTCGGTGCTATCTCCTTCATCAATGCAGGGCGATTGGTCTGAAAGGAAATAGGTTAGGGTATCATCAAACAGCGGATCAACATTGATATTACCTCTCCCGGGATATGTCAGGGTGTCTTGTTGAATATCGGAATAGGTTACATTCTGGAGAGTGTCTGGAGGAAGGATACCGTTTAAATTTCCATAAATGATTGAATTTTTAATAAATACCTTTTGTGTTTCACAAAAGATACCATCACTTTGGTTATTTACAATGTTAATATTTATCAGATTAAGGGTATCGTTGCTATCAGATGACAAGATCCCCCGCTGGCTATTTTTTGTAATAATTGAATTAGAAATAAAAATTCCACTAGACTCTATTAATATACCATTACTGTTGTTATTGGCGATGTAGCAATGTTTTATTCTAATAGCAAGATCTTTAACGTCTAAGCCATCTCCAAGATTATTTACGATGGTACAATTTCTGATGCTAGGAGTACATCCTTCGGTTCTTATGCCAAATCTAACAGAACCCTCTATTCGACAATAGGCAATGGAGGAAGCTGAGGCTCCGGATTTAAATTTTATTCCTTGCCAACCAAGTGGAGATGGGCGGAAATATATAGAATCGCTGAAGAATCCTTCTGCATTCAGATAGTCATTCACATCAAAAGTATAATTATCGTTGAATTGTACTACTACCCCAGGTTCGATGACTAAATTTTCAATGGTAAGATTTCTCATAATAATGTATGGGGAGCCTGATTTCGTCCATGTTTCATTAGTGATCGGACTATAGTTAATATAAGTTTGAGCGAATAATGTCACACAAACTACTAAGTTGAAGGATAATATTTTAAGTAAGTATTTCATAAATCGATCTACCATACTCTACGGAAAACTTGGTGGCTCGGGTAACGGATTACTCTCGCTGCCTTTTTCCTTACCACCATTGGCCACCAAAACGATCACTGCTGCAGCTGCGGCACCTCCGGCGCCCAGCAGCAACCATTTTTTTATTCCGGATTTTGCCGGTACCGCTTTTTTATCTGAATTTTCCTTTTTTACCTGCGATACCAGACTGACGAAAATTGGCGTCTCCTGCTCAATTGTGGGTTGGTAATTAGGATCAATTTTCAGGATATTCCGGATATTCTCTTTGGCCTGGTTTAATTCATCTTTGGCCACATAAATCCGGGCCAGGATGGTGTATGCCTTCATCTGATCGGGTTTCGGCAATTTAGGATCCGAAAGACTCAGGTTGACCAGTTCTATGGCTTTCTCAAATTCTCCGTTGAAATAGGATTCTTCCGCCTCATTTATCTGTTTAGTGGATAGCTGATTTTCAGCTGCCGCCAGTTTCCCGGACAGACTGATCGGAATTCCACTCAAATGGAAACCAAAAAAGGTCATCAACAATATGACCAGGCACTCTCTTAAATTTCTGGTGTTTTTTACGTTCAGCATCCGGTGTTCACCGCCATTCCCTGCGATTAAAGCTCCTGTTATATCTCATTTTGTTATTGGTTTAAATTGACACCTTTATCTATTTTTTTCAGGATAAATTTTTGTGGCTTATCAAATCCTTTATCCACTAAAATCTCCTTCGGGTCATTATCGGCAAGGTAGCCTTCTTTTTTTACTGAAATTTTATGTAATCCCACATTTACCCCAATCTCTGATGGGGTCAATTTCCCGGTATTTTGATCGTCCAGGTAGATTTCCGCATACACCGGATTGCCGGCGTCATCCATAGCAGTTATTGGAATTTTCAGGATATGTTTAAAATCGACAATAATCTCATTAGTATTATCCGGGGTAATTTCGATGGTTTTTTCCCATACCCCCAACGTCGGGTGAATAACTTTTAGCTGATAACGGTCAACCGGAAGTTGAATCTTGTACCTAATGTCAGAAGACGACTTTTGCAATTTATCATTCAGGTAAATAGATCCCCAGGGTCTTACCTGAACATTCAGTTCACCGGTAAGCTGATTTAACCTGGTGGTGATTTGATTGGTTTGTCCTTCCCTGACTTCTATTTCCTGAGTAACCGAAGCATAACCCTTTTTTTGGATTTCCAGCTGGTGCGGTCCAATTGAAATATTGGTCAAATCCAGAGGTGTCTGTTCCTGAAGTTCTTTCCCATCGAGATAAACCATTGCGGACGTTGGTTCAGTCTCGATTTTTAAACTGCCTGTTAGGGGTGAAAGCGTTTCATTAAATGTTCGATTGGATTCACCGTTGATCAGTACAGTTTTTATAAAAGGTTGGTACCCTGCTTTGTGCAGTTTTATCTGGTATGTTCCTGAGGCAAGTTTGTTAATTCTTCCCGGGGTGTTACCCTCCAATTTTCCGTTGAGCCAGATTTCTGCACCAACCGGTTCAGATTGAATAAAGATCGATGCGGTATTAGCTTCTGATAGCGAGGCATTTTTATTTCTGGTATTGCCATGGTTCTTTGACGCGGGATTACCTGCAAAAGGTTTTGATTTTACTACTCCACCCGAACTATTTTGCAAAGCTGGTAATTTGGCTGTATCGACATTGATAAAATTTTTCTCTTCTAGTCTTAAGCCTTCTGCACCAGCTGTGGCTTTAGAACCATTCAACGTACCCTCGTGCAACGAATCATCATTCTGGTAAGCAGGGAATGAATTAAGAGTGCCAGAGGCTGATATATCGGACCGATTGGCGAGACCGGACTTACCTGCAGTTGATAGACTGCTTTTTTGATAAACCAGGAAGAGTACTATTAATAAAAGCACCGCGGCAACAGCGCTTATTCTGAACACGGAGCTTTTGATAAACGAAGAATTATTGTCGCCGGACGATTTGAGCATCGGTATCGGAGATGTTTTTCTTTCCCTTACCGGTGTTTTTCGGTCAGTTTTTTTCCTGGATAGGGCTGCTTTATTAATTGCATCCTGATTGGCTTCTTCGAAATCCAGGACTGCATCGAGCATCTCCTCCGCCGTCTGATAGCGGTCATCCGGATTCTTGGCAATCGCTTTCATAACTATCGATTCCAGTTCCAGGGGGATATCCGGATTTATGGTGGTTGGTTTTTCAAATTCTTTGCGCACAATTTTTTCCCGGATGTCAAAATCCGAATTGATATCTTTGAACGGGACACTGCCGGTTAACATTTCATAAAAAGTCATGCCCAGCGAATAAATATCGCTGCGTTTATCGGTAAAGGAGAATCCTTTGACATGTTCGGGAGACATGTAGTACAGAGTACCGCCACTTGCCACAGTAAGAGTATTGCTGCCACTGGCCTGATCTTTGGCCAGACCAAAGTCGGTAATTTTGACGATGCCATCCTGGGTAATCATGATATTATTCGGTTTAATATCACGATGGACAATACCTGCATCATGGGCGTGGGCCACTCCGGAAAGCATCTGTTTTAAGACCGGGAGCGATTCCGGCCAGGAGTAGGGGCCATCCTGTTTTATCTTATCCAGTAAATTGATCCCCTCAACATATTCCATCACAATAAACCACTGGTCGTTATCGGACCGCAGGTCATAAATCCGCACGATGTTCGGATCTTCAAATTTGGCCAGGGATTTTGCTTCTGCTTGAAAGCGTTTCAGGAAATTCTCGTTCATCACCAGACCGGGAGCGATCATCTTCAAGGCAAATATCTTTTCCAGCTTGATATGGATTGCCTTAAAGACCACCCCCATGCCGCCGATTCCCAGGCTTTCGATGATCCGATAATTGTCTAAGACTTTACCGATGAAAGGTGATGCCATTTAGTATAAATTTTCTTGGGTTATGGGCCTCGTTTTAGTTATTCCTTTCCATTATAGTTTTATCGGCAATTCCCAAACAAAGTTAATCAACATTTAAAGTTTTTTAGGGGAAGCAAGAAATTGAATAACCAGACTTTACAAAGATTATTCTGCCCTATTGTTAAACGAAAATTATGCGGATTTTATAATTTCTGAAAATTGATGAAAATAATCCGCTAAAATAATTTTCAAGTGAATGTTTTTAGGTGAATATCGAATTTTCAGTAAAATAATAAAATCATATACGATATTCGGGGAGTATTCTTATGTTAAGAATAAAATAGAATCATTTTGATATATGCTAAATTAAGCGGGTTAAAGTCAAAATTTAATAATTGGCATATAACCCGCAAAAAAGAAAACAAAAATCTAATCTTTAAATTCAACTATTTAATATAAAATCTAACAAAAACTAATCCTGAAGTCGTAAACCTGTTGGTGGAAGATTTATATTTATTTTCTATCATACTATCTATCTGTGAGTTATCTGAATCGAGTTCAGACCATTCAAATCTTACTTCGCTACCCAGGCTGAAATGATTTGAAAAGAAGTATTCACCTCCAATTGAAGGGGCAATCAAAATACCGTTCCCTTTATGTTCAGTGGAATAGGAAGAAATGCCGCGTTCATAATTTTGATAATAATATTGATTCACATAGCCAATGTTGGTGCCAAAGTGGATCCGTGTATCGATTATTTCTTTTGAATAGAATATTCCTGATCCAATGGTAATTGTGTGATACTTAAATTCATCTTTTTCGTCATAGATTGACCCTGGCTTACTTTCATTGTGGTAATTTCCATAATCGACAAATGGTTCAATTTTAAATTGATTCGAAAAATAAATTGGAATTGATATGGCAGTACTCTGGTAAGGAGGGATGTAATAATTAAGAGAGCTGATAGAAAAAATGGACGATGAAACTCCCAGCCCCCATTTTACGGTTGTTTTAGACTCACTTTTCTCCTGTGCTGTAGAAATAGTAGCAAACATTAACACTAAAGCAATTACCATGAATAATTCAAAATGCTTTTTCATAACCCTGGCTCCTTATTTTTGGTTTAATAT
>CAZTXJ010000055.1:11964-19808 GCA_964617285.1 uncultured Calditrichaceae bacterium | reverse complement strand
ATCATGGATGGATTAAACAGGGAAGCCGCTTCTATTGAGTATTCTAATGAAAAATAGCCACCAATCAGCAGTTTTCTATTTTCGGTTAATTTTTTCTGGTCTGGAATATGATGTCTATTTTCATCGTATCTTCTCAGATAAAAGGAATGTATATCCCGATGTCGGGACTTAAATTGACTTATAATTGAATTGAGTTGTTCTGTTGCTTCTTTTTCCGATAAAGCTAAAATCCTCTTAATTATTTTTGCTGAACGCTCTTTGGTGGTGGGATTGAAAGGTCGCAACAATACCCGTTTGATATCGGATTTTATATAAGTGTTGATCCTCTGAACTTTGATACTCATTAGATTTTGTGTCTCCATAATTCATCGATCAATTTTGATAGGTTCCCCTCGGCTAATCCGATCACTTTATCAGCCGCACCATAATAAATTTTGATATTATCATCATCTAACATAATCCCCTCCGGAAAAACTACCATATTAACATCTCCATATTTTTCATAATCAGTCTCCGGTTCTAAAATGGGATAAGGAAGACGGGCTATCACTTTTTCGGGATCGTTTTCATCCAGAAGAGCCACCCCGGCACGATATACTTTATTCTTGTCCACGCCATGATAGATGAATAACCACCCTGCTTCTGTTCTTATAGGTGGTGGACCAGCACCTATTTTCATTGACTCCCAATCGTATTCCCGGAATAGTAAAGTATATCTATCTAAATTTTGTAAATGACATGGCCAATAGGACTTCTCCGGATTGATAAATTCCTCCATACTATCAAAAAATGCAATTTGAATATTTGGAATTATTCGATGGATATAAACAACTTTACCTCCAATTTTCTCCGGGAAAATCATAGCATCTTTATCCTGGGCATCAGGACCAACCATTCCAATTTTGTGATATGAGGTAAAATCTCTGGTCTCTGCCAGCATGACCCTGGTATTTGCACTATTTGGAATATCCTTACCATCAAAACCGGTATAGAAAATATAGTATTTATGATCTAATTTGACGATACGAGGATCCTCACAACCTTGTCTCTCAATTTCACTTTCACTTACAATTACCGGGTAGCATAACCTATCGATAACATGCCCATCATAATCTAATTTTGCATAACCAAGAGATGAGAAATTATCCCCTACAACCGCACGATATAACATGTGGATAATCTCTCCATCCTTCGCAATACCAGGATTAAAAACAGCTCTTGATTCCCAGCTGTGTTCGGGGAGTGGAGATAATATCGGTCCGTTTACACGTCGTAATTTGAATCTTCCCATTTTAACTCCAATTTTTATATTAGACTTATCATATATCAGATGAAGATCCTAATCCATTTTGGCAGCCGTTAAAGCAAGTTTCAATGCCTCCAGACCATTTTCTTCTTTAATAATTCGATTATGGTTTGGATCTTTGATGTACTTTATTTGATCTTTGAGCAAATCTCTGATTGCCTGAGAATATAATTCAAGCTTTGATGTTTTGGAACGGTATTCAAGTAATATAAACTGGTGAGCATCTATCGATTTACCACGCCCTTTCATTTTTTGTTTTGATGGATTTATTTTTTCAAGAACCTCAAAATGTGTAGGTGGACATATACTTTTTAATTTTCTGACTTTCTTCTCATCACAAATCGCCTTGATAGTTATAGATTCGGGGATCCATCCTCTTACAACTATTTCACCAGCTTCGAAAAGGATTTTATGAATCTGTCTATCCAGATATTTGGTTTGGTCAAATCCATGATAATGACTAGACAGTACACCCGATTCATGACTTAAGAAACAAAATACTCTATCCTCCTGGTTTGAAGCGGGTCTTTTTTCCACATGCGCCCATAAAATTTTTGCCTTTCCAAACCAGAAATTATACAAATCGAAAAAATGGACTCCATGTTCAACGAAAATACCGCCACTGATTTTTTTATTCCAGAACCAATGTTCCGGGCCCATGTACTCGTCCGCTGCGTAATTTTCAAAATAGGCTCTCAGAGGATTTCCTAAAATACCCGAATCGATGATAGTTTTTACTATATCCACTATTTTTATATATCTTAAAATAAAATTTACAGGTATAATTAAATTCTGCTGTTTCGAGCCATTTATGAGAATTTCGGCGTCTCTTTTTGATAGAGCTAAAGGCTTTTCACACAGGACATGTTTACTGTTTTGAATGGCAAATGAACTCAAATTAAAATGAGTATTTGGTGGAGTTACAATGTGTACAATATCAAGTTTTTTATCCTCAATTAAATTCTCAGGATTGGTATACCAGGTTGCTCCATATTTTTTGGCAGTTTCCATCACAAGCTTCTGGTCGATATCACACACAGCAAAAATTTCAACTTCACTCATTTTGGAAAAAGCCTCCAGGCAAAACTTACCAAATCCTCCGCAACCAATAAGTCCAAGCTTCAATTTTCTCTCAGTTTTCATCGTCATCATTATTTCACTTTATAAATTAACCTGGATATAAACCAGCCTTCGTTATTGGTTTTTAGAAGCGTAATAGTCAAATATGATTTCTTTAGATATTGGATTCTGTTCAGCAAATATTAGACATAACAGAGATTCGATCGTTGACTCAGCCCCTGAATTTTTATTGAGAGTCTTCTCATCATTAATTCCATCAAAACATCTACCATTTAAGGGATCGTAAAGTGCTTGTTGGGTTATATTTTTTCCCAGTAACCAGCAAGCCAAATCACCTGCCATGTTTGCATATTTTTTTTGCCCGGTTATTTCATAAGCTTTTAAACAGGCCCAGATCATCGGTCGAAAATTGTAGGAGATCTGAGGAAACTCTTTCACTTCAGCCATTTCATAACCTTCGTTATTGGAATAGAGTTTAAATAGGCTGAGATAATTTTTTTGCATTAGATAAGTATAGAAATGGTCTATTTCATTTAATGCATTATTTTTAAAGGTTTCCTTTTTTAAAACCTCTGATGCCAGTAGTAGTGCGTAAGCTTGTGAATTTCCATAGGCATGCCAGAGATTTTCCCAGCTAAGAAAACATCCATAAGGTATATTCACAGAATCACCATATTGCATCAGAGCGATGCCATCTGCCGTTTTCTCAATGTACTCTAAAATTTTAGTATCTTTGGTTATATGATAATAAGGCACCAGACCAAGAATAATTAATGCCGCCTGGTCTGAAGCACTACCGGCGGGTAACCAGGTTGGTATCTTCAATCCATTTATTTCTTTAATTTTGGGATATTGTTGTAAGAGAGAATCGATAGCTGGAAGGGTCTTATAGACAGCAGTGGTCATAGTTTGAGCATATTCAGGGAATTGGTCTTGAAATATTAAATAGCCTTCCGAAAGTGCCCAGATAGCACGCCAGGTCCACCAGTTTGCCTGGTCAATACTATTTTGGTGTGTCTTATTAATTGAAAGATCTGAATAAATAAAATTATAAAACATACCGTTAGGAGCTTGCATATAGAGCAGGAAATCGAGTAATCTTTTTGCCTCATTACGACTACTCTGTTTTTGCGTCACTTTATAATGTTTTAAATAAAATATTGCTGCACGAGCAATATCATCCACACAGGAAATTCCTTCTCCAGGTGCTCCAACTGTCTGATAATCAGGATATTCAGCATAAATTTTAACAATTTCAAGATTTTGATTATCAATATTGATGGTTTCAGTGAGACGTTTTAAATGGTCCAGATTTACTAACGTCGAAGTTTTTTCGTTCAGAGAAGATTGACACGAAAGAAGGCCAATTATAAAAAACACTAAAATTAATGTATTCCAAATATTAATAGATCTAATATTGTGATTATTATCCATGTTACTCCTTCATTCCTGTGGTTGCCATACTCTGTATAAAGTATCTCTGGAAAAACATATAAGCTATAATAATCGGTACTGCCAATATGGTGGCGGAAGCCAACTTTACACCCAATTGAGATTCAGCCCTTCCTCCGACCACAAATAATGTAACCAACTGTGGCATGGTCATTAGATTTTCATTCCTGATGACAATCAATGGCCAGAGTACTTCATTCCAGGAAGCCATGAAGGTAATAATTCCAACAGTCACCAGGGCTGGAATTGAATTCGGCCAGAGGACTCCGAATAAAATTCGGGCTTCCGAACACCCATCGATGCGAGCTGCATCAATTAAATCCTGTGGCAGACTCATGAAATACTGACGAAACATAATAATACCAAATGCATTCATCAGATAAGGGACAATAAGACCGAGATAATTGTCCACCCAACCCAGTTTGACCATAATGATGTATTGAGGTATCAGAGTAATCTGAAATGGCAGGGTCATAGTGAAAATAATAATGAAAAAAATTAGATTTCTACCTCGGAAGCGTAATCGGGATAGTGCATAACCCACCATTGAACCAAAAACCAGCACACCTGCAGTTATTGAGAGAGATACGAGCAGACTATTAATAAATGCTCTGAATATGGGTATTTTCTCCACCATCTGTTGATAGCCGGTTAGGGTAAAAGTAGAAGGCAGGAAAGTAAGTTTGGTAATTTCCGATTCTGGTGATAAAGAAGCAGTGACCATCCACAGAAATGGATAAAGGAAAACAATTGCCCCTACAATAAGAATGATGTGTAAAAAAATTCTTTTCATTCTCTTCCTATCAAATCTCTCTTTCTACAAATTTACGCTGGATAACAACGACTGCTAAAATCAGAAGTGCGAAGAAAAAACCAAGCGTTGTCGCATAACCCATATGATAAAAGAAGAAACCTTCCCGATAAATATAGAGAACGGCTGATAATGTACTGTTTAATGGTCCCCCATCGGTCATGATATAGGGTTCAATAAATAGTGAAAATCCTCCAATTGTTGATAATACCACCACCATGAAGAAAGTAGGATTAATCATCGGGAGTGTAATATGACGGAATTTTTGCCAGTGAGACGCACCTTCCAGGTCAGCAGCTTCATAATACTGTTGGGGTACACTTTGCAAACCAACCAGAAAAAGTACAATATAAAGGCCAACATTTTTCCAGGTGGCCATTATGGCTATTGATGGCATAGCTACTTTAGGATCTAGTAACCAACCTACCTTGCCCAAACCTAACCAAACTAACAGTCGATTGAGTACACCGGTATCGTATCCATAAAGCTGCTGCCACATATAGGTTACCACCACTCCGGATACTACAACCGGCAGAAAGAAAGCTGCCCGGTAGAAACCCCTTAATTTCAACTTCTGATTGAGCATTTCGGCAAAAAATAATGCCACAATAATTTGTAAAGGAATGTGGATAACCAGAAATATTATGGTATTTAAAATAGCTTTAAAGAACAGACGATCCTGAAATAAATGATCGAAATTACCTAAACCTATGTACTGCATGGGCGAGATGATATTCCAACGGTGAAACATCAGAATAAATGAAAAAATAACCGGGAATGCGATGAAAGCGAGAAAATGGATAATGTAGGGTGACACCATAATGTAGGGTGTCATTTTATTTTTGTTGATCATTATTGATCTCTGTTATCTCAAATTAATTCGGTCATGATTTTATTCCTATTGTTACGTTTAATGCAATGGAAAGCAATAAATCAGTATACTATCAATCTGGCTGCCTTAGCGGCGTCTGCAATTGCTTGTTCAGGAGATTTTTTACTGTACACCACACAGGCTTCGTACTCCTGCGAAATAATATCAAAAATTTCTTTCAGAACCGGGGAAGTATCAGTTCCCTTTACAAATTTTGCCTGCCGGGCAAAAGGAAGCATTTTAGGATTACGATTGAAATAGTTCTCAAAAAAGGGGTCTTCAGCTATATTCTGTCGACGCGGCAATTGGTTGGTCATTTCCAGAAAAAGAAGATCCTTTTCCTTGGTGGTTAGCATTTTTAAGAACTCCCAGGCAATTTTAGGATCTTTACAGGTATTAAAAATGACGATATTCTTGGGATCACAATAAGTGTATGGTTCTCCTTTAAACTCGTCGGGTACAGGTACCGGGGAGAATTCGTACTCGAATCCTTCCGGTTTAAAATGTTCGGCATGCATGATTTCCCATGGTCCGGTAAACCGTGTAGCAATAACGCCGGATAAAAACACATCCTGACGGGCAGAGAGTCGTTCTTTTGAAAAATAGTTTCGTTCATAAAGAATTTGTAAAAATTTGAATACATTAACTGCGAAGATATTGTCGAAAAGGATCTTGTTATTCCTCACCAGAGGTGCACCATGGGAAGCTGCTAAATATAAAGGGTAAAAATCGAAAAAGCGTTGCCACCACCTTACCATGACCTCAGAGTAACCAACCCATTGATCAACATAACCATCCCCATCAATATCCTTTTTAAAACTTTCCCCGGCTTTAAGAAATTCCGAATATGTTACCGGCGGTGTTACAAAACCAATTTTTTTCATCATATTTACATTACTGATTAACATAATCGGATTTATTTTCCATGGGATCTGATAGATATGCCCATCACGAGAGGTAACTTCGGCGATCGTCTGGCTGTCGCACCGTAGATTAAGAAATTCTAAAAATCCAGGTAATGTATCCAGCGCCACTAAAACACCGGCATCGGCATAGGCCTCCACATCACCCTGCCACATATTTGAATATATGTCCGGAGTGGTTTTCCCGACTACTGCTGCTAAAATCACCTCTTCACTGGATTGTCCTTCAGGAACCGGTTGGAATTTTACGCGCTGGTCAGGATTCAGTCGATTCCATTCCTTAACCACAGCTCGGGAAAATTCAATTTCATAGGTATTATTTGAAGACCAGTATAGGATTTGATTATTGGAAGATAACTGTTTATTATGACAGCTATAAAAATTCAACAAAAAAATAAGCAAGAAGTAAAAGTTTTGATATTTCACTAATCCAGGAAAACAATTGAGTTTTTTCAATTATAATAATTGGATAATAAATTAATTTTTACAAACAATAAGAAGACTTCTAATTCAACAATCTGGTTATAATTCCCTCTATACTTAAAATCGTAGGGAGATTGAGAAACGTTGCGCATTTTGTAATCTGCCAAAATCAGCATAAGCATAATCGATGGATACCTGATAGTTATTTAGAAAGCGTTGAGTAAATCCTGCTCCTAAAGTCAAGCCCTCTTCACTATCCGGGAGAAACAGGTTTCTATATCCAGCCCTTAAAAGGAATTGTTCCCTGAGCGCATATTCCATACCACAATGAATACTCTCTTTGTTATTAACCGGGTGCATGGCATCCACAGCTGTGGTTAAGCGATGAACGTTGGAATTTATCAATTCCATGGCTAAACCCACTTGAAAGTTTAATGGAAGAGGCCACTTATCAGTTTTTAGATCGGAAAAGATTTTATCGTTGTTTCCCATTTGGTATGGATCCGGATCGTAGAATACCAATAAATCATCCCCAGTTAACTGCATATCTGAACCAAAATTGGTTAATGCTGCTCCAATCCTCATATCCTTTAAACCAGTCCTGAAAAGTGTTCCGATATCCAGGGCAAAACTCTGGGCAGTTTCTTTCCAGATCTTTTCATGAATATACTTTGTACTAAAACCGATGGAGAACCGATCAGTAAGATTAAATCCGTATGAAATCATTAAGGCTAAATTATTAACATCGAAGAATTCGCCAGTACCTTCTGGCTTATCCACTGTCCGAACTTCCATGGCATCCATACTAACCGTAGTGATACTTGCACCGAGTGTTCCAATCTGTCCTAAGGGGATGACTCCTCCGGCAAAATCAAAGTTTATTTCTGCGATCCATTCAGTATGGATAAATATCAGCTCCGGACGAGAAAGTCTTCCGAGGCCTGCGGGATTCCAATACATAGCAGTGGCGTCATTTGC
>CAZTXJ010000055.1:0-11864 GCA_964617285.1 uncultured Calditrichaceae bacterium | reverse complement strand
ATCGAGCTATCGTGTATAATGGTATTAACCAAATACCCTCTCAATGTGTAGATTCTGATGGTACATTGTTGCGGAAGATGAATAAACTCAATTCTTCTTTCACCCCTACCAAATCTATAAGGTGAACGAGGCTCCCAGGAAGCGGTTACCACATACGGATTCGGGACAACAGCTATTTTATCCAGGTCGGATTTTGCTTTTTCTAAACTGTATTGATGGCCTTGAACCCTAAATTTTATATCATCACCCGTTCTAAACGGCTTCTTGGTAGCAATACGAAAAATATCACCCGGTGCAGGTGGTATTTGTTGGGTTAATGTTGTGTCTCCTTCAAGAAATAAACGCCATGTTGTTCTTAAATGAAAAACATTACCCGGATCCGGATCGCTAACCCAGAGGAGAATTTGCTCCATCTTTGACCTATCATCTCCGGCAAGAAAAGGGCTTAATGTGGAATCACGATATTCGGGAATTTCCTCCCGGAAAGCAAATTGGGATGGTTTATTTTCGGTAAGATTATAAACACTGAATTTTGTCGGATAATTTTGCCAGATTGTACCGTAAAGGATTCTGTTATCCGCTGAATCGGAAAACTGATCGGTAAAAGTAATTTCATAATCTGCCGGATAGCTAATATTTAGATTTAATGGATCATTTACATTTGGTTTTGTGTATTTCTCGTCAAAATTTACCCGCCAGTTATAATTGGTAGTCTTCACCAACCATCCCGTATTATCCCGATCCAGATCAACTGGATCATTATTAATGGTAATAACAAATCCATCAATGAGGGGAGATTGTGAGATATCTTTTACCCAGGTGGTATCGGTACGAGCTTCCTTTTGCCCGTTTGTACTATCGTAGATAATGTAATATGAACTGCCGATATTATGATAGTATGAGGTGTCACCAAACTCAATTGTATAAAAATGGTTATCTTTAACGGAATCGGGAATAAGAAATTCTATCTCGACATCTCCGGTTCCAACGGTTTGACGAATATAATCTCCCTCGCCAATTTCCGGGGGAACATATCCGGCTGCCGGTTCTGTTGGGACGACTACAGCCGTATTTATATCTACCTGGATATTGCCAGATATGTCAACTCCAATTTTACTGGTACACTCTGCCGGGGTTAAACCGCTTAATTCTCCTGTAGTGGCATTGGTGTCAATCAGACCATGATCATAAGAAACAACAGCATAATAATATGTCTGACCATTTTTCACATCGGTATCAATGTAATAATGCTGTAATCCGGTATTTTGGCCTAAATTAAAATTAGCCCCCTGAACATCTATTGGATGTAATCCTGTATACTCATCAATTTTATCAAATTGAGCAATTGGTTTACTAAAGGTTGCACGTCCATACGCGTCTGTGATAAGTCTGGATTCCTGAAACTCTGGTTCAGTGCTCCGATAGATTTTATAACCTTCGAAATCGAATTCCTGTAAGAATGGATCCCAGGAGCTCTCAGCTCGGTCATCCCAGACCAGAATCACTCTATTATTGCCGGGAATCACTGCTTTTAGTCTGGGCTTTTCCGGGGGTTTAGCAAAACGATAATCGGCATTATAAATTTGTTGAACAGTTTTCTTGGTTAAGACTAAATCTTCCTTGCTATCCCCAAAGAGTAGAGACATAGAATAATTTTCAGTTTGACCGGCCTGTAAGGGAAACGGGCCTGAAGAAAAGAACATTCCCAGATTTGCCGTTACTTGCTGACTATGAGGTGGTGGCGCTGATCGAAACACATCCCAATTTTGTTCCTCATTCCATAATTCATAAGTGTGAACAGGAAAAATACGGAAACCAGTTAACCCGATTTGATCGGATTCATCCTTATCAGTAAAATCAAAATCGGGTTCTCCTGCGGTCGGGATTCCATCCGCCTCACCCAAATCCTTGCCAGGATAATTAAAATCATTCGGACCCAAACCGTCTTCTCCCACATCGTCATTTAACGGTTCGCCTTCGTCCCATTCGCCATTCAAATTTACATCCGAATAAATTACCCAATCACCATCTTCATCTCCTGACCAATGAGGGCCAGGTTCTTTACCGAAATATTGTTGATATAATATTGGATCTGCTATACCGTAGGGAGGCGTGTCTAACCAGGTACCAGGACCCGAGTTTCTTTTCTCATCAATAATCCCGTCTTCATCATTGTCCTGGGCATCAGTGGGAATACCAGGGCTTTCCAGGAAGGCAAAACCGGCAACACCTACCGGAAACCATCTATTTGGGGTTCCGTAGCCATCACCATCCCACGCCCAGGCGATATCCAAATAGGTATCATAATCTCCTGTATCATCAGAGGAATCATCTGTTCCTCCAACTCCCCAGTCGATGTAAAAGCAATAGTATGTACTGTCATAGTTGTATTTACCTTCATTGGTGATAAAATACAGGGCAAAAATAACATCCTCTGCCAATACCTGTGACCATTGAAAATATCTGGCAGCTACTTCAAGACCCATTCCACGGCGGTCGGGATTTAATGGATCGGGGTAGAAATTCCACTCTTCATCCGGATCATCATCAAATACGAAATATGTTTCTACATCTGCATTCCTTACACCTTTTCCAAAAAAACCATTCCAATATACCAAATCATCAACCAGACCGTTTCCATCATCATCATAATCATTACGAATTTCATTGGGATTTACCCATCCGTCTATCTTATCCGGCCATCTATCCGGCCAGGTAAAAGGGTCGGTACTTATGGCAGGTTTATCCCCCTCTGAATTGAAATAACCTGGCAAGGGAGCCCAGCCCCATAATTCATCAGTTGGTCCTTTATCAACAAATTCTCTATATTGAGTTTCCATGGGATGAATAATATTGCCATTGTTATCGATGGCCCGTGCCTGAACAACCAGGGCCACACCGTCTACATACTGGTGGCCCGTCCCCTTTGGCCACTCTCCAGAAGGTTGATCTGGCCAGTGGGCAATCTCACCCCAATTTAAAAAAATGGTACGCACCAAGTTACCATCCATAATTCCCTGTCTGCGGTTTTCAGTATTACCTACATGAGGATCAGGTTCTCTCTGACTATAAAGAAGAGGTTGAAAAAATATTAACCAAAGCAAATAGGAAAAAAATAAATGATGAATTTTCATATCAATTACCCAATTTAAAATCCAACTTCAAAACCAATTTGAAAACGACGGGGTTCTGAATAATAATCAGGACGCACAAAATACTGGTTGAGCGTATTTATGCCCCTGGGACGAAGACCTCCAACATAAAGCGGTTCAAGTGTGTAACCAGCATGACCGGTATCTCTAAACACATCTGTCTCGTTCAAACGGTCAAAGAGATTATAAATCTTTAAATATAGTCCAAATTCCATTTTAAAAAGTGTTACATTTTTATATGCATACAGGTCTGTATAGAACACGTCGGGTCTGCGACCACTATTTTCTACAGCGGTCTGAACATTTTGAAAGGTTGGTGTATACGGAAGACCGGTACCAAAACGGCCAATCAGGCTAATCATATATCTTCCAGAGGTTCCCAAAGTAAGGATAGCATTAATCTGATGTCTTCTATCCCAATCTAAAGGTACTAATTGTTTTTCAGTTTCTTTCGGAGGATCAGATTGAGCATCTAAAAATGCTGTATTCGGGTCTGAAGCATTCCCTTTTGCAATTTGATAAGTATAATCAATGGAAGCACCAATCCCTGAAGATTGGCGTTTTTCAAATTCAAAAGTAATACCGCGAACAAAAGCATAATCACGATTGATATACCGTGCATACCTGTCGCCCTGATAAGTCTTATGAACCTCTGTTCCCAAAAGATTTCGAATATCTTTGTAATAGGTAGTGACAGTAAGTCCGAAGATATTGCTGAGTTGCTGTTGTAAACCGATTTCATAAATTACTGTTTCTTGTGGTTTAAGATCTGCATTTCCCATGGTATTCAAAGTAGATTGAGGAGGATCCGAAGGGATACTTTGTAAAGGGTAAACTTCGAATTCAGGATTTTTATACAAATACTCGAAATTTGGGATTTGAAAGAAGTGTCCATAAGAGACATGGATTACCCCCTTTTCGGTAATAGGGTAAGCGATCCCAAATCGTGGACTCACCTGCCACTTTGGATCTGCTTTTATTTTATTTGATGTTGTAGGACGAGTAAAATCTGCGGGTATCACTCCATCTGGTTCAAAATAGTCTATTCGCACACCAGCATTTACAACCATGTAAGTCAATTCAATTTTATCTTGAATGTAAGAGGACATTTCTGATGGTTTATGAAGATATTGATTGTTGGCAATTGTAGTAATAGGTGCCATTCGATCAGGTAATTGTGGAATGACATAAAATTCATGCATCCACAGTCGATGCTGCTTAGCTTCAACGCCAATTTTAATTTGATGGGTATTGGTAATCTGACTTACTAAATCCAGTTTTGCCAGGTTAGTGCTGGTGCTGCGGTCAAAATTCCACATTTGTTGCCCGCCACTTTTGAAAGCATTTGCACCAGATACCAAAAGAAAATCATCTGAAACATACCGGGGATCAAATGGATCCTCATAAACATATTGATTATATCGTGTATAAAAATAGGAATAGCGTAAATCCACAAAGGTTCTCTGGCTAAATATGTGGTTCCAGGAACTTCCCAGGGTTATGCTCGACTGTTTTTGCTGATAATTTCCTTCTGGATTTAACCGAAACTCGTGGGCATAATCCTGCCAATTTCGTCTTTGTAGCATAGTCTCTACACTAATTTTATCTCGGACGGATAAACCATAGGTTAGTTTTAAATTACCTGTATAGCGATCCGAACCATTCATGGGTACTGCTTCTGCATTATTTATAAGTTGTTGAGCTGTTGATTCGCTGAAAGGATAATTTACACCACGGCTCTGAATCACCCGATCGGTTGGAATATCCGGTACCCAGTTAGAAATATCCGAGGGCAGAAAAACTTTCTTGCCATAGATAAAACCTTCATCATGAAAAATTCTGGCACTGGCAAAAAAAGTCAGCTTATTTCTAAATCCCGGAATCGGGCCGCTGAAATTACTCTGTATATCATATATTGGATTATATTTATCTATATTCCAGAATATACTGTCATGGGAACCGGTGCTTAAATAATCACCAGCATAAGCCTTTATATTACCGTTGTAATTTTTACTCCCTTCCTTGGTAACAATATTAACCACGCCGGACATGGCTTGTCCGTACTCTGCGTTGAAGGTACCGCTGATAACATTGAGTTCTTGAACGGAATTATTTTCAACTTCAACCACAATGTCTCCTGAATACACATCGTTTACCGGAATACCATTAATCATATAAGCGACTTCGCCGGTACGCCCTCCCCTAAAATGCCCGTCCACTACACCTGCCTGAAGATTAACCACATCATTGAAGTCATCAACGGGTAAGTTTTCAATGACATCTCTCCCGACGGTTGATTCGGTGGATGTCAGGTCCTTTTTCACCAAAGGTCTTTCCGCCGTAACCTCGATAGTTTCACCCAGATCCAAAGAAGTTACAGATAATTTAAACTCTAATTTTGTTGTCTTATCAACATTAATAACCACATCATTCTGAACCAGGTCGGTGTATCCTATCATTGTAGCGCGAATGGTGTATTTTCCAGGTGGAATTCCTAAAACCAAAAATGAGCCATCCAAATCTGTTGCTGCCCCGAGTACAGTATTTTCGATTAAAATATTAACACCGGGCAGCGGTTCTCCGGTGGATTTGTCCAGAACAATACCAACCAATTTTCCAGTGGTACCAGCGGAACTTATGGAAAAGGATAAGAAAAAAAATAAGATCGTCATTAAACGTACAGATTTTCGAAATATGTGGTCCATGACCACCCCCTAAATTCGGAAATCGTTAATTTTTAGAATGACAAAATTTAATTTATTTTAAAGCTATAATTGCTGTTAATAGTATCAAATTATAAAATCGAGAAAATTTCTCTCTTATTGATTAAAACCATATTTTCAACTATTGCCAATACATTTCTAAAAAGAAGCTCGGTGTAATCTTCATTTAGATACACCGAGCTTTGGTTACAAATAAACAACTATTTAATAAGCATCATTTTTTTGGTAATTAAAGCATTTTTGCCCCGGAGTTGATAAAGATAAATACCGGTGGCTACTTGATTACCAAAATCGTCTCGGCCATTCCACAACACCTGGTAAGTTCCTGCTGGCATCACATCGCTCACCAGAGTCCGGATCTTTTGACCTAACATGTTATAGATGTTCAGTTCCACTTGTCCTCTTTCAGGCACCTGATATTCAATAATAGTCTCGGGATTAAACGGATTTGGATAGTTCTGCAGTAAATTATAATCAGTGGCCAGCATAGTAATCGGAGTGGCTGGATCTTCGATGGAGACTATTGCATCCGCTGCGAATATTTCAAAGTCATCATACCAGGCATATCCTGTAGGATAATTATTAAAACGGGCACGAATACTAAGTCCGGTTGCATCAACCGGAGCTTTTGCAACCACCACATACTGGGTCCATCCTGTAGCTTCATCTCTCTGATTAATATAGAAGAACTGATCTCCTCCGGTTAAATCCCAGGAATGCTCAATATCTCCCATGTGGAAGAAAAAGCAGATTCCCATTCGGTGGTCAAAGAATTCCGGTGTCGCATTGCTCGGATACCAGGTTGAATCGGTATTGACACTATCGGTTTTTACCCATACACTTAAACGATACCATTTATCCGCTTGGGCAGGTATTGGCGCACTATAATATACCATCTCATCCGATTCGTTGTCTTTCTCATAAAGCAACACACTGTGACTGCCGCTGTGTACCGTATCGGTCACCAATGAGGCAAAGTTCGGCATCGCCGAATCCGTCCAGTACATCCAACCAACCGGTGTTTCAGCGTCCCCATTGAAGATGCCCATCGACCATGGATCCGTCCCACAATCAATATTATCAAACCATACCGTGCCGGTCGCATTCATCTCCATCACCGCATAGGCATAAACCTCATCCGGCTCACCACTCAATGTTAAGGCCCCGGTATATTTTGTCCAATCCGTGCTCGCCGTCGTTTGATCTAAAGCCACAAACTGCTCACCAATCAGGGCGCTACTTGCATAAAACCGATACCACACCCCAATCATGGCATCCTGGCCGGAAGGATTGGTATTCACCCCGCTGGTCTTGGCATAAAAACTTAAAGTGTACAGTATATTACCCGAGGCATTGTTCCAGTAGAGATCCGAATTGTTGACGCTCTTCCAACCTGCCGCGTCCGTAGTCGTTGAACTCTTCTCTACTTTAAAGGATCGATAGCTCGGTACGTCCACGCCGACCGGCGCCCAGGGGTTCGGGGCCGCCTCATCGTCCGCCCAGGTCAACTGAACTCCCGATAATCCACCATTATACTCTTCCCAAAAGGCTGGCGCATATGTCTCAAAATCACCGTTGGGAAGAACATTGGGCGCATCCTCCAATTTTTCGACCATAAAGTCATCATACCAGGCATATCCTGTAGGATAATTATTAAAACGGGCACGAATACTAAGTCCGGTTGCATCAACCGGAGCTTTTGCAACCACCACATACTGGGTCCATCCTGTAGCTTCATCTCTCTGATTAATATAGAAGAACTGATCTCCTCCGGTTAAATCCCAGGAATGCTCAATATCTCCCATGTGGAAGAAAAAGCAGATTCCCATTCGGTGGTCAAAGAATTCCGGTGTCGCATTGCTCGGATACCAGGTTGAATCGGTATTGACACTATCGGTTTTTACCCATACACTTAAACGATACCATTTATCCGCTTGGGCAGGTATTGGCGCACTATAATATACCATCTCATCCGATTCGTTGTCTTTCTCATAAAGCAACACACTGTGACTGCCGCTGTGTACCGTATCGGTCACCAATGAGGCAAAGTTCGGCATCGCCGAATCCGTCCAGTACATCCAACCAACCGGTGTTTCAGCGTCCCCATTGAAGATGCCCATCGACCATGGATCCGTCCCACAATCAATATTATCAAACCATACCGTGCCGGTCGCATTCATCTCCATCACCGCATAGGCATAAACCTCATCCGGCTCACCACTCAATGTTAAGGCCCCGGTATATTTTGTCCAATCCGTGCTCGCCGTCGTTTGATCTAAAGCCACAAACTGCTCACCAATCAGGGCGCTACTTGCATAAAACCGATACCACACCCCAATCATGGCATCCTGGCCGGAAGGATTGGTATTCACCCCGCTGGTCTTGGCATAAAAACTTAAAGTGTACAGTATATTACCCGAGGCATTGTTCCAGTAGAGATCCGAATTGTTGACGCTCTTCCAACCTGCCGCGTCCGTAGTCGTTGAACTCTTCTCTACTTTAAAGGATCGATAGCTCGGTACGTCCACGCCGACCGGCGCCCAGGGGTTCGGGGCCGCCTCATCGTCCGCCCAGGTCAACTGAACTCCCGATAATCCACCATTATACTCTTCCCAAAAGGCTGGCGCATATGTCTCAAAATCACCGTTGGGAAGGCGATTAGGTTGAGCCAACAAGGACCCAATGAAAAGAAAACTTAAAATAACCCAAAATAGAGAGAAGTAAAAAAATCTTCTCATAACAGGCCTCCTTAATTAAGTTGAACTTAAGTAAATTAAAAAATACAATATCTGAAAAAATTCTAAAATATCCCTACCTTGAATTAATTTTGATATACACAGGTTGATTTTCTAACAACAAGCTCAGTCGGAATAAGAATTTTTCTGAGTCCATTGGATTTTTTTCGAAGGATTTCCAGCATTAGTTTAGTGGCCTCAATACCCATTTCAACCTTTGGTACTTTCATGGTGGTCAGAGGAGGATCTAGTGATAAATCTGATTCAACATCATCAAAGCCAATGAGTGATTTATCACCAGGCACGCTTACACCCTTTTCCTTTAAATATTGAAGAACACCTAGCGCCATAGCGTCATTACAGGCAAAGATTGCAGTAAAATCATTTGTTTTATTAAGAAGTTTTTTTATGGCAGAATAGCCGCATTCACGAGAAGGATGTGGCTCATCCACAACTGCCAACGAAGGTGTATAAGGTATCTTGGCTTTTTCAAGTGCCATTTTATATCCCTGAAACCGCTCCGAAATACTGGGGTGTTCTATATCCCCTGCGATAAATGCAATTTTATTATGATTACAAGAAATCAAATGATTTGTTGATTGAAATCCACCGTTAATATTATCTACCATAACCGTAGGATAGCTTCCGTTATTGGGAAAATAATCTACAAATACTGTTGGTATTTTAAATCTTTTCAGTTTCTCAATAAAATTTGGTGGTACCTTTCCGGCAAGAATAATCCCATCAACATTTTTTTCCAATAGAAATCGTGGAATTTTACTATCCGGGCAAGAGTTCGAAGGAATGGTTGTTAATAAAACGTAATATTCATTTTCTCTTGCCTGAAATTCAGTCCCTAAAAATATTTTTGTATAAAACGGTTCTGATCTGGAGAAGTGATCTTCGGTAAGAATAAAACCTATATTTCCGCTTGTTCGGGAAACCAGACCCATGGCAGAACGTGTGGGATGATAATCGAGTTCTTTTATCGCTCTTTTGACTTTCTTTTTGGTCTCGGTAGAAATTCTTTTATTATTATGGATAACTAAGGAAACCGTAGCGATTGAGACATTTGCTTTTTTAGCAACATCTTTTATTGTTGATGGCATGGTATGATAAGTTAAACGTTTAACTTTGTGAATATAATCATTCAAATCTATTTTGTCAATACTTTTTTATTGGAATATAGAATATTTTAAAAAAATAATTCAAATTAATCTTTCTAACACGTTTTAATAAATAAGCTTTTAGTTAAACGTTTAATTCCAAAATGGCTATTGTATTAATGAGTATTAGTTCTTTATAATCCGGAAAGCAAAAAATCTTGGTTAAATCTTTAGAATAAAAATCTTTCAGAAATAGAATGAACAGTATTGTTTTGGTATCAGGATGGATTTTGGACAACCATCATTCTGATGCGGTTTTTCCAGTCTATTCTGGAATTTTCACGTTTCAATTCATCATAATCAATTTTTATAACTGGTTTATCATCACTTAATTGCTGATGTAATTTGGTTTGAGCTTTCCACCAGAGCCATTCCTGTATTGTATGAAAGCGTCTCATATTTGGCAGATTTTCTGGTTCTTTTTTATCATTCTCTTTAAAATATTTCGTTATATTTTCAGGAATTGTAATTGATTCCATTTCTTTTTGTATTAAGAAGTAATAACTTTGATTTTCATTAATTTCTTTAACCTCTTTTTGAACGGTGGGGTGATTTTGTAATTTATGTTTCAATGCCTCTTTCAATAACAACTCGTCTCTGATCCAAACGCCAATTTTATCTGATAATTGACGAACCGTTTGAAATCTTGGGCGTTCGCTGACCGGGATTTTTTTTAGGGCAGAAAGATATTCATTCAAAGTAACCTTTCCCCCCTTATATTTTATCAGAATATCGTTCATGTGATTTTTAAGTTTTATCTGTAGTTCATTAATTAAATTATTGGTAAAGGAAGTTGTGGATGACAATCTTTTATTCTCTGCTTCTGAAGAAGCTATACCTTGCCATAACAATCTGAATGTTTTTGTATCGGGTTGCGGATTCAATTCTCCAATGTATGATTTAATATAGATGTTTGATAACTCATTTTCCTTCCGGACCTTTATTTTTTTCTCAATTGCTTTCCTCTTCTGAATAAAATCACTGTCTTTTAGAAGCAAATTTTCTTTTCGGTCTATTAATTGGACAATGTGATATCCCCATTTGGTTCTAATGGGTCTTGAAATTTCATCCTTAGTGAGTACTTCAACTCCTCTGGCAAAATTTTCGTCAAGTGAACTTAAATTGATCCAGCCAAGATCGCCACCATTATTGGCCAATATTGTATCAGTAAATGCAACTTTTGCCAATTTATCAAAACTTTTTCCTTTTTTAAGTTCGTTATACCATCTATTTGCTTGAACAGAATCGGTACTGAAAAGATGACGTACATGTACCTGTATATTTCCCCTGATAAATTCTTCCTTTAATTCCTGTTCAGTAATACTGATTTTCTTTGAAACCATATCCCTGAAGAGTTGTCGTAAAATTGCCTGACGAGTCTCCCAGGCTACTGATTTGCGCAAAAGAGAATCGTTCAGAAACCCGTCCTTTTCGGCAAACCGAAAGGCTAATTTATGATCTATGTATTGATATAATTCATCAAGTAATGCCGGATATCCCACGGAATCGATTCCAAAATTCGGATCTAATTCATAAAAATTCCTAAAATCTTCTAATTTTATATTTATTCCATTCACGGTGGCGATATTGATTGATTTCGGTTGGTTATTTTTTGAGCAGTGGGTAAGAATAAATAGAAAGCAGAGAATTAAATAACGAATTATTTTCATCAGGCTTTACAGAATGGTTTATACATCTTCAAAATATAATTTAAATATATAGTCAGTTTGATTTACATAAAACCGGTATTAAAAGTAAAAAAATTGACGCTATATAGAGCGCCATTTAAGCTGCGACCAAAGAATTTAATCTTTAATATTTCTTCTTTAATTTTATTTGTGCCGGAGGTGGGACTCGAACCCACACGAAGTATCACCCCCACCGGATTTTGAGTCCGGCGGTAAGGCTGAAAATGGTTCCTTCTCCTTAACCAAACAAGTCCAATAATAGTAGTGCCTTGCGTTTCCATCATTCAGCTTCTCACAAAACAAATAAAACTGCAACCCTGTGCAACCCTAAAACTAGTTATCCTATAGTATTTGTGTTTTTGGTTTAGATCTGTTTGAGTCAATGGTTTATAACTTTTCG
>CAZTXJ010000054.1:6113-21122 GCA_964617285.1 uncultured Calditrichaceae bacterium | reverse complement strand
GTCTGGCAGAGGCTATTGAGAAGAAATTTGGTAAGAAGTGCGAACTCATTCGATCAGGAGGCGGAGTATTTGAAGTAGTTGTGGATGGAAAACTTATTTTTTCTAAAAAGCAACAACATCGGTTTCCGCAAAATCAGGAAATAATTAGTATTTTAGAAAATAAGTGATGATGTAGATTCTTTGAAATTTGTGTCTCTTGGCTGACCTTGGATAAAAAAATAGCCTGATAAAATCAAATTTATCAGGCTATTTAATTAATTTGCTGCTACTAAAATCTAACTGTTTTGAAATTCCAGTTCTTCCAGGTAATGCTGCGCATCCAGGGCGGCCATACAACCGGTACCGGCTGCTGAAATCGCCTGGCGATAAACAGAATCCTGCACATCCCCGGCAGCAAATACTCCGGTTATATTGGTTTTGCTATTTTTACCTTTGGTTAAAATATAACCGGTCTTGTCCACCTCAATCTGACCTTTAAACACTTCGGTATTTGGGACGTGTCCGATGGCCAGGAAAGCGCCCTGGCATTTAAAATCCAATTCTTCCCCAGTCACGGTGTCCTTCAAACGAACGCCGCTCAAACCCGCTTCTGTCGATCCTAAAAATTCAATAACCTGTTTATTCCATAGAAATTCTATTTTTGGGTTCTTTCTGGCTCTTTCCTCCATAATGGCCGAAGCACGCAATTCATCTCTCCGGTGAATGATGGTAACTTTGGAAGCAAATTTTGTCAGGAAGGTAGCCTCTTCCATGGCAGAATCCCCACCGCCGATGACTACTATTTCTTTCCCGGTAAAGAAGAATCCATCGCAGGTAGCACAGGCAGATACGCCGTGTCCCATAAGTTTTGATTCGGATTCCAGACCCAATAATTTTGCGCTGGCGCCTGAGGCGATTATCAGTGCATCGCAGGTTAAAATATTTCCTTCCACATCTAATTCGAATGGTTTTTTGGAAAGATCTGCTTTGGTGACCGTTCCGTATAGAAATTCGGTTCCAAATTTTTCGACCTGTTTGTGCATGCGGTCCATTAATTCGGGTCCTTGAATCCCCTCGGGAAATCCGGGGAAATTTTCCACTTCAGTGGTAATTGTCAACTGACCTCCTGGTTGGATACCTTCTATAACCAGTGGTTCCAGATTTGCCCGGGAGGCATATAATGCAGCAGTAAGTCCGGCAGCACCGGATCCAATCACAATTACCTTATAATGTTTTTTCTTGGTCATTCTAAAACTCCTTTTTCCTGTTCATATATCCGAGCATTGGATGTATTGATTATTTTCAAAGTTACAGGTTAAGTTAAATAATAATTTTAGCGGCTAAAATAATTTCTTACTTTTGATCTGTTAGCATAGCAAGTGGGAAATGGATGGAACAAAGAAATCTTGATTTTCAAAAATATCTGCAGCCTGAAGTCGTTTCGACGATAAAGAATTTGGAGTTAATAGCCAAATTTATTGTTGAGGGATTTTTGGTTGGTCTGCACAAGAGTCCTTATCATGGATTTAGCGTAGAATTCAGCGAACATCGGCAATACATGCCGGGTGATAATATCCGGGATATTGACTGGAAGGTATACGGCCGGACAAATCGTTTCTATATAAAACAGTACGAAGAAGAAACAAATCTGAAAGCCTATCTTATTCTGGATATCTCCGGCTCAATGGGGTATGCCAGTAATAAGATCTCCAAAATTCAATACGCCACTTATCTGGCAGCCGCTTTGTCTTATTTATTGATAAAACAGAGAGATGCCGTAGGTTTAGCAACTTTTTCCAATAAAATACATCGTTTTCTGCCCCCTAAATCTACTTCCGGTTACCTGCAATTTATCCTCAAGGAATTAAATGAAATTAAATTAGAAAGACAAACCACAAATGTCAGTGAAACGCTCCATGAATTGGCCGAGAAGATCAAACGCCGGGGACTGATCATATTGCTCACCGAATTTCTTTATGAAGAGCCGGAGAAGATTTTGCAGGGTTTGAAGCATTTTAGACATTATGATCACGAAATACTGGTCTTCAATATTTTGGATCCGCAGGACAAATTATTTGATTTTAAGCAGGATGTGACTTTTGTGGATATGGAGACTGGTGAAAAGGTAAAAACACAACCCTTTTTTTTGAGGGAGCGTTATCGGCAACGGATTGATGAGTTTTATGATACTTTACAAAAAGAATGTCGCAATTTTCAGATCGATTTTCAAAATCTCCTTACCGATGAACCATTTGACCGGGCATTGATCAGATATATGCTGAAAAGAAAGAAGATGATGTAATTCATCAAAAATTTTTGTTATTTCCTCTGACTATTTCATGTAAATAACTTTTTCAACTGTTTTTACCGCCAGTTGACCACAGGCTGCGGTGATGTCTTCGCCTCTGTTCTTTCGTACCGTTATCGCAAATGGTGCCTGCATTAGAGTTTGGGCAAACCTATTCACCTCTTCATCAGAGGGAGGAACATAACCCAGATCATTCTGATTGCAGGGAATGAGATTTAATTTGCATCGTAAGGGGCTTAATAATTTTATCAGTTCTTTGGCCTGTTGAACCGAGTCGTTGATTCCATGAAGCAGAACATATTCAAAAGTTATCCGGTTACGCTTCTTGGCACTGGTATAATATTTTGCACTCTCCAATAATTCATCAAGTGGAAATTTTTTAGCGATTGGCATTATGCTTTCCCTTAGTTCCTGTGTTGGTGCATGGAGTGAAATAGCCAGACCGAAAGGAAGCTTTTCATCAGCATATTGAATTATTTTAGGAGCAACACCACTGGTGGAGATGGTAATCCTCTTACCGGCAATAGC
Source organism: uncultured Calditrichaceae bacterium (assembly GCA_964617285.1). Classification (GTDB taxonomy): domain Bacteria; phylum Calditrichota; class Calditrichia; order RBG-13-44-9; family RBG-13-44-9; genus CAYVKM01. Next base: position 18,307 of record CAZTXJ010000054.1, on the reverse strand, counting down.
CAATCCTTCCGGATCGCCCAGTATTTGGGCGGCCTGAACTGACCGGTGATAATTCATAAATGGTTCACCCATGCCCATGAATACCACATTGGTTATGCGATGTTTGCTTAACTTTTTGATTTGTAAAACCTGTTCAACAATCTCACCGGTGGTCAGGTTTCTTATCAGTCCCATGGTTCCGGTAGCGCAAAATTTGCATCCCAGCGAACAACCAACCTGGGAGGAAATACAGATGGTGTTTCTTCTGGTTTCCGGGATCAGAACACTTTCGATAAATCGGTCATCGTAAAGTTTCCAGAGATATTTTTCCGTGCCATCGGCGGCAATTTCCCGTTGATGGAGCAAGAGGGTTTTTAGCCTAAAATTTTCTGACAGCCGGTTGCGCAAGGATTTGGAAAGATTGGTCATTTCATCGAAACCATCCACATTTTGGTGATGCAGCCATTTATAGATTTGCTTTGCCCGGTATTCCGGCTGATCCCAGGAATGAAGCAACCCGGATAATTCAGCTCTGCTCAAACCAACTAAAGATTTATTTTGAAGTAACTCTTCCATTGACACCTGGTAAATTTATAATTCCTGAATTATATTATGATAATCAATTTTGGATTCATAAAATAATTTAAATTGGAAATTATTAAAAGAAATTTATTCCATGAACCTTACTGAATTTCAAGTTTAATTAAGAATTGGAGCGAAATTATGGAAACCCTGACTGAAGAACAAAAAAATGAGGCGCTCTTTATCACTTTGATTCAACAATATCAAATGCAGGCCTGGGTAAGCCTGGGGAAATTGAAAAATCCGGTGACGGATAAGATTGAAAAGAATCTGAATTTGGTTAAGGTTATCATTGACATGTTGGACATGTTGAAAATCAAAACAAAAGGAAATTTGGGGGAAGAAGAGGCCCGGATTTTATCCCAAACTATCTCCGATTTGAAATTAAGTTATGTTAGCGCAGGGAAGGATACCGATGAGAGTGGTTCTTCCACCGAGGAAAAGTCCCAAAAAAACTGAAATTACCGAAAAAAATATCGAGGCAGTTTAATCTTATATTTTAAAGACGAGCTTTATTTGATATTCTGTACAACCAGGAATTCATATAATCATATTTTTTAATCTTGATTCAACCTCAAAACCTTTAGATATTTATGGCCTTTTGTGATGTTAGAAAAAGAAGTATTTTTAAAAATTGAAAGTCCGGAGTCGGTAAATTCTCACCATGCCAGAAGTCAGTCAAAATCCACTTGTATCGATAATAACTGTTAATTATAACGGACGTGCTTACCTTGAACTTCTGTACAATTCTCTTGCAAAAATAAGTTATTCACCGGTAGAACTCATTCTGGTGGATAATGCTTCAGTGGATGACAGTGTGGAATTTGTCCGGAAAAATTATCCCGGAGTTAAAATTCTTCAAAATACGGAAAATTATATGTTTGCCCGGGGCAATAATGAGGGTATTAAAATTGCCCGGGGTGAAATAATCTGCCTTTTGAATAACGATGTGGTGGTCGATGCGAATTTTCTGGGACCGGTAATTCAGGCTTTCCAAAACCGGCCGGATATGGTGGCCGGTCAACCCAAAGTGCTCGATTTAAACGATTCTCAAAAGTTTGAATATGCCGGAGCAGCTGGCGGATTTATTGATCGTTATGGTTATCCATTCATGCGAGGCAGGCTTTTCTTTGAACTGGAAGAAGACCGCGGCCAGTACGATACAGATATAGAAATTTTCTGGTCCACCGGAGCCTGTTTTTTTGTGCGGAAGAATATTCTTGATAAAATTGGTATCCTGGATGAAAATTTTACCATGCACATGGAAGAGATCGATTTATGCTGGAGAATCCATCTTTCCGGGAAAAAAATATATTGTATTCCGGAATCCAGGGTCTGGCATAAAGGGGGAGGGACATTATCAATGGATAATCCCCAAAAGGCCTACTGGAATTTCCGAAACAATATTTTTCTTTTGGCAAAAAACCTAAGTATGGTTAATTTAACCAGAATTATTTTACCACGTTTGTGTATGGATTTTAGTGCGTTATTATTTGAACTAATCAAAGGTAAATTCAAAAAGAGCTGGTCAATATTGCGGGCCTATTCCTGGCTCATTTCCCATGTACCGCTCGTGTTTAAAAGTCGTAAAAAAGTCCAGCAAATGAGGAATGTTAAGGACCGGGATATTTTCCGACTGGTTTATCCCGGGAGTATCACCTGGGAATATTTTATCCGTGGACGCAAGAATGTTTTACAATTAAAGAGAATCAATCATTTATTTTCAGTCAAAACCTGAAATTTTAAAAGAAGGAGTTCAAGTTCGGATGAACGATCGAAAACTCAATAGAATATTTGCCGCCTTTGTCTTTCTTTTTAGTTTTATTATTTACTATCTGACTATTGCACCTACAGTTTCATTCTGGGATTGTGGTGAGTTTATCGCCTGCTCTTACCGCATGGCCGTACCCCATCCCCCGGGTGCACCGCTTTATTTGCTGGTAGGCCGGATATTCAGCATGATTCCCATTTTTGCGGATATCGCCAAGAGGGTAAATTTGATCTCCACACTTTCCAGTGCCTTTACTGTGATGTTTCTGTATATGACCACGGTGATCATGATTAAGGCGTACCTTAAAGAAAATAATGGTTTTATGCGTTATGTCCCCTTTATTGGAAGCATGATTGGTGCGCTTACCTTTGCGTTCACCACTAGTTTCTGGTTCAATGCGGTAGAAGCAGAAGTGTACGCCCCGTCCATGCTTTTTACTTCCCTGGTGGTTTGGCTGATCATGTTCTGGAGCGAAAGATCTGAAGAAATAGGGAATGAAAAATACCTTCTTTTTATCATGTACCTGATTGGTCTGGCAGTGGGTGTGCATTTGCTGAATGTACTGGCATTGCCGATGGTATTTATGATTATTTATTATAAGAAATATCCGATAAACCGAACCACTTTTATTTTTCTGGTGCTGATTGGTTCATTGTTGACTGGTCTTATTTATCCCGGTGTAGTGCAGGGGATACCCCTGGTTGCGGAAAAGGGAGGATTTTTCGGACTTTTACTCTCCATAGTTGTTTTAGTAATTTTGCTGGCCTACACGGTTAATAACAAGAAAAATATTGCAGCTCTGCTTATCACATCGATTCTTTTGGTAGTTATCGGGTATTCCACTTACGCCACTATTTATATTCGTTCGAACCTGGATCCCGATATAGATGAAAATAATCCGGAGACTATCGAAAAATTTATCAGTTATATGAACCGGGAGCAGTACGGGGAGCATACTCTCGATCGTTCCAAAGTTCTGGCAGATTCGCCCAACGGAAAACAATATTCCAGCGTCTGGGATTTTTTCTGGAATTATCAGGTGCAGAAGATGTATACCCGGTATTTTTTATGGAATTTTATGGGTGAGAGTGATACCACTGATAGTTTTAGCTGGACAAAATTTCTTGGTATTCCCCTTCTTCTTGGTCTATTGGGTGCGTGGTATCATTTTAAGCGGGACTGGAAATATGGCCTGGCTGTCTTTGCCCTGTTTTTCATGACCGGTCTGGCCATCATCATATATCTTAACCAGCCGGATCCACAGCCCCGGGAAAGGGATTACAGTTATGTGGGATCTTTTTTCGCCTTCTCCATCTGGATCGGGATTGGTGCCGCAGCCATCCTGGAATGGTTTTCCAAACAAACCCAGGAATCGGCCATTAAATCGTTTGTACCACTATCGCTTTCCGCGGTGTTATTTCTTATCTCTCCGGTACAAGTTTTGATAAAAAACTTTCATCATCACGATAGGAGCGGCAACTACGTTGCCTGGGATTATTCTTACAATTTATTGCAGACTTGCCAGGAAAACGGGATTATTTACACCAATGGTGATAATGATACCTTCCCGCTCTGGTATTTGCAGGAGGTACCGGAGGTTCGCCGCGATGTTCGGGTAGCCAATCTAAGTTTACTCAATACCAACTGGTACATCTCCCAGTTGAAACATAAGGAACCAAAGGTGCCAATTTCTTTATCCGATGCGGAAATTGATAAAATTATGCCTGTTCCCTGGCCGGAGAAAAGGAAGATTAAAATAGAAGTCCCCAAGTTGGTGGTAGATCGGGAAAGCGAAGAGTACAAAGAGACCTTTCATCTGGGAACACCTGAAGTCAGTACCTCTATGGAATTTGACCTGGGTCCTAAAATATTTGGTCGCTACCTGCGGGTGCAGGATTATTTGATCCTTAATACGCTTTATGCCAATGATTTCCGAAAGCCTCTCTACTTTGCGGTTACCGTATCCCGGGACAATATGCTGGATGGTTTGCAACGGTATCTGCGCATGGATGGGTTGGCTTTTAAAATAACCACCATTCCAAACTGGTCTATCGATGCAGATGTGCTTTACGACAACCTGATGAACAAGTATCAATACCGCAATCTGAATAATCCGAATGTCTATTATAATGACAATATTATTGCCCTGTTGCAAAACTACCGTTCAGCATTTATTCAGTTGGCAAACTATTATGCCAGTCAGAATGATCAGGAAAAAATCGCCAGTCTGATTACCAAAGCGAATGAAGTTATGCCACCTTCGGTGATCCCTTACACAAATCGGGCAATTAAATATTACATGGAAGCATATGGTATTTATTCGGGAATTATTCCAGTGGACAGTCTGAATCCGGATAATTATTCCCTGCGGGATTTGGATGAAATGGGAAAAATCCTGACCAATTTACAGGTCTATAATGCTGCCCAGAAAGCCTTTGAAGAAGTGTTGCAGGCAGATCCCAACAATACCCAGGCCAAGGGATATCTGGTGGACTTGTACGGCAGAAACAAGGATTATCAGAAGGCAATCGATATTCTGGAAGACTGGCTTAAGAGTAATCCCAACGACAAAGGTGCACAGAACCGTCTGAATGAGTATCGCCAAAAATTGGCGAAGGAAAATAACCAGAAGTAAATCTGCTGATAAAATTGTCCGGGAATACGCCAGGATCAGTATTTGAGAATGAGGAGGAATACCCTCCTCATCTTCATTTTGTAGATAAATAATCAGATGAGAATCTTTATCATCGTAACCGGCATAGAATAATCTGTTATCTATGAAGAAAGTAATTTTAAATATTCTCCGAGTAATTATCAGTGTAGGATTATTAATTTATCTACTTTATATCGCTGATATCCGGAAAATAGTGCAGGCATTGGAAAGCCTGGATGCTTCCTCAATATTTCTGGCCATGTTTGTTTTTGTTCTCTCGGTATTATTAATGGCAGCCAGGTGGCAGTTTTTAACCCGTTCTTATGGTATGAAGGTCAAATACAGCAAATTGGCCATCTTCTACTTTATTGGATTTTTCTTTAACAACTTTCTGCCGACCAGTATCGGCGGTGACTTGAGCCGGGCATATTACCTCTCCCAGACCAGTGGTAATAAAAGTGCCAGTATCGGAACTGTATTTCTGGAAAGACTAATTGGGTTATTGGCTACCCTCTCTTTTGCCATTGTTTCATTCTACTGGCTCACCGATTATTTCCGGACCAGAAAAATCGTTTATATTACCATATTCCTTAGTTTGATTATCGCCATGTTTATTGCCGTGGTCATGAGCCGAAGGTTATATCGGCGTTTCAATGGAATATTGTCGCTGTTCACTTTTTATGACCTGGGCGATAAAATTACCAAAGTATTCGATACGCTTCATTATTACCGGGATAAAAAGGGTATTCTTTTGGGAACCTATATTTTCTCTCTCCTGGCTCAATTTATGTTAATTGTTATGAATTATGTTTTAGCGCGTGCACTGAATCTCACTGAAATTTCTTTTGGATATCTGTGTCTGGTCGTACCTATTACTTTTGTCATTGGATTATTACCTTCAATAAATGGACTTGGTGTGCGGGATAGTGGATACATGTTGCTCCTGCTGAGGCGGGGATTACATCCGGCTCAGATCCTGTCACTTTCTTTTTCGGTGACCATAATTCCCATAATTGTTAGTTTTATTGGTGGCGCTTTTTTCCTATTTTATAGACATAAAGGTCTTAAAACACCAGAACTAGAAGAAGGAAACGCGATATGAAATATTTTAAACCAATCACCTTAATACTCGTTTTAGCATCGATTATTTTTATCGCCTACAATTGCGGAACGATGGGTACCGCGGTAGGGGATGATGATATTGTTTATGTTTTTGCGGATTCTACGGATTGGCCACTTTATGAAGAACCTTTGAATAATATTTTTGGCAAGTATGTCCGCACACCGATCATGGAAAGGGAATATCTTTTAAGATGGGTGCCGTTTGATAAATTTAATGCCTATAAAAAGTCAAAAAATATTTTTATCCTCGGAAGGTTAAATTCCAATGATCCGGTTTCCGAAAACGTAAAGAGTTTGTTGAATAAGGATATCATTGAAGGGGTGAAAACCGGAAAATACTTTTATATCCCCAAAAAAGATGTCTGGGTCCGAGATCAGTATGTCCTGTTTTTTGTGGCCAATTCGGTGGATGACATGATCCAAAAAATAATTGACCTGGGAGAACTGGCCTATCAGGATTTTAGAAAATACTACTTTACCCGGTTGCGGGATGAAATGTTTGAGCATATGGAGCAAAAGAAGTTGGAGAAATATATTGCCGATCATTTTCCATTCACCATGCGGGTGCAGCACGATTATTTTATCGCCGATGAGAGCCTGCAGGAAAATTATGTCTGGATCCGGCGTTTCGATCCGGATCGCTCAATTCTGGTCCACTGGTTACCCAAGCCGGATACTTTTCAACTCACCTCGCGCTGGATTATTGATGAGCGGAATCGGTTAGCTAAAAAAGTATTTCATGGGGATAAAGTTGTCGAAGAGGAGACCCAGGCTTTCTCCATCAATTTTAAAGGATGGAATGCCATTAAACTGGAAGGCACCTGGAAAAATGACAGTCTGCAGGTGGGCGGGCCTTTTCGCGATATAACTTTTATTGATTCTGAAACCAACAGAATTTATATGCTCGATTACTATGTCCAGGCAATCGGGAAGAGAAAAGTCCCATACCTGGATCAGCTCGATGTTTTGATTTATACCTTTAATGTTCAGAAAGAACCAGGAAACAAACAATAGAGGATCGACCTGTGCGAAAAATAGCCATCATTATGGGAAGCGAATCAGATAAACCGGTGGTAGAAGAAGCATTGCCGTTTTTGGAGTATTTCGGGATTCAGACGGAGCTGTTTGTCCGCTCGGCACACCGCACGCCGGAGCTGGTTCAGGAGTTTGCCACAAACGCCGAGAAAAATAAATTTGAGGTCATTATTGCCTGCGCTGGTATGGCAGCGCATCTGCCGGGCGTAGTAGCTGCTTTTACCAAACTTCCGGTTATCGGGGTTCCGCTTGAAGCCGGTCCACTCAAGGGCCAGGATGCGCTTTATTCAATTGTACAAATGCCTGCGGGCGTTCCGGTGGCTACCATGGCCATTGGAAAGGCAGGAGTAAGGAATGCGGCGATTTTTGCCGCCCAGATCATTGCCCGGTACGATGACAAAGTTTCCGGCAAATTGGAAGCGTTTAAACAGAATAAATGTCGGATTCCCGGATGAAAATTGCAGTAATTGGGACAATCAACCGGGATCTTATTCTTCCCTTTGGCGGGGCACCTATCCAAAGTCTCGGTGGAATTTTTTATACTACCTCAGCTTTATCGGAATTCGGAGGAGATGAGATCGCGCTATACCCGGTATCTTTTATTGGTAACGATTTAACCAATCCGTTCGAATCCGTGATCGATAAAAACGCAAATGTAGATCAATCCGGCTTATATTTACTCGATCAGAAAAATCATAAAGTGATTTTAGAGTATAAATCGCCGGAAGAACGGGTGGAACAGGCACTGCTGAATTTCCCGCCGCTGGAATGGAAGCAGATCAAACCTTTTCTCTCCCTGGATTTTTATCTGGTAAATCTGATTACTGGTTGGGATCTGTCGTACAAGGCATATCAAAAGCTGAGCCGAAAGAAATACGACCGGATGTATCTGGATGTCCATTTTCTGGTAATGGGAATTGATGAAATGGGACGACGCTTTCCCCGGCGCCCGGATGACATCAAAAACTGGATGCAGGGATCAAAATTCATTCAGATGAATCAGAGAGAATTTGAAATAATTACTGATAATTCCATGCACTATCTGGCGTTCTATGAGCAGTACTTTAAAAAAGATCAGGTCCTGATCATAACCCTGGGTCGTGAGGGTGCCCGGATGATTTACCATAAGGATAAAAAGATCCGGCATAAGTACACTTCTGGGTTTGCTTTATCTCATATTGCAGATACTACCGGATGCGGAGATGTATTTGGTGCCGCTTTTGTCTGGGGATACTTGAAGACCAACGATATCAACCAGGCGCTGGAGTTTGCCAATAAAGCGGGAGCGGCTAATTGTTTGCTGAAAGGAACCGATGAGATGGATCTGCTTCCGTCAAAAATTAAAGAGTTTAATGAGTAAAAAATATTAATTATGAAAAAAGTTATTATCACCGGGGCAAATGGCTTACTTGGCCAGGCCCTGATTCAGGTATTTAAAGAGAAATATGAAGTATTAGGAACCGGTCTGGAAAAACACTCATTTTTGGCCGAAGAGGGTTGGACCTACCAAAAGCTGGATATTACCAATACCCAGAAATGTAAAGACCTCATCAAAGATTTTAATCCGGAAGCGATTCTAAACGCTGCTTCTTTTACCAATGTGGATGGATGCGAAAAGGACAAAGAATTGTGCTGGCAGGTAAATGTGAAGGGCGTGGAAAATCTGGCCAAGGTTGCCAGGAATCTGGATATTCACCTGGTTCATTATTCAACTGATTATGTTTTTGATGGCAAAGAAGGCCCCTATGACGAAAATGCTCGTCCTAATCCCATTGGTTATTATGGAAAATCAAAACTGGCCTCGGAAAATGTCCTGCAGCAGGTTGGCCTTCCCTTTACCATCGTCAGAACCTGTGTTTTATATGGCAGTGGTGTAGAAGTGAAAAAAAATTTCTTTCTCTGGGTTTTAGAAAATCTGGAGAACAATAAAGAAATTCGGGTGGTAACAGATCAGTTTAACAATCCAACCTTAGCGGAAGACCTTGCTCTGGGGAGTCAGCTGATAATTGAACAGGCAGCATTGGGCAAGTATCATCTGGCTGGGCGGGATTATCTGAACCGCTACGATTTTGCTCTGAAGATCTGCGGCATTTTTAATAAACCGGAGGAATTGGTCACCCCGATCGAAACCAAAGAACTCGGGCAGGCTGCAAACCGACCATCCCGAGGTGGTTTAAAAATTGACTTGGCAGAAAAAAAATTGTATTATACGCCTCGCTCGGTTGAAGAATCTCTGATATTTTTAAGATGGAAATTGCAGAAGAATGGATAAAAATCTGAATCGTGTATTGGTTATTATACCGACATACAATGAGATTAAAAATATTGAGAAGGTATTGGATGTGGTGTTTGGGCTGGGCGTCGATGATTTGGATGTTCTGATAATAGACGACAATTCTCCTGATGGCACGGCAGAATTCATCAAGCGGTATATGAAAAAACAAAACTCACTTTTTATGATTCAGCGGTCGGGAAAACTGGGACTGGGAACAGCATACGTCACCGGATTCAGGTATGCGCTGGAGCGGGATTATCAGTATATTTTTGAAATGGATGCCGATCTGTCGCACGATCCCAGAGAAATCCCCAATTTTCTATCAGCCATGAATAAAGCCGATCTGGTGATCGGTTCCCGCTATCTTACCGGGGTAAATGTAATTAATTGGCCGTTGATCCGATTATTTATCAGTGTAATGGCCAGTAAATATACCCGCTTTATTACCGGTTTACCGATTCATGACTGTACCAGTGGCTTCAAGTGTTTTAACCGGCGGGTTTTGGAGGCTATACCGCTGGAGAAAATCAGTTCGAGCGGTTATTCATTTCAAATTGAAATGAATTTTAAAGCCTGGAAAAGGGGGTTTAAAATTCAAGAAATTCCTATTATCTTTCATGACCGAACCGAGGGTGCTTCCAAAATGTCCAAACGCATTATTATGGAAGCCGTATTTGTGGTCTGGAAGTTAAAATTGTGGAGTTTATTCGGGCGGTATTAGCCAGAGGAATTTTTTATGTTGAAAAAAACTTTTCGCATGGTTTTGGATTTCGAAAAACCAGTGGTGGAATTGCAAAAAAAGATCATTGAAATGGAAGACTATGCCAGGGAAACCAGTTTGGATCTTTCCGAGGACATCAAGCGATTGAACCGAAAAGCAAACACCTTACAAAAAGAAATTTATTCCAAACTGACCCCGTGGCAAAGGGTGCAGTTGGCCCGGCATCCCGATCGCCCATATACCCTGGACTATATCAAAAGGATGGTAACCGATTTTTTTGAGTTGCATGGAGACCGATATTATTCGGATGATCCGGCGATAGTCTCGGGAATAGGTTTCCTGGACGATCAGAGAGTTGCCATTATCGGCCATCAGAAGGGCAGGGATGTAAAGGAAAATTTGTATCGCAACTTTGGAATGGCTCATCCGGAGGGTTATCGGAAGGCCCGGAGGGTTATGAGTCTGGCTGCTAAATTTAATATGCCGGTGATTTCACTGCTGGATACACCTGGCGCCTACCCGGGAATTCAGGCGGAGGAACGGGGGCAGGCTGAGGCGATAGCCCGAAATCTGTTCGAAATGGCCCGATTGCCGGTACCGATTATCATCGCTATCATTGGTGAAGGGGCTTCCGGTGGCGCCCTGGGAATTGGGGTGGGGGATGTTATCCTGATGCTGGAAAATTGCTGGTACTCGGTGATTTCTCCGGAAGGCTGTGCCGCGATCCTCTGGCGGGACAATGCCAAAGCCTCCCAGGCGGCAGAGGTGATGAAGTTAACCGCACCGGATCTACTGGAACTGGGGATCATCGATAAAATAGTGAAAGAACCACCCGGTGGGGCTCACTGGGATCATGATGAAGCGGCAAAAATTTTGAAAAAGCATCTACTGGACGAGATCATCCGCTTAAAGAAATTGGATAAGAAAGAGCTGATTGATAAACGGATTGAAAAATTTTCCAAAATGGGTTACTGGACGGAGAAATCTTCTAAATCAAAATAAGCAATCGCCAATATTATCTGGAGTATTTATGTTAGATAAACAATTGCTGGAAATTATTGCCTGCCCCAAATGCAAAGGTGATCTGGAATACACCCCGGACAAAGACAATGATAAAAACGGAAAACTGGTGTGCCATAAATGTAAACTGTTATACCGGGTGGAAGACGACATCCCGATTATGCTGATTGATGAAGCGGAAAAAATTTCCTGAATGTTATAAATGGAATTTTTAATTAGAATCAGTTTAACCCAATCATCAGGAAATACTTTGTGGTAATGATTCCCACCTTTTTTCATTCTCTTTTATAATAAATACCCCCGGTGGACCTGGTATCGGGCATTTTTCTTCGCAGATGCCGCAGCCGATGCATAAATCCCTTCTGACATAGGGATATTTCACCAGGCGGGTTGTACCATCCGGCAGAATTGCCTCTTTTCGCTCAAACTTAATTGCCTTATCCGGGGTTGGGCAATGTTCTTCGCAAACGATGCAATCCTCATTTCGAACAAAAGGAATGCACAAATTTTTATCAAAATAGGCGATCCCCATGGGAGTTTTTTGTTTGACCTCCAGGGACAGAGGGAGAATGGCATCGGTCGGGCAAACGGCGCCGCACAGGTTGCAATTATATTCGCAATAGCCTTCTCGCATGTTGGCAACCGGCGTCCATAGATTGACCAGTTTCTGATCCAGGCCGGCCGGTTGCAGGCATCTGCCGTTGGAAGCACAAATTCTGACACATTCCAGACAGCGGATACAGTGGTCCAAAAATTCGGGTTCCGGTAGGGCGCCGGGTGGGCGGATCAGTTTTGCCTGGGCGGTTTTATTCTCCCCGACCAAACCGAACAATCCGATAGTGGCAACACCGGTAAGGGTTGAGCCGATGAATTGTCGGCGGCTTAAATCCGGCTTGCTGAGATATGGTCTGAATCTGAAGCGAAAAATAATTGATTTGGATTTAGGCGGGCATTTCTCCCCGCAATTAAAGCATTCGATACATTCGACCTTATTGGTTTCCTTTACGTCGGATTCCGGTATGGCATTCATTTTACA
>CAZTXJ010000054.1:0-6013 GCA_964617285.1 uncultured Calditrichaceae bacterium | reverse complement strand
GCATCATAAACGGAGTAACTGACGGATTCGAGATATGGAATTTTCGCAGCAGTGAGTAATGAATTTTCCACAATCAGTGTGGTAAAAGGAAAGAGCAGCACTGTGAAGATTCGGGTCAGCAACGCCAGGGGATCAAAATATCCCCATAAATTGATGGAAAAAACAGCCAGAAGTATCAGTGCAGACAAAACCCCGAATTTAATCCAGGGCCAGTTTGTTTGTTTTAGTCTGATGTTCTCTTTTCGCCGTCGAAAGATGCGGTGGAAAACATCCAGAGATGAACCTAGCGGGCAAATCCATCCACAGAAAAAACGGCCGATGAATGGAGTCAGTAACAGGATGATTAGTGCCGGCCACAGGAAATAAGCCAGTTTCAGATTATCGATAAAATAAAAGAGCGGGATCAGTGGGGAAAATCGCAGAAATACGTCACTCTGGAGATTTACCTCATAGGGGTATCTTGCTCGCAAAAATAGAAATACGAAAAAAACCAAAAAACAAATTTGAATGATTCTTCGAGCACGCGCCATCTTATCAGACTTCGATTTTTAAAACTTTGAGCGATGCCGGATCATATTTGTTCAGGCCACGGCGCAGAGCCTCCTTCAGATAGGCAACGTCATTTAATTCTAAATTAAATAATTGCAGTGCCTGTACATCGGCAGATACGGTACAGGGACTCATAATTAAAGTTTTGGTTACTTTAACATCATTGATATTACCGCCGCTTGGCCCATTGCGCAGGAGAATGCGGTACCCGTCTATGATGGTCAGAGTGGGTAAAATATGGGCATTTATATCATTAATTTTGACAGAGAATTTATTATGGATTTCACCCCGGTTACCACCCATAACTCCCATCAGATTCTTAAGGCCACCGGTCATCCTGGCCATAGAATGGTGTTTGGCGATGGGCACATTTATTACCTTATCCGCCTCCAGATAATCCTGATAGATTGGCCACTCTTTCAGTATTTCGCCTTCCGGCAGAGAGATATTCTTAAATTTCTGTGACCTGATTTGATCAACATCAGCTCCCAGATCCCGGGCAGTTTTTTCTATCTCGCTGTTGCGGTAACAGCGCTGGGGATTATTGCAGGTACGGTCAAATATTTTTACTTTGGCAGCACCGGCATCAAAACAACTCTTGATGAGGGCGGCGATCAAGTCCGGATTGGTATTGGCGGCAAATTGGGGCGCCCGGTCCCAGCCGATATTTGGTTTAATGACCACAATATCGCCTTTGGAGATAAATTTGTTCAGCCCGCCAAATCCCTGAAGTGCTTTTTCCAGAAGATCCGGTGGTTCACCTCCGCTCACCCAGACAACCTCCGGTACAGGTCCGGAAGAGCTAAAAAGTTTTAGAGGATTGCCCAAGATCAGAGCGCCTGTTCCCATCGCAACCGCTGTTTTAATAAAATCCCTTCGAATCATAGATTTACCCATCATTTTTTTGAATATAAAATATGAAAACATTTTAAAAAATAAAATTATATTTAAATCTGTAAAATATTGTTAAATGGCCAATCATCTTCTTTGGCTAATGAAGATTTAGCAAGCTTTCCTGGCTGTTCTGTCTGAATCCGCAAAAAATCAGTTGACTTATTTCGGGAAATCTTTATATTTATGAGTAGAATCTCGGGTGAAAAATCATATTTAAATGACTCAGAAACTTTCTTTGAAAATTATACTTTAATCAAAGTTAATTGAGTGTTGATTTGAGATGACAAAGTAAATCTCGCCGAAATCAGCAGGGAACAAAAATGAATTTGTACTAATTATTAAGGTATTCATGACGACACAAGGGAAAAAGTTAGTTATTGTTGAATCTCCCGCCAAGGCGAAAACCATCAATAAAATTCTGGGAAAAGATTATAAGGTTGCAGCATCGATTGGGCATGTAATCGATCTGCCCAAAACAAAGTTTGGTGTGGATATTGAAAAGAATTTTGAACCCTCTTATGTCACGATAAAGGGTAAAAATAAAGTTATCAAAGAGCTTCGGGAACAGGCAAAGAAGGCCGAAAACATTCTCCTCGCTACTGACCCGGATCGGGAAGGGGAGGCCATTGCGTACCATATCGCCAAGTTGCTTGAGAAATCTGCCAAAGATATTACCCGGATTGAATTTAATGAAATCACCCGGGAAGCGGTTTTAAGGGCCATTGAACATCCGCGGGCGATTGATGAGGCACGGGTAGACGCCCAGCAGGCCAGGCGGGTGATGGATCGAATAGTGGGATATCAGGTGAGTCCGTTTCTCTGGGAGACAATTTACCGGGGGTTGAGTGCCGGCCGGGTGCAGTCAGTTGCCCTGCGTTTGATTGCCGAACGGGAGAAAGATATTAAGAATTTTGAATCGGTGGAGTACTGGACCATCGATGCCCTGCTGGAAGCGAAAGAGTCCAGGCAATTTAAGGCTCGGCTATATAAAATTGAGGATAATCTACTGGACCCGAATAAGTTCAGAATCAAGAATGAATCCGAAGCAGAAGAGCATCGCCGCAATTTGCTTAAGGAAAAATATGTTATTTCAAACATTGATAAAAAAACGGTCACCAAAAAACCACCGGCACCGTTTATCACCAGCACCCTGCAGCAGGTGGCTTCCCGCTATTACCGGATGACGACTTCCCGGGTCATGAGTATTGCCCAGCAGTTGTACGAAGGGGTAGATCTGGGTCAAAAAGGAAACACCAGTTTAATTACTTATATGCGGACAGATTCAACCCGGATAAGTCAGGAAGCCATAGGCAAAACCCGAAATTATATTACTTCTTCCTACGGGCCAACTTACCTTCCACCCAAACCGAATTACTATGGTAAGAAAAAAGGAGCCCAGGATGCCCACGAAGCTATTCGTCCAACATACATTTCCGAGGAATATGAGCCCAAAAAATTAAAGAAGTATCTCTCGGCCGATCAGTACAAAATTTATGAGATCATCTGGAAACGATTCATTGCCTGTCAGATGAAGCCGGGAAAAGCGGAGAAAACGGTGATTACCATTACTGCAGGAAAGTATGAATTCAGGGCAGAGGGCGAGATTATTACTTTCCCGGGATATCTGGTTGCCTACTCGGACGAATTTATGGAAGCCAACGGAGATGAAAATAACCATAAATCAAATGGGCAGATTCCGGATGGGTTAGCCGAGGGACAACAACTGAAATTGAATGAGCTCATTGTGGAGCAGCGTTTTACCCAGCCGCCACCCAGATATACGGAAAGTTCTCTGGTGAAATTGCTGGATAAACTGGGAATTGGCCGTCCCAGCACCTATGCTCAAATAATTACCACGCTATTTATGCGCAAATATATTGAGCGGGATAATCGCGCTCTGGTTCCAACCGATCTGGGTATAACCGTTGTCGACTTGTTAACCAATTATTTCCCGGATATTTTTAATGTAAAGTTTACTGCAGAAATGGAAGCCAATCTGGATAAGATTGAGGAAAAGCAATCAAAATATGTGGACACCCTGAATGAATTTTATCTTCCGTTTAAGGCTTCCCTGGAACATGTGAAAGACCGGAAGAAAGAGATTAAGAAGGGACTTCAGGAAGAGACCGGGGTTAAATGTGATGTCTGTGGCCGGCCCATGGTGATTCGCTGGGGCAGAAACGGAAAGTTTTATGCCTGTACCGGGTATCCAGAATGCAAAAATACCAAACCTCTGGAAGAAGTTGAACAAAAAACCACCGAAGAGATTTGTGAGAAATGTGGTTCTCCCATGGTTGTAAAACGCGGAAGGTTTGGTGAATTTTTAGCCTGCTCCAATTATCCGGAGTGCAAAAATACCCGGCCGATCAGCACCGGGGTAAGGTGTCCCGAACCTGATTGCGACGGAACGGTTGTTCAAAGGCAATCGAAAAAGGGAAAAATTTTCTATTCCTGCAGCAATTATCCCAAGTGTAAATTTGCTCTGTGGGACAGGCCAATCAATGAACAGTGCCCGAATTGTTCTTATCCGATCATGGTGGAGAAAATAAGCCGATCGGAAGGTCATTACAAACAATGTCCAAAATGCAAATTTAAAATGGTCGAAGAAAAAGTCGTCTAATGTGGACTTATCTCGATAATTTTTTAGATTATCTCAAATCCGAACGTCGCTTCTCAGCGCTTACGGTAAAATCCTATAAAATCGATTTATCTCAATTTATCGAATATCTGGAAACCACTTCGCAGTCAGATCAAGTGGAGCCAAATTATGTCGATAAAGATGATATCAGACGGTTCGTGGAAGAATTGTACATTAATGGACTCGCAAAACGAAGTATCGCTCGCAAAATATCGGCCATCAGATCATTTTTCAAATATCTCAAACGCACTTTTCATTTTGATGATAAAGCTATTTCAAATATCAGAACGCCGAAATTGGAAAAACCGTTACCGGTCGTGATTGACGAATCTCAGATCAGAAAAATTATGGATTTGCCCCCGGATGATACCTTCCAGGGTTTGCGGGATCGGGCAATTCTTGAACTCTTTTACGGATGCGGAATGCGGCTTGGAGAAATGATTTCCCTGAAAATGAAACAAATTCACCTGAATGCTAATTACATAAGAGTGGAAGGAAAAAGAAATAAGGAACGGATCTTACCACTGGGAAAGCACGCAGCTTTGGCTTTAAAAAATTACCTTCAGGAAAGAGAAAAAATAAAAATCTTTGAGGACAAAGAAAACGTTTTTGTCAGTCCGAAAGGGAAAAAACTCTATCCATTGGCCATCCAGAAAATGGTAAAAAATTACCTGGCGCAAGTTTCCGAGCAAGAACATTTGAGTCCACATGTTCTGCGTCATTCATTTGCTACCCATCTCTTAGATCGTGGTGCAGATTTATTTGCGGTGAAGGAATTGTTGGGGCACTCGAGTCTGTCGACGACTCAAATTTACACCCATGTGAGCATGGACCGCCTCAAGAATATCTACAAAAAAACCCACCCACGGTCCGAAAGAGATATTCATCATACACAATAAAAAACCTAAAAGGAGGTTTTATATGAACCGCACTATCACTGCCCGGCATTTTAAGTTAAATGACGATCTGAAGAGCTATGTCGAAGAGAAAGCTCAAAAGCTGGAAAGGTACTACGATAATATCCTTGATATGGACATTGTCCTGGGTTGGGAAAAGCTGACCCGCTATACCGAGCTGCGGATTAATGTCTATAACAAGCAGATTGTCATCAAAGAGGTTTCCGATGAGATAAGAAAATCCTTTGATTTGGCTTTAAACAGGGCAGAGCGACAGTTAAAACGGTACAAGGAAAAAATACAAACACCAAAAGCACGGGTTTTAAGTCAATAGCCCGGCTTACCAAAGTTTATACATGAGCTCCCGTCAATTTTGGCGGGAGTTTTTTTATAAAAAAAATATTATACTCTTTTATCTATTTGAATTAATTTAGGACAATGCTGTGGTGATGCACTTTTTTAGCCCTGATAAACCAATGATTGAAATAAAAAAAAGGTAAAAAATGTTAAAGCGAAATTTAATTATTGGTACTTTCTTTTCGGATAATCAGAAAAAGCTCAAACTTCAGCTGCTAAATTCAGATGCGGGGTTTGAAAGAACAATTATCACCCCGGAGCTACATCGGCCGGGATTGGCCCTTTCCGGTTTTCTTGATTTGTTTACCTACGATCGTATTCAAATTTTAGGAAATACGGAAATCCGTTTTCTGGCAAACATGACCGCCAAAAAGAGAAGAGAAAGTCTGGAAAATGTTCTGCGTTTTGATATCCCCTGTATCATCGTGACTGATAATAACCAGGTGCCCAAAGAATTGATTTCCATCGCCACCCGTCGCCAGATTTGTGTATTCCGGACAAAATATGCGACCTCTCAATTTTTCCATCTGTTGAGTGATTACCTGAATAATGAATTTGCCCCACGGACCACGGTTCATGGCACGCTGGTAGATGTCTATGGTATAGGAGTGCTCTTTACCGGTCGCAGCGGAATCGGTAAAAGCGAAATTGCCCTGGATTTGGTAGAGCGGGGACATCG
>CAZTXJ010000053.1:18008-21338 GCA_964617285.1 uncultured Calditrichaceae bacterium | reverse complement strand
TAAGGGATATCCCTTCTGCTAAAATGCAGATGGGCGATAATAAAAAAGAAAATGGTGGCAGGTAATAGAACGGCGGCATTTACAGCAAAACTTTGTTCTCCGAACATGAGCTTCTGGGGCTGGTAATAGTGAAAGGGGTTGACCAGCTGGGTGAATCCCAGAGATTCCCACAGGGTTGCAATAAAATTGAGGAAATAGAAGATCAGGGTAATCCCCGCAGATCGAAGACCGGATTTTCCTGCCTCACGGCCATAGACGGAAATCAACAGCGAGTAGCTGGTTATCAGGCAGAGAAGGATCCACAGATTCAGTCCGATTTTAATTAGCTGGCTAAACATGACTGTTGAGAAGTGGTTGAAAATGATCAGGGCGGAAAAAGAACCGATCCAGCCGGCGACAATGATTACCATAAGAATTGTGGCACAGGACGCGGTGAGGGAGAAGATCAGCTTATTCCGGCTGACCGGATAGGACAGCAATAACTCCAAGGTTCCTGCTTCGATTTCTCCGGCGATATGCCGGGTAGGAAGGATGATCCCAACGATTCCCAGGACGGTCAGGACGATCGGATGGTTAAATCCAAAGGCAGCCGCTCCATCAATGGAAAGCCGGTTCATAAATTCCTGATTGAAGATGATCTTCATTTGCGGTGGCAGCTGATTCAGGATGGCTTCCATGATTGGAACATAGTTGATGGAACTCATCAGCCAGATGATCAGGAATTGAAAGAAGGCCACCAGAATCATGGAAAAGATGATTAAGCCGCGATGAACCTTGAGGACATAAAGTGGGTAAGTCAGATTACTGTTCATCTTTCCCCCGATAATAGTAGAGGAAAACTTCTTCCAGGTCCGGTTCCGGCAAAACAACATCCCGTACAGGCAGGGTGGCGATTTTCTTTAGAATGGGTGCCAGATCTCCTTTGATTAAGAATTCATATTCCAGGTTGTGGGATTTTATCAGTTCAGCTCCCTCGAACGTCAATTCCGGTATCTCATGGCCGAGAATAAGTTTTAAACGACGGTATCTTTTCTTTTTCAGATGATCCAGGGTTTCCAGGGCAACCAGCGTGCCCTCCCGGATGATCGCCACCCGGTGACATATTTTTTCAACTTCCGGCAGATTATGGGAAGAAAAAAAGATGGTATTACCCCGATCCTGATATTCCTGCAAGAAATCGTAAAATTGCTCCTGGACAATTGGATCGAGTCCGGTGGTGGGTTCATCCAAAATTACCAACTCGGGTTGATGAATAAATGTCTGAATGATCCCCAGCTTTTGCCGATTTCCGTGAGAGAGATGTTTGATTTTATGATTCAGATTTTTTCTGAAAGAGAGCAGATCAATAAGTTCGGATTCAGGCTTTCCCGGTAATTGCCGGATTGACGAAATAAACCTGAGAAACTCTTCCACGGTCAAATGTTGATATGCGGTAAAGTCTCCGGGCAGATAGCCGCTTCTTTTCCGAATCTCCAGAGATTTTCCGGGTAGGTTCAGACCCATCAGCTCGATTGAACCGGAAGTTGGTTTGAGCAAATCCAGCATCAACCGGATGGTGGTTGTTTTCCCGGCTCCATTTGGTCCCAGAAATCCAAAGATCTCTCCTCGGTTCACCCGGAAGGTCAGATTTTTTATTCCCAGCCGGCTGCCGTAATATTTAGTCAGGTCTTTTACCCGGATGACGGTTTGATCATTCATTGGCAATTATTAGGTATTTTTCGATTAATTGTGAATCCGAATGTCACCGAAAATGTGGGAAGTTTCCAGATAAACCACAGGCAACTTTTTGGAAGCGGCCGGTGCAGCGTAAGTGATGTTTTTAAACAGGCCACTTTCATGCTCGCCAAAAATCCGGCTTGATCCGGCAATGTAATTGGCTTTCACCTCTACCTGAACGTTCACCGGCATAATAATATCAATATCACCGAAGACGCCGTTTACCCGGATAGTTGCCTCGTTCTCGAACTTGGCACCGGCAAAGTTCAGGTCAATATCCCCGAAGACATTATTGGCAAAGAATTGTTCCAGATGTTGATTATCGAAACGGAGGTGAATATCCCCAAAGACATTGTTGTATGTTTTGGTTTCAACCTGCTGATAAGTTTTATTGGCGGCAGATTTCTCCTTGTTAGCTGTATCCGATTCTGCTTTTTTCTGTCCGGTGCTGATTGTCGAATGGTAGGCAGAATTTGATTCTCTTCGGTTAAACAGGATCCGCAAACCGATAAGAATTAAAATTACCGGCCAATAGCGTCGTATTACTTCTCCGACATCGAGATAACCCAGGTTCTGAAGTAAAAATAGTAAACCAAGCAATATTAATATAAATCCCCAGAAATAAGCCTGAGAATGATGAGACCGTGCCATCAAAAAACTCCTCTGTTTTTATTTGGTGTGGGTGGTATCATTTGTTGTACTGATTTTTTCATCGATCAACTCTTTTAGTTTGTCAAGTTCAGGATAACTTTTTGAAGCCTGGATGATGAATACGTTTTGCTTGTCCAGTGGTTTCAGCCAGATAATGTTATCAGTATTTATTTTTTGCTGCCAATTATTCAAGCTATCCACACTGGAGAATCCAATCGCCGGATAGAATTTCTGAAAATCATCCTGATGAGAAAAGGAAATTTTGGCGAAAACCGCCCAGTGATTATCCTGTTCAATTGGTAGAATGAATCCCGAGAATGAGCTGACGTTCTCAAAATATTTTGACCATGCGGGATAGGCATTCTGCAAACTGAGTGGCCCGGTAATGTATTTTAGTTGGCGTACATATGGTAAGAACGCGGGTCGATCGATTAATTTTGGTACACGGAAATCCGGTTCGGATATTTTCTCCAAAATATTCCAGGCAATTTGCTGGCTGATCTTTTCCATTTCCGGTGTGCCGTTGTAGTTGGTTATGGTTATATAAAAGGGCCCTTTGGCAAAACTAATTTGATATGGGTTTTTGCAACTCCAGTGGGTCAGGGAGTCCAGAGCAGGACAATTTCCACTGGAAACGGAATAAATCCCGAAGGCTGCTTTTATATCCTTCATCTGGTAAATTTCCAGAACCAGGTCATTTTTCTCATCTTCCAAATATTGTACAGCTAATTTTACAAAACCATACTCCAGATAGATCTCCGCCCCGCCATCGATATATCCGTAGAGCTCCTTACCAGCATAAGTTTGGGTTTCCTTGATCTGCAGATCCGGTATCTGATTTTCTTCCAGCAGAAGTGTACTAACATCGGCGCCCATCAATATAAATACAAATATGGGAAATATCAGACATAACAGAGGAGACACGAGAGACGTGTATTTCAAGAAATGTGAATTTTTCATGTA
>CAZTXJ010000053.1:0-17908 GCA_964617285.1 uncultured Calditrichaceae bacterium | reverse complement strand
ATAACAGAGGAGACACGAGAGACGTGTATTTCAAGAAATGTGAATTTTTCATGTAATCCGAACTAATTTTATTTGGTGATAATTCGTTATCCTAATACCATCCGGTGATGATCGATCTTTTCCAGATTTGCCTGTCCCAGACCGTAATTTTGAGCCAGGTCCAAAAAGATCCGGCCCCTGGGAGACTCCTCTTCCTGGATTTTTTCCTCCTTCCTTTTTTTCAGGACAATTTCGTAGCCGATCCGGTCCATCGCTACCGGGTCGGTACCAACCAGAATTGTATTATATTCGGTAAAGAATTGAGGGTTAGCTCCCGGTCCACCGTTGTAACAACCTTTGAGACCATCCACAATATTCAATACCACCTTATCCCTGAGTGGAGTAAAACAGGGGACTTCGGCACAGGTTTCCGACCATAACTGTTGATGGAGCCGGGCGGTATTGCTCACCGAACCGTATGCCAGATTTTTCAGACAGAGAGTTACAGTAGCTCCGGCATTTTTTAAAATGGGAATATTGATAATTTTGGTAACATCCCTGGTTACAATTTTTGAAAAATAGGAATATTTACCCTCATTTATCATGTAAGGTAGCGTTTCGGCGTCGTAAGACATTTCGCAGTCTGCCCAGTAATACCAGTCCCGGTCGATCATGGATGCACCGTATAAATGGCCTTCCTTATCGTAAAAGGAACCGGCCGCATCCTTTCTTTCGGTGCCGATGATTTTGATGCCCGGGAAGTTCTTTTCGGTAAAACCAACTTCGTGAAGTTCAAATTCCCGGCGATCCCAAATCAAAATATTTTCCCTGGGAATACCGCTCAATTCCAGTTGTTTGATAACCGCGTTGGTTATCTCCAGGCTGGTCGAGAGCATTTTACCTGCCACCGGGTTGACTTTTAAACCAATTTTATCCTCAGGATTAATAAATTCCCGCCAGGCCGCTTTGAGTCCGGAAGCCCCGGTGAGTACAAGAATACCGCTCTCCACCATGCGATAGGCAATACTCGTATCAGGTTTATTATTAACTATAGAATTGGCATGATAAATTTCCGCAACTCTTCCCGGATATTTTCCCGGTAAAGAATTTTCGGTTCTGGGAATTTTCAGGGCATCCGCAATATTTGTTTTTGGTTTTTCCGGAGGCGGTTCGCTCTGGCTCCAGAGAGGTTTAATCAATCCGGGTGAGATGCTGGCCGCCAGACCGGCCGCCGACATTGCCCGGACAAATTCCCGTCGATTCCAGCCGTCTTTAAAGGTAATTGTTTTCATGGAATGTGCCTCATCATCTTTTGAGAATTTTACCAATTGAGCGCAGTAATTGCAATGGATATGTAAGGAAGTTAATAAAAAAGCCGGCCAGAGCGGCCGGCTGGGATTGGTTTCCTCCGAAATAAATCAGAATTGATACCGGATTCCTAATAGGACTCGGTTCTCAGTCACATCCTCGAGGGTGCCACCAGGTGTATAGATATCTTCACTTTCCCGTTTCCAGTCGCCGCGCAGATAGGTTACATCCAGGATCGAATTTCTGCCAATTTTGAGCCCGATACCACCACTGTACACCTTTTTATTATAATCCGGGGATGCATCTTTCAGAGGAGAAGGATAGTAAGCATAACCTCCCCTTAAAATAAAGTTGCTGTTCGGAAAAAGCAGCTCACCACCCAGGTGATAATTTATCGTCTCGCGATAGTCTTTCTGGATATAGATGTTCTCATTCAATAAGTCGCTGTAATCCAAGTCGGAGACTGCAAAATCCGGTTTCTCGAAACGGGTCTGGGTCCAGTCCCGATAGGTAGCGGCCGCGGTCAGATTGACATTGTCTGCCATGAAAGCCACTCCGGCGTCAAAACGATAAGGCGTTTTTACCTGGTATTCCCACTGGCCCGGCTCATCTTCCAGTGCGTCCACATAACCATCATCGAATATCAGTTCATCCGATGATGAATAATTTTCCTTAACAGTGAATGTAGTTGGAAATTCCATTGCCAAACCTATCTGGGTTGCCCGGTTAAGTTTGAACATTCCACCCAACTTTAAACTGAAGGCCTTGTAATCGGTAATCAGATTCTGGTTTATTTTGTAGCTGTGAAAATCTCCGGGATAGATATTATATATATTGTTTACATCTTCCTGATAATAATTGAAGTTGTAGTCGTCTTTTCCGTTCCAGAAATTCAGGGTAATACCGGCATCAAAGTTCGGTGAAAGCGCAACTGCTCCTCCGAAAGACCACTGGTGCAATCCGCCATTATCGGTTACCTCTTCTGTTTGATGGATATTCTGGTCGAACCGGTACCAGTCGTAATTTCCATTTTCATCCTGAAGTTCAAACTCCAGTCCGTTGCTAATTCTATTAAATCCGCTGAACTGGAGATACTCATCAAAATCCCGGACAAAATTATAACCCAGGGCCAGTACCATGCTTCCCCGGGTGGTTGGTAATGAAACCGCCAGGCCAAGACTGCGCAGACGGGTGTAGCTTTCATCCATATCACTTAAAGTATTGGAAAAAGTCGCGGCATTGGAAAATCGGAGATGAGAGAGTTCGCCCAGGAATTCGGAATGTTTTAGAGATGCCAAACCGGCGGGATTCCAGAATATGCTGGAATAATCCCCACCGATGGCAACGCCATTACCGCCCATGGCCAGAGTTCTTGCGCCGAATCCGGTTTCGTTCTGCCGGATCCGAACCGCATCCCATGCACTCTGGGAGAATGCCTGGCTGCTCAGGAAGCTGATTATCATGAAGAGAAAAAGTTGCTTTTTCATTTTATTTCTCCTTTCCATTTTCTTTCACCTTAGCCCTATTATCTCAAAAATTTACTTACCGTCGCCTGCTGCTTTTGTCGGAGGAACTTTTGCTTTCGGACTTGCTGCTTCTTGAGCTCGAGGAACTCCGGCTGGAACTACTGGAAGATTTCGATGAACCCGAAGAGCGGGACGAGTTTGACTTAACACTGGTCGAGCTACGAGAAGAGCCGGAAGAATTGGTCCTGGGTGTGCTGTAGGACCTGCTGCTGGAAGAACTTCGCTGACTACTCTTTACCGAGGTCGATCGTGAATTGTTTGAACTCCGGGATCTTACATTTGTTGACTTTTCATTGTCACTAGAACCG
This sequence comes from uncultured Calditrichaceae bacterium, assembly GCA_964617285.1. GTDB lineage: Bacteria > Calditrichota > Calditrichia > RBG-13-44-9 > RBG-13-44-9 > CAYVKM01. The sequence goes on along the minus strand of CAZTXJ010000053.1, from coordinate 14,787 downwards.
GATGAGTATGAAGACCGGGAAGTGGAAGTGGATCTGTTTGTGCTTTTTACCGAGTTTGGAATCTCCCTGGGTGCCGAAGTTTTGATCCTGGATTTGGTATAAGCATCCGAGGTTGATCGGGTACGGCTTGTCCCGCTTTGACTGCCGCTCGTGTTATCCTGGCGGCGGATGAGCGTGGGTGTGTTCTTGTCATTCCGAGTTTCCACGCTTCTGATGTGAGAAGTATTGCGCTGCGTGCTCGTCCGGGCATCCCGCGAGGACACCTGTGTCCCACCAGTCGAAGTCCGGGTCTGACTTCGGATTATCGTGCCGGTATTTCGGGTTTTTGTATTCCCGGTTTCAATTCTGCTCCGGGTCTGGTCATTTGTTCTCACATTCGCCTGGTCCTTAGTATTCTCTCTACGAATAACAGTCCGGGTGTTTTCCTTTTCTTGCCGGGTAGATTCATTGGACCGGCGGACGATCCGGCTGCGACTGTTTTCTGTTGGTTCATCAATTCGGTTCTGACTCTCCGAACCGCGTCGGACAATACGACTGCCATTGTTGGGCTCACGTCTGTCCCAATCCCGCTTTTGATAATTGTGCGGTAGTCTGGCATATCCACCATGATGAGGATGAGGATACACAGGATAGTAAACCGGATAGGGGACCGGATAATAGACAGGTCCGCAATACCATGGTTCATACCAGGGATCGTACCAGGGATCATACCAGGTATAGACCGGACCCCAGCCTACATAAAATCCAGGTGCATAGACATACCGGTGCCAGTACCGATGCGGATAATAATATCCTACGTTAAAACCGAAATTGATATGAACCGTTATACCCGGTTCATAATAGTAGGAAATGTAATAAGGATCGTACCAGGGATCGTAGTAATCGTCATAGACGTAATATTTTACCTTTTTAACATATCTTCCATAGTCATAGTAAGTTTTCGTTACAATCAACCGGGTTGGCCGATATTCCAGTTTCGTGACTTCCGCGACAGATTCATTGTTGTCGTAGTAATAATCCTCGTCATTGTAACCGGCATAATTTACCTGCGAGGATTCCTCCGGATAATAATTGACATCTGCTGCATCATCTTTGTGGAAAGTTTTCAGAGTAGTATAGCAGCTGGTAATCGTCATCAAAAAAACAAACGATAAAACGGTAGCGAATACAAATTGGAAGCGTTTCATGGCATGCCTCCTTAGGTTATATGGGTTAATTGAATTTAATACTCTCCTGAAGGCTCCGATGTTGATTGGCCTGGTGATAAGGAGATAAAATGATAATTTGCTCAAAATCAGAACCTCCTTAAAATCCAGTTCTCCGGTTAAATGATTTTTGAAGATTTCGAACAACATCTGTGCTTTCATGGTCGGGTCCTTTCTGCTTCTTCTGCCATGAATAGGTTCAAATGAGGTGCCAAAATTGTCGAGGGGAAAAATAATCGATGGTAAGTTCAGAAAATACCGATGTTTGTTTGAAATATACTAACTGTCCCGAAGTGGATGAAACGCCTTGAAGTGCAAACTTGGTTAGCAGCTGAAATGTAAACTTGGTTTGCTTAGGCCGGGGATTTTTTTACCTGCCTTAAACAGATCACTTCGCTGGAATTAAATCTGAAAGGAATATAATCCTAACCCGTGGTGCTATTAATATAATTACTATTACGGAGTATATGCCACCCCTAACGGGGTTCTTTGGTAATTTGTGATGCTGGATTTACTATAAACATTTCATCCCTAACGGGATTCTTCCATGATTCTGCAAGAGTCGAAACACCATAGGTGTTTAACATAATATCTAAACAAATTTTGGGTAATAAATATGACCAAGTAAAATATGCGCTCTTTTAATTCTTGTAAAGGGTTATCCCACCAAAATATTTTGTTTCGAGAGGGTAATCACTTTATTATCCTGTGAGAATAATCAGGCCTATAGGTGTTTAGTGTTTACAGAATGAGGCATCTACTAATAAAGAGAGTACCAGCGGAAGGAAATGTAAACTTCAGGAGGATTTTGGAATACTGATTTTGTATCTCTGAATTTTCTTTTGCAGACCCACCCGGCTCAATCCCAGATCCCGGGCAGTATGGGTAATGTTTCCCTTATTCTGCTTTAACTTTTCCTGGATATAAAATTTTTCGATGGATTCGGTTATATCCTTCAAAGTACCGGGATGGTGGAGAAAAGAGAGCAAAAGCGACTGTTCCTTTTTTATGGCGCCGGATAAAAGATCGGGGGTAATGCTCTGTCCTGGATTTGCCAGGGTTACTGCCCGTTCAATTTCATTCTCAAGCTCCCGGACATTCCCGGGAAAGTTTGCTGCCATAAGCATATTCATAGCTTCCCGATCAATTCCTTTTATTTTTTTGCCGGCTTTCGTTTGGAATTTCCTTAAAAAATGATCTGCCAGTAGAGGGATATCTTCCCGCCGCTCCCGAAGCGGTGGAATCCGAATGGGGAATACATTCAGACGGTAGAAGAGGTCCGCCCGAAAATTACCGGCTTTGATCAATTCTTCCAGATTTTTATTGGTGGCGGAAATTATCCGGACATTTACCTGAAATGATTTTTCTGAACCGACCGGCCGGATTTCCCCTTCCTGCAGGACACGGAGAAGTCTTTGCTGAAGCGCCGGTGACGTATCGGCAATTTCGTCCAGAAAAATGGTACCCCCGTCTGCAATCTCGAATAATCCTTTTTTATCCCGGGTGGCTCCGGTAAATGCCCCTTTCACATGGCCGAACAATTCGCTTTCCAGAAGTGTATCCGGTAAGGCCGAACAGTTCTGGGCCACAAAAAGCTTTTGTTTTCTTGGTCCGTTATAATGGATTGCCCGGGCAATGAGTTCTTTTCCGGTACCGGTCTCGCCAACCAGTAAAACGGTGGTATCGGTGGGAATCACCTTACGCATTAACTGGAAGACTTCCTGCATTGCTTTGCTTTCCCCGACCAGTGTATCGAACTCATATTTTTTTTCGGCTTCCTTATGAAGGATGATATTTTCTGCCTGAAGTTGTTCATTGGCCTGTTTCAGTTCAGCCATCAGTTTTTGGTTGTCAACCAGGAGTTGATGATATTCAGCTGCCCGGCGCACGATCAGGCGAAGATCTTCCGGCTCCCAGGGTTTGTTGATATAATAATAAATCTGACCGTCATTGATCGATTGGATGGTCGCTTCAATATCGGTATATCCGGTAATCAGGATTCGGACGGCATTCGGCTGGATTTGCAGGGCTTTCTGAAATAATTCCACTCCGGTCATTCCCGGCATTCTCTGATCCGCCAGAAGGACGGCAATTTTTTCTTTCTTCAGTGCTTCCAGGGCGGATTGCGCATTAAGCGAGAGAATGACCTCAAATTCCTTACGTAGGGTCCGATTAATGGCGTTGAGACTGGCCTGCTCATCGTCGACAGCCAAGACCTTATAATTGTTTTCGTTTTCCATAAGCAGAGTTTATTCCTTGTGATGTTCTTTATCAATCTATTTTTATTGGACTGGCAGAATTATAGTAAATGTGGTTCCTTTGCCCTCCTCGCTTTTGACGCTTATCTGCCCACCGTGATTTTCAATAATTTTATAACTGATGCTCAATCCCAATCCGGTTCCTTTTCCCACCGGTTTGGTGGTAAAAAACGGATCAAAGATCTTGTTCAGGGCTTTTTGAGGAATTCCCTTTCCATCATCCCTAATCTCGATTTTTATCCGGTCATCAAGCTGTTGGGTGGTTATCCAGATATTCCCCCTGGTCTCAATGGCCTGAGAGGCGTTTAACAACAGATTCATGAATACCTGGTTTATGTTTCCCGGGTTACAATATACCGGCGGCAGTTTTCCATAATTTCTGTGAATCTCAACGCGATTTTTTAGCTCATTGTTCAGCAGAAGGAGGGTGGACTCAATTCCTTCATGGATATCCACTTCTTTAAATTCGGCTTCATCCAGTCTGGAAAAGTTCCTCAGGTTTTGAACCACCTTTTTCACCCGCTGGCTTCCCTCGATGCTTTCGGTAATTAGAGAATCAATATCCTCCATGATAAAATCCAGGTCATAATTCTTCTTCAGATTTCTAACCACCTCGGCCACATTCTCCTGGAGATTACCCGATGCCAGGTTTTCGCGCAGGACATTCAACAGATGCTGAACACCCCGGTTGTAATTTTCCAGCTCGCGCATATTGGCATAAACATAGCTGATTGGATTATTCAGTTCATGGGCGACCCCGGCCACCAGTTGTCCTAAACTGGCCATCTTTTCACTCTGAACCAATTGAGTCTGGGTATCTTTCAAATCCCGGTAAAGTTGTTTCAGTTTCCGGTTGCTCTGGGCCAGCTTTTTGTTGGCTTTTTCCAGTTTGTCCAGATACTGTTCCCGTGTTTTAGCCTCAGTAATTTCCTGAATAAGCTGTTTGGATTGCTCAACATAATTATTGTTTTCGATGGCAATGGCTGCCTGTGCGGTCAGACTCTGAAAGACTGCCAAATCCTCTTCCCCAAAACTTCTCTTGATTTTAAGTGGACCGATAATCAGGATTCCATAATATTGATCCCCCCGGGCAATGGGAAAGACGCTACTCTCCGGAAATTCTTTTTTGATCTGTGGGAGGGCCTTTTGATAAATTTGATTATCAAACTTTCCCGACCGAAATTCATCCGGTAAGACAATTTTTTCTGCTTCCGGAATAGAACCTGATTCCGCCTTTTTTAAAAGCGTATTTTCTTCACTTATCAAATAAATGGCACAGAATTGTGGATTCACTGCCTGGAAGATGGTTTCGGTGAGTTTCTGGTATAGCTCATCGTTATTTTTGATCAGCACCAGTTCCTGAGAAAATTTTTGTAACAGTTTTCGGTACCGGATGGCAAAAATTTCCAGTCCCCTGATTTTTTCCAGAAAAAAGGTTAGTCCCACCACAATCACCAAAAATAAAATGATCTGAACCAGAATTCGTAATTGGATAGAATAGGTCTGGAAAAGGATAAAGATGATGTAGAACAGGAACAGCATAGTGGTAAAAAAGATGATAATTTTCCCGGTAGCCCAACGGTACCGGTTGGTAGAAAATAAAGTATACGAGATGACCAGTCCGATCAGGAGAAGAATCAGGAAAAGATTTTTTTCAAAACCTGGCTGGCCGGTCACACGATAAACGAACCGATAGCCTGAAAATAGATATCTGGCAAAACCTTCATATTCATAAATCCGGTAAAACTGACCTGGTTTAAGATCGGAGACCAAAAGTTGTTTACCGCCGGGGAAATCGATCAGTGCCTGATAGATCAAATTTTCCTGCACGCCAAAATGGGCCTTCAGATCATTTTGGGATAGATATCCTCCGCCACCGGAAATTTCCCGGAATCCGGCCACCCGGTTATGGGACGAATCGGGTTGTTGCGGTTTCAGCAGAATTTTTGCCCCAATCGCATCCCGGTTGGAGCGAACACCTTTTAATTCAATCTCGATATAATCTTTGTAACCCTTTCCGTTATGGCGGTTAATATAAAGCAGACTGTTGGTGTCTTTGTTGGCCACGAAAAGATCCAGATCCCCATCCAGGTCGATATCTGCGACAGCCGCGCCGGTACTGTAATATCTTTTAAAATTCACAAAGGAATGTTTTTCCTGGTAAATCTTTTCGAAGGTTGCTTTTCCTTTATTCAAGAAGCACATATTCGGGCCAACTGTATTCACCCAGATGTCCAGCAGTCCATCATTGTTAAAATCGGCAAGGACACTACCGTAAGCGGGATAAGGGATGTTAATGTGCGCGGAATCGGTGATATCCGTGAACTTCCAGTCAGTGGATTTGGCTGGCGTATCATTCCGGTAAAGTTTGCTGTTTCCCTCGCGGTCGGTAACCAGAAAATCCAGATCGCCATCATTGTCGATATCAGCGAAGGTTACGCCGTCGCTATTCAGTGAATCGGTTAAATGTGGGATATTTAAATTTTGTTTTTCAAAAGTTCTGCCTCCGATGTTGCGATAGAAATTATCCGGAGCAAACCAGTTGCAAACATAAAGATCGGGAAATCCGTCAGCGTCAATATCGGCAAATGATGCGCTTTGACTCACCTGATCGTCCTGCAGTCCCCAGTCCAGGCTATGATCTGTCAAACGGCCCCGCCCATCTCCGATAAACAGACGGTTGGGGTGATGCTCATCAGTGAGGAACAGATCCAGGTTACCGTCCAGATTTACATCCGCCCAGAAGGCTCCATTTCCGTCCAGCGGCAGGGCAATCCCGCTTCGGGCTGTGATATCCTCAAATTTTAAATCCTGGCGTTGCAGCAGGATTTGGGTACTTTCGCCCCAACCGGCAATAGCCATATCCGGGAGTCCATCATTATTTAAATCCCCCGAAGCAGCACCCAGCTCCAGATTTTTTATGCCCTGGACCATCAGGTTACCGCCCAGCCCGGATTGGATGGTTCGGTCCTGGAAGGGCTTGTGAGTTCCTTTATTAATAAAAAGACGGTTGAGATTACGAAACCGGACCACATAAAGGTCGGGTTTCAGATCGTCATTCAAATCTCTGAAAACCACTCCGTAGCTATCGTCAAAATCGGGAATCAGGCCATGAGAAATTCCGGAGGTAAACATTCGGACAATTTCATCCTCCCGGGGATATAGATAAAAGGGGTTAAGCATGATGATGAGAATAATAATCGGGACAAATGTGGTAATTTTTAAGCGGGACAAATCGTGAAAGCTTATTTTGTTTTTCATTACTATCGGGATTATTTTCTGAATAAAAATTTAGAGGCACAGCCCGTACTTTACAAGCAGAATTGTAGTTGAGTGAATTCTGTTAAATTTTAAGAGAATAGATGGCTTGTTCAATAAAATCATTTGAAAGTAAATGTTTTATTTATTTTAGAATTATTTCTATATTAATGGGTAATTTTTTAGAAACTTTATCGTCTGTTATTGACCATTTAGCATTATTTTAGGATTTGTCGCGATATTATTTTTAATTTTTCACTTTTGACTTTTAACTCCCTGTTTGTCCGGGCAAATATTTTCATAAGGATCATTCCGTTTTGAAGCTCAAGATACATAAAGGTAAAGCTATACTTTCCAAAGTTGGTCAGCTTGCCGCTGAGCTGGATCTAAAGGTTTATGCGGTTGGCGGTTTTGTGCGGGATCTTTATCTGGGAAAAGAGGGCACCGATATCGATTTTGTGGTATTGGGCGATGCCATTCAGTTTGCCGAATCCTTCCAGAAAAAATACCGATCCGGCAAAGTTGTTACTTATCCCAGATTTGGAACAGCCGCATTGAATTACCAAAAATACAAACTGGAATTTGTCAGTGCCCGTTCGGAAAGCTATGATACCGACTCGCGGAAACCACGGGTGCGCAAGGCGGATCTGCAGAGTGATCTCTCCCGGCGGGATTTTACCATCAACACTTTGTTAATGGATTTATCCAATAAGCATTTCGGCGAAATCATCGATATGTATCATGCGAAAGAGGATATCGATAATAAGCTGATCCGCACACCGCTCGATCCGATTGAAACTTTTTCAGATGATCCGCTCCGGATTATGCGGGCCATCCGTTTTGCCACGGTGCTGGAATTTCAGATTGAAGAAAAGACTTTTCAGGCAATAAGAGAAACCCGGGAACGATTGAGCATAATCTCTCAGGAAAGAATCACCGAAGAATTCCGGAAATTGATGCAGGCCCCAAAACCTTCACTGGGATTGATCATGCTTCTGGAAACCGGATTACTCGACATCATCTTTCCCGAGCTGGTTCAGCTGACCGGAGTTGAGCAGCGCCAGGATTTTCATCATAAGGATGTTTTTTATCATACCATTCAGGTGGTGGATAATATTGCGGAAAAGTCCGATAGTTTTGATCTTCGCCTGGCGGCGCTGATGCACGATATTGCCAAACCCCAGACCAAGCGATTCGTGGATGATGTTGGCTGGACCTTTCATGGTCATGAAGATTTGGGGGCACGGATGGTAGAGCGGATTGGCCGGAGAATGAGGCTACCCCTGTCCACCATTAAATATGTCCAGAAACTGGTGCGGCTTCATTTGCGTCCCATGCAGCTGGTAGATGAATCCGTTACCGACAGTGCCATTCGCCGGCTGATGGTTGAAGCCGGGAATGAAATTGATGATCTGATGATGCTGTGCCGCGCGGACATTACCTCCAAGAATCCGGAAAAGGTAAAGCAGTATCTGGCGAATTTTGATATGGTGGAAGCGAAGATGCAGGTGGTCGAAGAAAAGGACAAATTACGCAACTTTCAGCCGGCCATTAACGGTAATATCATCATGCAAACTCTGAACATCCCGGCTGGTCCGCAGGTGGGAAAAATTAAAAAAGCGATTGTAGATGCCATTCTTGATGGCAAAATTCCAAATGAGGAAAAAGCCTGCCTGGATTATATGCTGAAGATTAAGGATGAATTGCTGTAGTACTTTTCTGAAAGTGTAAATTATTTTATAAGATAGATTTTCTTCTGAATAAATAGTCAAAAATGAAGGGGAAAAGGATGAGCGACGAAAAAGACGAAAAAAGTAAGGGAGATGAAAAGGGTCAGCAAAAGCCCGATGAAGAAACCAAAAAGGATTTGGAGGAAATTCTGGGTCAGTTAAAGGAGAGTGACAAGAAAAAGGAAAAGGAGGCTGAAGAGGCACCGGATGATAAGGGAGACTTTTCTTTTCAACCGCATCAGCCAGAGGGTGAGACGGAGAGCGAGCCGGAGGGACTGGATGGAATCCTGGATAAAATATCCGAAACGGAAGCGGAAGAACCGGTGGAAGATCAAAATGCGATTCAGAGAATTATTAATGTGTTCTTTAATCCCCTGAAACTTTTCCGCTATCTGCGGCAAAAGCCGGAGTTTATGCTACCTCTGGTCCTGGCGGTACTTATTGGTGTCGGCACAGCATATTTGGTGTATGATATAGCCATCGACGACCAGATTGCCCGGTTTGAGCAAAACGATCGAATTTCTACCGAGCAAAAGGATCTGATTATTGACCGGATGGAAGAAAGCCGGACCGGGACAACCCGGATCTTATATTCAGTGGTTATTCCGTTCTTTGCGGTCATCATCTTATTCTTTCTCATTTCTGCGTTATTTCTGTTTATCGGAAATGTGTTGCTGGGCGGGAAAGCAAAATATAAGCAGGTGTTGTCAGTCTATGGATATTCATACCTGATCATGGGAATTTTGGGGACCATTGTCAAATTGCCCCTCATCCTGAAACAGCACACAGTAAAAATTGATACTAGTCTTGCCGTATTATTCAGTCCTGCCAGCATGAGCACGGCACTCTATAATTTCATTGGGAGCTTCGACATCTTTACTGTCTGGTTTTTAATCGTATTTGGAATCGGCTTCGCAGTAATTTACCGTTTCTCGAAACTAAAGGCACTGGCTTCCGTATTTATTGCCTGGTTGGCTTATGTGGTCATCTTTAAGGTTTTATTAGGCAGCCTTTTTTCCGGCTTTGGCGCCTGATAAAACAGTCGAGAAAGTAAATTAATAATTTTATACTTTTTTAATCAGGCGGAGGAAACGCAATGAAATTATGGATGCTTGTTTTATCACTGTGCTTTTTGATACCGGTTTTTGCTTATGGTCAAACAGGAAACCAGAAGTTGACCCTGAACGACTGTATCGAAATTGCTTTGCAAAATAATACAAATTTAAATACCAGCCGTAATATGGCCCGGATGGCGGAATTAAATGTCCGGGGTTCTTACAGCAATATACTTCCTACTATCTCAGCCGACGCTTCGGGTGGAAGATTAAAATGGGGTAAATCGACCTACCTGGCTGATGTGCTAGTGGGCTTTACTCCGGACAGCCAGGCTATCTATGAACAACGTACAGTCACTTCTGATGCCAGATCCCGCAATTCCTATTCTGCGAGTCTCACCATAAATCAAAATATTCTTGACGGCGGTTACTGGTGGAATAATATCCGGATGAATAAAATACAGAATGAAGCCGGAAAACAGGATCTGATCTATTCGGAGAATCAGGTCATTAAAATAGTCTCACAATACTTTTACGATCTCCTGAAGAACAAGAAACTTTTGGAGGTATATTCACTGGCTGTGACCCGTAGTCAGGACCAGGTAAACCGAACCCAAAGTATGTATGAAATCGGTTCTGTGGCCCAGGTTGATGTATATCGTGCCCAGGTAAATTTGGGACAGGACCAGATCCAATATTACCAGCAAAAAAATACAGTAGATCAATCCGAGCAGCTGCTGAATCTGGCTTTGGGCAGAGATCCGCTTACGGCGATTGAAATTGATACGACCGTCTCTTTTAAGCCCAAAGATATTATTCTGGACGATCTTCTGGATGAATCAGTCAAAAGTCAACCTGCCTTACGAAGCCAGGAACTTGCAGTGAAATCCAAAGAACTCAGTGTAGCATTGGCCAAGAGCGCCTATTACCCGACATTGGGGGCACGATTCCGTTACAGTCGTGATAACGAAATATTGGATAAAATTTATACGGACCTTAATTTGAACTGGTCCTATAGTATCGGAATTGGACTCAGCTGGAACCTGTTCAACGGTTTTGCCGATCATGTGAATGTTCAAAAATCCAAAATTGATCTAAAGAATTCGAGATTAGATCTGGCCGACTACAAGCGTAACTTGCGGTCGGATATCCGGAATCTGTATAATAGTTATAATGCACTTCTGGAAATTGTTAAGATCGATCAGAAAAGTCTGGAAGCAGCCCGGGAAGAATACCGGCTGGCAAACGAGCGTTATCGTTTAGGATCCGGGACCTCCCTGGAACTGCGGGAAGCCCAGGTCAATTTAACCGAGGCCGAACAGGTACTGGTGGCCGCAGAGTATAATGCTATTATTACTTATATTGAATTGTACGAGGCTACAGGTAAAGTGAAAGAGGCCGTAAACTTATAGGGATTAAAAAAAGAATGAAAAAAATACTGATTATTGCAGCAGTGGTTGTAGTTCTGGGAATCATCATTATTGCGAACCTTTCATCTGGTAAAGATGCAACAGAGGTTCAGGCAGAGAAAGTTTTCCGGGCAGATATCACCTCCAAAGTAACCGGAAATGGTAAAATTTATCCGGTAACCGAGGTAGATATCAGTGCCAAGGTTTCCGGGGAAATCCTGGCCATAAATGCCAACGAGGGTGATACGGTGAAGGTAGGCCAGGTTCTGGTTCGTTTGGACGATCAGCAATATCAGGCCATGCTGGACCGGGCTAAATCATCCATTCTGGGTGCCCGGGCACAGATGAAACTGGCCAAGACCGAACTCGACCGCACCAAAGAACTCTTTCAGAAAAACCTGGTGTCCCAGGCGGATCTGGATATCTCTCAGGCAAATTATGATAATTACGAAAGTCAGTATTATCAGGCCGAGGCAAATTTAAAGGAAGCCCAGGATGCCCTGGATAAGACCGTTTTGCGGGCGCCGATAGACGGAGTGGTGATCCGGAAAAATAAAGAAAAAGGTGAGATGGCTCTGGGATCGCAGTTCCAGGCGGATATGATCATGGGAATTGCCGATCTCAGTCGGATGGAGGCCCGGGTGGAAGTGAATGAAAATGACATCATCAATGTTTCGTTAAACGATTCCAGCAGTGTGGAAATTGATGCTTTTCAGGATACCACTTTCCGGGGCACTGTCACCGAAATTTCTCACTCCGCTAGCACCGTTGCTGCCGGAACGATTGAAGAGGTAACCAATTACGAAGTCAGAATATTATTGCTGGATAAAGTACCATCCTTCAGACCGGGAATGTCCGCCACTGCGGATATCCGGACCAAAACAGTCAAGAATGCGCTTAATATTCCTATTCAAAGTTTAACCGCCCGGGAAAGGGAAAAACTGGAAAAAGCTGAAGGAGTAGAAACCACTCCTGCACAGCGGGAGCAGGAAGAACAGGCGGAAAATCCAAAGCTGAAGAAGGAAAAGAAAGAAAATGATATGGTGGAAGTGGTATTCGTGGTGGAAGGTGATGTGGCCAAAATGAGGGAAGTAAAAATTGGCATCAGTGACGAAAATTATTATCAAGTCTTACAGGGGGTAAACGAAGGTGATGAAGTCATTACCGGACCTTTTAAGGTGCTCAGCCGGACCCTGAAGGATGGTGACCTGGTTAAAGTGAAGAATAAAGAAAAGGGTTTTGTGGGGGAAGACTAAAAAAGGGGGTATGATGTCTGATAGTCAGGTAATCCAAATTTCCAAACTGCACAAAGTATATATCCTTGGTAAAACCAAAGTACATGCTTTGCGTGGGATCGATCTGCAGGTCACTAAGGGAGAATATATCTCCATTATGGGACCATCCGGATCGGGTAAATCCACCCTGATGAATATTATTGGTTGTCTGGATGTTTCTACCTCAGGTACCTATCATTTAAATGGTCAGGATGTGAGTGGGATGACCGACGATGAGTTGGCGAAAATCAGAAATAAAGAGATCGGTTTTGTATTTCAGACTTTTAATCTGCTCCCCCGCGCCTCGGCACTGCATAATGTCGAACTACCGCTCATCTATAATGGCACCGGCTCCAGCAAACGAAAGGAACTGGCCAAACAGGCTCTGGAAAAAGTTGGTTTGGCGGACCGGATGAACCATAAACCAAACGAGCTATCCGGAGGTCAGCGCCAGCGGGTGGCTATTGCCCGGGCCCTGGTAAACAATCCCTCCATGATCCTGGCGGATGAACCCACAGGTAATCTGGATACCACGACCGGGGAGGAAATTATGGTTATCTTCGACCGGCTTAATGAACTGGGGAATACCATTGTACTGGTAACCCACGAAGATTTTATTGCCCGGCACTCCAACCGGATTATCCGGCTTAAAGATGGCCTGATTGAGAAAGAAGAAATCCCGGAGCCGGCTGAGGAGAACAAATGAAACCCATTTCCGGACAATTTCTGGAATATCTCCGGTTTTCCTACGAATCACTCTCGGCAAATAAAATTCGTTTTTTACTCACCACCCTGGGAATCCTTCTGGGGGTCACGGCGATAATCGTCATCTTTACTGCCATTCAGAGCATTAACGCTTATGTTGAAGGCGAATTTTCCAGTATCGGATCCGCCAGTCTGTACCTGGATAAATTTCCCTGGGTGATTACTGGCAATTACTGGGAATTTAGAAATCGCCCGGAAATCACCGTCGAAGACTACAAAAACATGAAAGACAGAGTCCCAACTGCCCGCTGGGTCAGTCCCCAGATTGAGGCAATGCGGACTGTTACCTACCGGGGCAAAAGCCTGGAAGATGTTTACACCATCGGTACCAACGATCAGTACGCGTTCACCGATGATGCCATTACTGATATTGGCCGGTTCTTTACTGAAATGGAAGTTTACCGGGCAAATCCGGTTTGCGTGATCGGACAGAATGTGATGGATGAATTATTCGAGAAGGAAAATCCGATTGGAAAGCGCATTAAAATAAACGGGCATCCTCACCGGGTGGTCGGAGTTCTGGAAAAAAAGGGCAGCTTTTTCGGTTTTAATATTGATAACCAGGTTATTATTCCCTATACAACTTTTCAGGGGATAAGTTTTCACCGAAGGGGGATTAGCATCGCTTTTCGCGCAGATAACCCCAGGGATATTGATAATATGCGGGAAGAGATCCGCGGGGAGATGCGCCGATTGCGAAAAATACCGCCGGCCGAGCCGGACAATTTTTCAATCAATCAGCAGGATATGCTCACAGAATTTTATAACAAAATTACCGGTACTTCTTACCTGGTGGTATTTATCATCGCTGCCATTTCTTTAGTTGTGGGTGGTATCGGGATCATGAATATTATGCTGGTATCGGTGACTGAACGAACCAAGGAAATTGGCATCAGAAAGGCGATCGGTGCTACCCGCCGGAATATTTTACTCCAATTCCTGAGTGAATCGGTTACCATAAGTTCAATCGGCGGGATCATCGGAATTATCCTGGGTGTTCTGATTGCCCAGTTTTTACTGAGCTATATAAAACTGGATGCCAGCGTCTCACTGACCACCATATTCATTGGATATTTTTTCTCTGCTATTGTTGGGATCATATCAGGCATGTATCCCGCTTATCGCGCAGCACGTCTGAATCCAATCGACGCACTGCGATACGAATAGGTGTTTAGAAAGGTTTTAGATTTATGTATTTAATGGAATTAATAAATACCGCCTATCAACAGTTGCGGGTTAACCGTCTTCGATCCGTGCTCACAACTCTGGGCATTGTCATCGGTATCGGAACCGTTATTCTTATTGTTTCGGTGCTGGAGGGATTTCGGTCTTCCATTGAAAAAGAATTGAATGTGCTGGGGGCGAATACCTTTCAGATAGAAAAATATGGTCCCCGTATAAATGTGGGCCACTCTAAACGTACACCTCGAAAAGATCTGACTGTTGAAATGGCCAATAGTATCCGGGAACATGCCTCATCGGTAAAATATGTTGGTCCGGAAAACTGGGAATTTGGAGAGACTGTGGTCTATAAAGGGGAACGAACCAATCCCAATGTTGTCCTGGCCGGGGCTACGCCTGAGTTCATCATTAACAATGGATACTTTATTGGTGAGGGAAGATTTCTGACCGAACAGGATGTCCGGAGTCATTCCAATGTGGTGATTCTCGGGATGGATATCGTTGACAAACTCTTTCCCTATCAGGATCCCATTGATGAAGAAGTTCGGATTCATGGCCAGAGATTTAAGGTGATCGGTGTATTTGAAGCCCGTGGAAATTCTGCCTTTGGCGAAAGCCGGGATAACCGGGTGGCCATCCCCATTACCGTCT
>CAZTXJ010000052.1:14295-21963 GCA_964617285.1 uncultured Calditrichaceae bacterium | reverse complement strand
TGCGGGAAGGCAAAATCCGGGTATCGCCACACTTCTATAATAATACTGAGGATTTAAACATTCTTCTCCAAACCATCGATAATTTTAACCGACAATAAAGAACATCTGTATGTAGTAAAAATCTCGGCTGAAATGGTGATGTTTTTCCAGCGGCAGGATAAATATAAAAACCGGAGATTATTATGAAACAGAGTTTTTGGAAGAAATTACTGGCAGGCGTTATTATCGGAATTTCCACAGGCTTGCTGGTTTGGCTCCTCTCAGAAGTGGTGTTTAAGCCTTTCTTTTTTAGAATTGAAGCACAGACCTACGATTGGCGGATGCGCCGGGCGGTAACTCCCCCGGAAAATCCAGTTGATGAAATCGTTATCGTGGATGTCGATGAGCGGAGTGTGCAGAAGCTGGGCAGTTATTACCACTGGCCACGGGAACGATGGACCAGGTTAATCAACTTTCTCTCCGGAGCAGGGGTATCGATGATCGGTCTGGATTTTATCTTCGATCCCGATCTGCGCCATCCTGCCGAAGAAAATGAGTTTCAGCAGGCCATGCGAAATGCCGGTATGGTTTGCAATGCACTTTACCTGTCCCAGGCGGACCCGGATAATTTTCGTCCGGTGATGGCCCGGGAACCATCGGAGCTGGAATACCAAAAATTTATTTATCAGGTGCCAAAAAGCCTGTATGAAATTCTCATTCCGGAGGAACGCATTGAACCTGAGGATGCCAGTTTCCTGAATGCCGGGCTTACCGCCGGTTATGTTAATTTATTCCCGGATCCGGATGGCGTGCTGCGGCGGATCCCGGTGTTCATGCGTTTTAATGAGAATGTCTATGCTGCATTTTCGGTGCAGATAGCATTAAATCGTCTGGGGATTAAAACAGTGGATTATGATCCTGCCTCGGATAAACTGAATCTACAGAATAGTGAAGGAAAAGCATATAAGATACCCATAGATAAACATGGCCAGATGCTGATTCATTATATCGGCGGTTTTAAATCTTTCCGGTATGTTTCATTCTATGATGCCTTGATGGGATTTTTACCGGCGGAATTTTTCAAGGGGAAGATAGTCCTGGTTGGCTCATCTCTTCCCGGATTTTATGATCTCAGGACCACACCCCTTCAACCGGCCTTCCCGGGGGTGGAAGTCAATGCCAATGTAATTTATCAAATTCTTCACCAGACGTTTATCTATCAGCTTTCGGGTTGGCAAATATTTTTATTCCTGCTTATCTTCGCTCTCATAATTGGGGTTATTCTTATCTTTCCCCGACCGGTTGGCAGTATCGTGACTTCCATTATTCTTATTTTTCTGACTATTCTGATGGCTCAGCTTGCCCTGCAAAATTTTTATTATTGGATCCCTTTTATCGCCCCGGTATTTATCATTATCATTACTTTTGCCATCACCTACATGTATCGCTATCTGTTTGAGGAAAAAGATAAACGACAAATCCGAAAGATATTCTCACACTATGTTTCTCCCTCGGTAGTGGATGTGATGCTGAAAAATCCGGAGAAAGTGAAATTAGGTGGGGAGCGGAAATCCTGCACCGTGTTATTTTCGGATATTGTCGGATTCACCACGCTTTCTGAGCAGATGGAACCTGAAAAGCTTGTTACCCTGCTGAACGATTATTTTACTTCCATGACCAATGTTATTATTCAAAATAAGGGTCTGCTGGATAAATATGAGGGTGATGCAGTGATGGCCGTTTTTGGTGCCCCGATCGAGATGGAGAATAACGCAGAACTGGCCTGTACTGCTGCCCTTCAAATGCAATTTCAGTTACAGCAGCTTCACACCTACTGGCAAAAAACCGGGCGCCCCGAACTTCCTACCCGGATTGGTATAAACTCCGGTGAGATGGTTGCCGGAAATATGGGATCCGAAACCCGTTTCAATTATACCGTTCTGGGGGACTCGGTAAATCTGGCCTCCCGGCTGGAGAGTGTAAATAAAGTCTACGGGACCCGGATTATCATTGGGGAAAACACCTATGATCGGGTTCAGGAGAACTTTGTTACTCGCCCATTGGATCTGATCCGGGTTAAGGGCAAAAATAAACCGGTACGAATATATGAACTCCTCGGATTTAAGGACGATAAAACTTCCGGACAATCCAATGAAATGATTCTGGAATATAAACGGGGATTCAAGAATTATCTGTTGCGGGATTGGGATCAGGCCATATCCAATTTTGAAAAGGCTTTAAAGTTGACAGCTGACGATGGACCCTCGAAATTGTATTTGGAAAGATGCCGGGAATTTAAAAAGAATCCCCCGGCAAGCGACTGGGATGGGGTTTACAGTATGAAAACGAAATAGGTTATGTATTTCCGACGGTGCCGGATTCTTATCAGACAATATTCCGGGAAAAAATCGGCACTGGATCATCGATAGCCAGCGTTTCCTTGATCCAGAACGGTTCGCCATATTTTACCCCGGCCATCCAGCCAAAGTGTCTGGCCCGGAATTCCACCGACTCGATAAACCAGCGTGAAGAAATAAAGGTCTGTTGCTCCGGCCATTCCGGATTATAAAACTGGGACTGATAGGCTTTTAATGCCTGAAATTTTTTGTCAAATTCTTCGCTGATATCAATAACAAAGCTTGGCTGAAATTCGTATTTTGCCATATAATAGATGATCCGATAGGGACGGTGCGGTTTCAGCTCCGGCATCACTTTTCTCACGCCGGCGAAAAACCAGCTTTCGGTAATCAAACGACTGGCATGGACGTGGTCCGGATGGCGGTCATCCAGATATGGAGCAAATATGATGATGGGTTTGTGTTCACGGATTATCCGAATAATCTTTGCCCGGTTTTCCGGGGAAGGATCAATTCCCCCATCCGGTAGTTTTACATTCTCCCGGTAATCAATATTCAGGATTTTGGAAGCTTGTGCAGATTCTTTATAACGCTGCTCTACTGTTCCCCGGCTGCCCAATTCCCCCTCGGTGAGGTCGATAATTCCGGTGGAATATCCCAAATTTTTCAATTTATACAGAGTACCGCCGCAGCCCAGCTCCACATCATCCGGGTGAGGGCCAAAGGCTAATATATCAATCTTTTGCTTTTTTGGCATGAAAAATATCCTGTGTTCAGTTTCCAGTTAGGTTCTCTTAGGTGGATAAAAAACCAGATCTTTATAGATGCTTGATCTTTAACAGGTATGTTGATATTCCAGTTTGGTCAGAGATACATCCTTGGATGCGAGCTCGACCTGGCCAGGTTTGCTGGCAATGATAAAGTGGTTTTCCGGTACCTCGTTCCAGTGATTCATTGAATCTAACTTTTCTGAAGAAATAATCGTGTCATTTTCAGTTATCCGGTAATAGAGCGTCCGGTTTCGTCGGAAGCCGATAAGAAAGTCCCCGTTGGTGAGCATGAAATTCAGTGCAAGCTGGTTTTGTTCATCCATGGGGGTCATTTCAACCAGCTGGCAGATGATGGTATAAATAATATTCAGGGCGTCCTCCAGGCTGCTCATCTGATCTCTCTTCATTCGGCACAGGAAATAGTTAAAAAGAAATTCACTGTCGGTGGAGCCCAAAGTTTGGATCTTGCAATCTTTTGGTAAATTGTTCAATATTTCGGTTTTCGACTGGTTAAAATCCGGCACATTTCCGTTATGCATAAACATCCACCGGTCCTGTACAAAAGGATGGGTATTTTCGTAACTAACCACTCCCTGGGATTTTCGTCGGACGTGGGCAAAAAGGAGATTACTGTGGATTTCTTTGGCAATCGGGAAATATTCCTGGTCCTCAAAGGCTGGTTTGGCATTTTTTATCAGCTTAATTTCTTTTCCGTTCTGATAGGCAAATCCCCAGCCATGCGGATTTGGGCGGTTGGTGCAATCGTTCTGACTCTGTTTAAAAAGACTGTTTTCTTCGTCTAGAATCCATCTGGATAAATTCTGGGGCCTTTTTCCCCAGTATACCAAAAATCGACACATAGATTACAGCGCCACCTCTATATTTTATGCTTCACTAAAATTTTAAGATGGTAAAATTAGATTTGCAAGTGAAGAAAAAAATTGAATTGGGTGGGTTCTTAATGAATAAAGATCAATATTAAAACCTAAATCAAAGTGGAATCAAAGACAAATTTTTATGGTTCATTGAAAACTTAAACAACTAGATTTTTGCATTAACCAAATACCCATAAGTGAGCTGCTGGTAAGTGTTAATTACTTTTTTACAGAAGTTTTCGATGGCAGGGGTGTATTCCTGTAGCTGAGAAAAATCTTCCGGATAGATGATCGTCCCATTGGCCGGCACCACTTTTCGGGAGGGGATGGTGACCATCTCCACCACTGCATTGTGCAATACAACCACGTCTTTTTCCAGGAAAGCATTGTAAACAACCGCATTAAAACCAATCAGGCAGCCGGATTCGATGGTGCAGGGTCCGTGGACAATGGCGCCATGAGTAACGGAAACGTATGGGCCGATATGAACGGATTTTCCTTTAGCCGAATGGATGATAACGCCGTCCTGAATATTACAATTATTCTTTATCACAATGGGTTCCACCAGACCATCCTGATCCTGCTCATCGGCCCGGATAATCGCTAATGGACCCACAAAGCAATTTTCTTCGATAATCACATTTCCCTGGACAACTGCGGTTGGGTGAATGAAGGAAGAACTGGCGATTTGCGGATTGTCTCCGGCAATATTTCTTCCGATCATATTTTCTCCAATAATTTCTCTTTTGATGACTATGGTTAAATAATATTAAAAAACAAAAACTAATTTTGAAACAGATTTTGAATTTTGGTTGCTCAATTTCGTTAATTGATTTAATAAAAAACTATTTTGAATCTACCGAGCCGCATTAAGCTTTCTTTTCCGGCTCACCCTGCTTCAGGCTTTCATGCACCAGATAAGGCACATCCAGAAACAGGTCCTTGCGGGGATAATTGATCGCCAGAGAATAGAGTCCCACAATAAAATAAATATGCATATCCCAGGCGTCATAAGTGATCCAGTAATAAGCGACTCCAATCAGGATTAATGCTCCCCCCATCAGCCACACCCTTTTCAGCCGGGTACCAATTTCCCGGGTAAATTGACGTATCACCTGTTTTTCCTGCAACTCCGGTTTCTTTTTGCAAATATTTTCGATAATTAATCTAAAGGCTCTCAGATGAAAATATTTTCTCTTTTGATGAAAAATTGTGATGGCCAGGGTAATCGCCACCAGGAAGGTAACAATATTCAGAATTTTTGAGTAGGACAGCTCTCTAACCACGGTATGTGTGTCCAGGCGGTATAGCAGAGTTAATCCATAACAGAGGATTCCAACCAAAAAAACAACCTGCCAGTAAACCCGGATATTTTTGATAAACTGTCGAATTACTTTATCGGCTTCTTTGGCAATCATTATTCTTGTTCTCCTCCAATATTATCTGATATATTTTCATTTGATTTGTATGTTATTTGGGTTTGATCAATTGCCGTGATGAAGAAGAGGATCCGCTCGCTCAGTTCCCCGACAAAGATCATCAGAATAATGGGAAGCAGGGATAGATTGGATATGAACAGCACCCAAACGATATAGACCAGGGGCATAATTAATCCAAAAATAAACCGAACCCCGAACAGGGCGATATGACTTCCCAGCAGCATTTTCAGGGTTTCCTGGGTCAGATAGCTCCAGCGGCTCAGATAGCGGAAGCGGGCCCAGAGGGTGAGGATTTCAAACAACAGGATGATCAGTATTATCCAGGCGAAGACCCGGGAGAGATCGGTGCCGGCAAAGGCCCAGAGTCCGGCAATTGTTCCCAGCGAGATCGTCCCTTCAATGATCCCGCCGGCGGTGGTAGGGTGATTCCAGGAATCATACTTACTTTTTAAAGAGAAAGTCCTGGCGATACCAAGAATTGAACTGGCAGCCAGCAAGAATATGAAGAAATTTAGCAGCTCAAAACCGGCGACCAGAAAATAGAGAATAATTTGAATTAAAAGTCCTGCAAGAAAATATAGATATAATCTTGAACTTTTAGATTTTTTCGGTGGCTCTTCGTCTGCGTCATCTTTTGTTTCCGGGGAATTCCGGTATTGGTAGAACAGGGCCAGCCCAAAGAAAATAATTCCGGTGAGAAATATATAGGTCAGGGAGTGATAATAAAAGTTCAATCGCTGTTGAAAGATGGCATCCTCGAAGGTGAGGTAAGTAATAAGAAAAAATGTACTGTATACCCCGGTGGTCAGCATCTGTGAGAACAATAAAAGAATATCCGGTAATTTTGCATAGGGAGATGGGTTTGAGTGCGATTCCATGTTAATCAATTCCGGTGTGGATATTTTTCAGGTTTTCATCAAGTTATTCAGTAAAAATACCAATAAAATTTAGAGACCGGGTGGGTGTATTGCAAAGGGATTACAAAACTTTGTTTATGGATGGATTTTTTTGATTGGTGCTTTGGAATTATGGTTATGCTCTAAATATATCACCCATTACGGGATTCTTTGGCAATTTATAGTCCTGGATTTACTATAAACATATCATCCCTATCGGGATGCTGCTGGCGATGCTGCCTGATCAAAAAATTGTCGGTATTTTAAATATATGGAAACTAGGGTTGCAAAACTTTTTCGGGTGCTTCCGGCTCCAGCATATGGCTTCTCCAACTCTCCAGCTCCTTGTTAAGATAAATCCCGGTGTGTGATTCCGGTTGCCGGGAAATTTGCTCAGGCGTTCCTTCGCTGATAATCTGTCCTCCCTCGTCGCCACCCTCCGGACCGAGATCGATAATCCAGTCCGCGGTTTTGATAACATCCATGTTATGTTCGATGACGATAACGGTATTTCCTTTTTCGGTGAGTTTGTTCAGCACATTCAATAACATACTGATGTCGGCAAAATGTAAACCGGTAGTGGGTTCATCCAGAATATAAACAGTCTTCCCGGTGCTTACCCGGCTTAATTCGGTACTGAGTTTTACCCGCTGCGCTTCGCCACCGCTGAGGGTGGTTGCCGGCTGTCCCAGATGAATGTAACCCAAACCCACATCGTTTAATGTTTCCAATTTGCGCCTGATGGAAGGGATCTTTTCAAAAAACTCCAGAGCATCACTTACCGTCATATCCAGCACATCCGCAATGGATTTCCCCCGGTAATGGATCTCCAGGGTTTCCCGGTTATAGCGTTTTCCCTTACAGACTTCACAGGTTACATAGACATCCGGCAGGAAGTGCATCTCAATCTTTTTCACCCCGTCGCCTTCGCAGGCATCACACCGGCCTCCCTTCACGTTAAAGGAAAATCGCCCCGGCCGGTATCCCCGGATTTTCGATTCCGGCAATTGAGCGAACAGATCCCGGATCAGAGTAAAGAGCCCGGTATAGGTAGCCGGGTTGGAGCGCGGTGTCCTGCCGATTGGACTCTGGTCGATAGCAATTACTTTATCCACTTTCTCCAGTCCTTCAATTTCTTCGTAGGGCAGGGGGATCATCTTGCTGTTATAAAAATGGCGGGATAATACCGGATAGAGCGTTTCATTCACCAGGGTACTTTTACCCGAACCGGATACGCCGGTAACACAGATAAATTTTCCCAGGGGAAATTTAACATCGATGTGTTTCAAATTATTTCCCGTAGCACCCTTCAGTAGTAAATGATCGCCATTTCCGTTCCGCCGCTTTTTCGG
>CAZTXJ010000052.1:8607-14195 GCA_964617285.1 uncultured Calditrichaceae bacterium | reverse complement strand
GGTTCATCCAGAATGTAGAGTACCCCTACCAGCTGGGAGCCGATCTGGGTGGCAAGGCGAATCCGCTGAGCTTCGCCTCCGGACAAGGTGCCGGCGGTACGATCCAGGGTCAGATATTCCAGTCCCACATCCTGTAAAAATTTCAAGCGTGCCTGGATTTCTTTAAGAATCTGATGCGCGATAATTTCTTCTTTGGCGGTTAATTTTAAATCATCATAAAAATGGATGGCATCTTTGATATTTTTTGCCGCCACCTCTGCGATGTGAAGGTCGTTTATCTTTACCCCCAGCGTTTCCTTGCGCAGCCTCGTACCCTGACAATCCGGACAGGGAATCTGGTTCATGAACCCCTCAATCCAATCCCGGATGGACTGGGAAGCGGTTTGTTTATAGCGCCGGTATAAATTATTTATCACGCCTTCATATTTGGAGTTGAACTCAAAATGGGATTCTTCCCGGGAGAAAATAAACTTTACTTTTTCGGTGGTTCCGAAAAGAATCAATTGCTGGATTTTTTCCGGTAGATCTTTCCAGGGTTCCGCCAGGCTGAATTTGTATTGCCGGCTCAGGGCTTCGATCATTTCAAAATACCAGCTGTTTCGCTTCTCACCGATTGACACGATCGCTCCGGCATCAATAGAAAGATTGGGATTTGGAACGATTAGCCGCGGATCGATTTCCAGCTTGGTTCCCAGGCCGTCACAGGTGGGGCAGGCGCCATAAGGACTGTTAAATGAGAACATTCGGGGTTCGATTTCCTCGTAACTGATCCCACAGTTCATACAGGCAAACTGTTCGCTGAAAAGCTGTTCGGAGGCGTTGTCCACATTTTCGATGATTACCAGCCCGCTTCCCATCTTCAGGGAGACTTCGATGGATTCTGCCAGCCGCTGGCGGATGTCCGGTCTGATTTTTAACCGGTCTACCACCACCTCAATGTTGTGCTTGACGGTCTTTTGAAGTTTAAGGTCCTGGTCCAATTCTACCAGCTTCCCATCCACCCGTGCCCGGATGAATCCCTCCCGCTTAAATTCCTGGATCAGATCCCGGTATTCACCCTTTCTGCCCCGCACTACCGGCGAAAGAATCTGGATACGGGTACCTTCCGGCATAGAGAGAATGGCGTCAACAATTTGCTGGGGCGTTTGTCTTTCGATGGGCTGGCCGCAGTTGTAGCAGTGCGGGTGTCCGATTCGGGCAAAAAGCAAGCGCATGTAATCATAAATTTCGGTAACGGTGGCGACGGTTGAGCGCGGGTTTCGGTGAGTCGTCTTTTGCTCGATGGAAATCGCCGGGGACAGGCCATCGATATAATCCACATCGGGTTTCTCCATTAAGCCCAGAAATTGCCGGGCGTAGGCGCTCAGGCTTTCCACATAACGCCGCTGGCCTTCCGCGTAAATAGTGTCGAATGCCAGACTCGATTTTCCCGAACCGGATAATCCGGTGATGACTACCAGCTTATCCCGGGGAATCTGCAGATCGATATTTCTGAGATTATGCTCCCGGGCGCCACGAATATTTATGTATGCTTTTTTAACCATTTTAAATCAATAAATATTATATTCCCCGTTTGTAAAAACGGGATTAAAGATAATCAAAATTAACTGAAAAGCAACCGATATTAGCTGCAATCCGGCAAAAGTTCTTTCCTGTTACGCTGCAAATTTACAGGGGTTTCAGGTATTTTGATCCGGGAAGGACAGATTACCGATGATGGTTCGATTCCTCTTTCAGGCTGTTGAAAAGCGCGGTAAGATTCGGACTGTAGGTAACCGGATATGTTTGTGGTCGGTCGAAGGAGGTAAATTTCCGGTCCAGAGATTTAAAATTATTCTGAAAGAAATTCCGGATCTCTTCCATGGAAGGAGAGTGATATATCAACTTGCCTTTTTTGATAATCGGCTTTAGAAGCTCGATATGTTTTTCCGAGATCTGATCGTTCTCCAAACCGATGATATCCTTGATAAATTTACCCGAGCCGTCCAGCAGCCGGAAGACTTGCTTCTTTCCCGGATAGGTAGCCTTATTTACGCTGAACTTTGCCCGGTACCTGGTTTTGCCATCAATTTCCTGCTCCACCAGTTTATAGATGCCGCCCAGTGAAGGTGCATCTTCCGAGGTAGCCAGCTGGGTGCCCACCCCAAAGCTGTCAATCGGTGCTCCGGCCTCCACCAGCTTTCTTATTTTATTTTCATTCAGATCTCCGCTTACCACAATAGTGACATCCTTCATGCCGGCGTCATCCAGAATTTTCCGCACCTTACTGCTTTCCACCGCCAGATCACCGCTATCAATCCGCACCCCTCTGATGCCGCTACCGGTTTTAACCGCATTCCGGGCACCATTCTCGATATTGTAAGTATCGATCAGAAGGATAGTACTTTCCGGAAATACCTTGTAGTAAGATTTAAACGCTTCAATTTCGCTGGGAAAGGCCATGGTCCAGCTATGGGCTGCCGTTCCAAAAACCGGTATTTTGAACCGCTGGCCGGCTAGTACATTCGAAGTACCAATGCAGCCGGCAATATAACTGGCCCGTGCTGCCAGAACGCTGGCTTGCGGACCGTGGGCCCGGCGCGATCCGAATTCCATGACCCCACGTTTTTTCCCATCCAGTTGTGCTGCCTGCACCACCCGGGCTGCCTTGCTGGCGATCAGGGTCTGAAAATTATAAGAGGCCAGGAGGAATGTTTCCACAATTTGGGCTTCGATGATTGGGGCAGAAACCCTCAGCAGCGGCTCTCCCGGGAAAACAATCTGACCCTCGGGAATCCCCCAGACGTCGCCTGAGAATCTGAAGTCTTCCAGATATTCCCAGAACTTTGAATTTACCTGTTGAAAAACTTTTAAGCTTCGCAGGTAATCGATATCGTTGGCAGTAAAATTTAGATTCAGCAGATATTCGATGGCCTGGTCCAGACCGGCATTTACCAGATAGGACCGGTTTCGGGGCATTTCCCGGATAAACAGTTCAAACGTGGAATAATG
Source organism: uncultured Calditrichaceae bacterium (assembly GCA_964617285.1). Lineage (GTDB taxonomy): Bacteria > Calditrichota > Calditrichia > RBG-13-44-9 > RBG-13-44-9 > CAYVKM01. The sequence goes on along the minus strand of CAZTXJ010000052.1, from coordinate 11,204 downwards.
ATTGTAATTATTGGAAAAATACCCGGCAGACATGGTCAGTTCGTATAAGTCGATAACCAGGGATTGATTGTAAAGCGGTTCAGGTGGAGGAGGATTCATTGGAGTGCTTTCGGGTTTTCCAATAAATTAACCTACCTTCCCGAAAGATGTCAAGCGTGAATAATTTCCGCTGATTTTGAAATTTATCGAGATAACTCAAGAAATTTCTTCTGTTCATATAATTCGATATTTGAATTGCCATAAAGTTTTTTTTATATTCCTGCCCAATTAAAAAGGAATAAGAACCTGATGTCGGATCGCGTATCATTTTACACTTTGGGCTGCCGGTTAAACCAGGCAGAAACCGCTATCCTTCAAAAAAGTTTTGAACAGCAGGGTTTTCAGGTGGTCCCTTTTAATGAGGATGCGGAAGTGGTGGTGGTGAATACCTGTACGGTTACCCAGAATGGCGATGCCGATACCCGCAAAGTGGTTAACAAAATAAACCGCAATTCTCCCGAAGCAAAGATTGCCCTGATTGGCTGCCAGGCCCAGATCCAGCGGGAGAAATTGCTGGAATTACCCAACGTCCAATGGGTCGTGGGAAATGCCAGGAAAATGGATTTTGCCGGAATTCTTAAACTCAGAAGGAATATCACAGAACCGGAAGTCATTACCCCGGTGATCTCCCGCCGGAGTTTTACCATATCTGCCGCCGGAATTGACCGGCAGCATACCCGGGCCAATCTGAAGATCCAGGATGGCTGCGATTTTTTCTGTTCGTTCTGTGTTATACCCTATGCCCGGGGCCGTACCCGAAGCCGGGAATATGGAGATATTTTCCGGGAAGCAAAACAGCTGACTGAAGCCGGACACCGGGAGATTGTCCTTACCGGGATAAATGTAGGAACATACCGTTATTTGGATAAGTCGATTATGGAAGTGGTACAGGGACTGGTGAATCTGGAAGGGCTGGATCGTCTGCGTATCTCGTCTATCGAACCAACTACAATTCCTACCGAACTTCTGCAAATGATGAGCGAGGATTCCAAATTATGCCGTTACCTGCACATTCCTTTGCAAAGTGGCAGTGATGAAATATTACAAAAGATGAATCGCCGTTATACCCTCCGGGAGTTTAATGAGTTTATCAATCTTGTTCATGATCAGGTCCCGGGTGTTTGTCTGGGTACTGATGTTATTGTGGGTTTTCCGGGTGAGACAGACACCCATTTTGAGCAGACCTATCAGTATCTCCTGAATGCAAATCTGGCCTATTTCCATGTTTTTAGTTATTCGGAAAGACCCTGGGCGAAAAGCAGAAAACTGGAAGCCAAGGTGTCTCCGGAGATCATTGAACAGCGCAGCAGGCGATTACGGGAATTAAGCGACCGGAAAAGACGGGTCTATCTGCAAGGACAACTCGGCACCATTCAAACTGTGCTTTTTGAACAGCTCAAGAGGGGATACTGGACGGGATTAACTGATACCTATGTTCGGGTCAAAGTGAAATCAGATAACGACCTGCAAAACCAGATATTGCCGGTTCAATTGGAATCGATTGAAAAGAATACCATCATCGGGAAATTGCTTTAACTGGTGATTATTTTTGCGGGATTAATTTCTTCTCCGAAAACTTCTGATGATGTTTACAGTTGAAAACTTAATTTAGAAGATGTTCAAGATAATTTAGATCACATGAAAAAAGTTTATATAGAGACTTATGGCTGCCAGATGAATGAGTACGACACCGAGTTGGTGAGAGCGGTTTTGGCAGAAGCAAATTACGATTTTGTGGAAAAGGAATCGGATGCGGATGTGGTAATGCTCAATACCTGCTCGGTGCGGGAGAATGCTAATCGCAAGGTGTACAACCGGATTCATACCATCCGACAAAATAGTAATGGCAAATCTGTTTTGATTGGTGTTCTGGGTTGTATGGCCACTAACTTCAGGAAAGCGCTGCTGGAAGATCATCATCTGAAACTCGACTTTGTGGTTGGTCCGGACAGCTATAAACGACTGCCCGGATTAATAGAAGAAGTTGAAAAGTCCGGAAAAAGCGCTTACGATGTAACCTTATCGGAATTTGAAGATTATTCCGATGTTTATCCCAAAAGGATTAGCGGCGTTAATGCCTGGATTGCGGTGATGCGGGGTTGCAATAATTTTTGCACGTTTTGTGTGGTACCGTATACCCGTGGACGGGAGAGGAGTCGTTCCCCGGAAAATATTGTGGATGAAGTTAAGAGGTTGGTTGATGAGGGATTTAAGCAGGTAACATTACTTGGGCAAAATGTTAATTCATATAATTATCAGGATAAAGATTTTGCCTACTTACTGGAAAAAGTGAGCCGGGTAAATGGCATTGAGCGTATCCGGTTCATGTCTCCCCACCCGAAAGATTTTCCTCATTCACTCCTGCATGTGGTTGCGGAAAATCCCAAAGTTTGTAAACACATCCACCTGCCAATGCAAGCCGGAAATACCCGTATTTTGGATATCATGAATCGCACCTACACCCGGGAGGAATATTTGGTACTGGTGGATGACATCCGGGATCATTATCCGGATATCGTGCTCACCACTGATGTCATTGTGGGATTCCCCACCGAAAC
>CAZTXJ010000052.1:0-8507 GCA_964617285.1 uncultured Calditrichaceae bacterium | reverse complement strand
CCGGGATTTTCAGGGACGTAATGACGGCAACAAACTGGTGATTTTCCCTGCCGGGGAATACCACAAAGGGGATCTTATAAAAGTAAAAATTACCGCTGCCACCGCAAATGTATTGAAAGGGTCGGTAATTGAACATAATTAATTATTCCTGTTTTCTCTTCACCGTATCAAATTTTGATGCTTACCTATGAATCGTCTGGCACCGTTTTTTGTAATAGTTGCTGCCAGCTTATGGGGTGTGGATGGTATCATTCTCCGGCCGGCCCTTTACAGTCTTCCGGTTCCACTGGTTGTGTTCATCGAGAGTGCTGTTGTAGCTGTCCTGCTGTCCCCGTACTTTTTAAGAAAATATCCCGAATTAAAATCCCTTAGACCGAAAGACTGGCTGGCTTTTCTTGCCGTAGCCCTGTTTGGCGGCGCCATTGGAACCATGGCCATCACCAGGGCCCTGTTTTATGTCAATTTTGTAAATTTGTCAATTGTGATACTGATCCAAAAGCTTCAACCGGTTTTTGCCTTGATTCTGGCGGCTCTGCTTCTGAAAGAGCGTTTGCCCCGGATATTCTTTCTCTGGGCAGGCGTCGCCCTGTTCGGTGCCTATCTGATGACCTTTGGTTTGAATCTGCCGATTCTCAGCACCGGGGATAAGACTGCTATCGCTGCCTTGTTTGCCCTGATTGCTTCCATCAGTTTCGGCGCTTCTACGGTATTCAGTAAACGCGGCCTCAAGAATGTGGATTATCAGATGGGTACCTATTTGCGTTTTCTGATGACGACAATTATCATGTTGATTATCGTTTCCTCTTCCGGAATTATTTTTCAGGTTTCCCAGGTCACCAGAACCCAGATTTTTATATTTCTCCTCATTGCATTCTCAACCGGTGGAACGGCCATATTTCTCTACTATTATGGTTTAAAAAGAATCACCGCTTCCGTTGCCACCATTTGCGAATTGGCCTTCCCGTTGACCGCGGTTATTCTGGAGTATGTCATCCGAGGTAATATTTTAAGCAGCGTTCAGTGGATTGGAGTGGCCATACTTTTCCTCAGTATTTTGCGGGTCACCCGAATACAAAGAAGGGTTATCAGTTAAATTTGTTGGGATTTATATATTTTAATTTCTGACATCCACCCATCTCAATCGTAAGGTTCATTTCAAATTTCCCTATATTGAAATAAACCCACTCCTCATAATAAGATTTATACCAGCTTATTTTAAAAATCCCCCTTCGAAAGGGGGATAAAGGGGGTTGTGCTATTCTTTTTGTAATTGATATAAATTGACAAAGAGGATTCAAAGTATTGTGTTACAATTTTAATATCTGCAATATCGGATTTGGAAAGAAATATGAAAACAGTGTATATATAATTGGTATTTGAATTATCTAATTTGAAATAAACAGAACCAAAAAGGAAAGATCCTAGCCTTTTTTGACTATGACAACCCCCTGACCCCCTTTATTAAGGGGGAAGAGGATATTACCAAAGTTTTTACTAAAAAATATTGATCGCTATGATATACTTAAATTGTATAGAATAAAAAAGGAGTGGCATTTGATTGAGTACCACTCCTTCTATAAGTATATGCTTAATCTAGCTGTACTTAGGTTTTTGATTTTTAATATCCGGTAACTGCAATCGCCCCGTTTACTGTTCCCAATTCAATAGAGCCATTTCCATCACCTAAACGGCCCTGTACGGATTTTGGCGTGGTCACCATATTCTGGATTTCCAGATTTGTGATGGAGATGCCGCCATTTACCACCGAGGCGGAAAAGTATGCGGAGGTTTCCGTAGGGATGTTGAGCGCGATCGGTCCATTTACAGTACTGAGTATGCAGGTTCCCGAATCCGGCAAGGTCATATGGCAGGTGATGCTACCGTTGACCACACTGCCTAAAATGTTGCCAAAGTAATTCTTCAGAATAAGACCACCATTGGTCAAACCTGCTGTGATATCTCCGGAAATGTCCTCCAGATTTAAATCGCCATTGGTATTGGTTATTTTCACAGTGTTGGCTATTGAACTGAGTTCGCATACACCATTAACGCTGCAAACATTCACCTCCCAATTTTCCGGAACTCGGATATGGTAATAGACCAAATAATTCCGGCCTTGCGATTGATCCGGCTGTTCGGTTTCCACCTTTATACCATCCATATACTGTTCAATGTTCACCTGCAGGTATTCCAGATGTGCCCTGGCATCCCGGGTACTTTCCGATTCAACCCGGCGCTCTCCCCAGATATGGACGGAATCCAGGTCAGCCACACCGATTATTTCAATGGAGCCGCTGACGGTGCATAAATCCAGATATTTCTGGTTGAGCACTTCGAATTTGAAGTCGAATTCTTCATAAGCTGAGTAACGGGTATTACTCACATTTGTATGGTTATCGTCATGCGGATCAATCAAACAGGCGTTAATTATTAATGCAATAAACAGGGTAGTGAGATAAAGAAGGTTTCTTTTTTTGTATGATATGAAGGTTTTCATTTTTTTTCTCCTCGAAATTGTTTAAAATAATACTGTCAACAAAATTACTGTTTTAATCTGAGCAGACTTTTTTCTGCTTCATCAGACCATTCGCTTCCTGCACAATTGCCGGATTTGCTTTCTTTTACGGCTTTTTCGAAGGCATCGATGGCCTGGCCGGGTTTATCCAATTTTTCGAAGGAACTACCCAGGTAGTAGTGCAATTCCCCACACTGATCCGGTACATTTTGATCTTCGATGGTTTTATTAATTTTGAGAATCGTGTTAGGATAATAGTGCTGGGTATACAGAGCACGAATCCCATTTTTGAGTTGTTCCTCCGACTCGGGTGACGGTTGGGTCACTTCCTGTTGTGTGGTATCCTGGTAAGCACCATGCACCACACTCACATTTCCGATCCGTAAGGGTGTTTTTCCGTTCCGTTTATCAACTTTGCCGAGTTTGGATTTCATCAGATACAGGAATAGTTCCTGTTCGGAGATTTCCCGTAAATCGGCAATGTCCAGCAGACTGTTTGGGCCGAGACGAAATTGCCGGGCTTCATCGATCTGCAGGGTAACCTCACCACGCTCTCCGGTCAGGATCGAATCAATATCCTTCAGAAAGATGCCGAGGGAGGCCGGTTGCCAGAATTCTTCTACCCCGTGACGGATCTTTACCTCTCCTGACATTTTAATAATTTTGACTTCCATGGACAGGGCTTGGTAGACGAAGGCAAAGGTACTTAGCAACAAGACAATTACATATGTTTTATAGTTGGTAATTTTCATTTCTTTCTCCTTATATCTTTTATCTTATATCGAAAATCTGAACCCATCCCTCTGAAATCCCATTTCTGATTTTCGCTTCCTGCAGATAATTGAGTGCACCGGTATCCCAGGCCTTATCAAATCCGGAAGCGATAAGTGTCGTTTCCACCGGTAACCAGACATTTTTTTGCCCGGATTCTTCATCCCGAAGGATATATCGTTTTTCATTGCTGCTGATCAGGCTGGAATTTTCTGCAGGTATCCCGGTGTCGAATATTAGAAAGAGATGTGCCAGAGATTTTTCCGGATCTTTTACCTGAATAAATGCAGTATTAATTCCCAGACTTTCCAGGAGGGAGCCATACAACACCACCAGGTCATCACAATCTCCGCTGCCAATATCCAGAGTCTCATTGGCGAACTGAACCCGGTCGTCCTGATAAAAGGGAATATTGGGATCGCTCTGGTAGCGGATTCCCCTCTTGCGCAAGTCGTTAAAAATAGTTTTTGCGGCCAGGAAATTCTTTCCCGCGAGATTGAGGGAATCAGATACTCCTTCTATTAATCGACGGGTATAAAGCAGGATTTTGGGATTATCCGGTGTGACGAAGAACCGCAGTTTATCCATTTCACCGTCCCAGGAATTTCGGGTGTGGATGGTCACCTGGCTGCTGATTTCCTGGATCAGGGTAGTCCCGGCCCGGCCTTCAACTTCGATATCCAGCACTGCTGGTTCCCGGACTGCTATCTCAGTGATTTCCGGACCGAATATGGCGGTGGCAGGCAAATCCTTCGATTCCCCCTTTTCGATCTTGATGAATCCGCTTTCTTTAATTCTGCTGGAAAATGGTGTTACTTTGCAGCGCAGGTTTACCTCGATCGGATAACCGGCAGTGTTTTCCACCGTCACCAGGGCAAGGGGATAGGTATTGTAAAACTGATAGTAGGCAGGATAGATATCCTGGATAATCAGCTTAGTTTCCCTGATCCGGAATATCTCCCGTTTTTTACCCCACATAAAGCTGAAGCCAAAGCCCAACTCGAATCCGCTTAGATCATCCAGGTCCGAACCAAAATTGACAAAATGATATTTGATATCGGTATTCAGAGCAAACCAGCTTTTCAGAATGATATTCAATCCACTGCCCACGTGCAAACCTAACTTGGCATCGTTCTCGGCAATCACACTGCCGGAAACCACTGCGCGGGAAATCCAATAGGTGCCTGCACCGAAGGAAACATAAGGTTGATATGGACTGTTTTGCGCGGGTGAGAGCAAATCGTAACGGGCCCCGAAAAGAAAAGGAACAATGGATCGGGTATCGACCGTGCTACCGGAAATTTTTGTCCGGTCGACTCCCCCAATGCTGGTTTCCAGGAACCACTGGTTTTTTAAACGATGGAAGAAATATAATTCGCCACTTCCTTCGACACTGACTTCGCCGAACGAGGTTCGTTCTGTGATAGAGCTATGTTTCCAAACTGTTCCCCGAACACCAAAGCCGTTGGAGCGATTAATTCCCTGGGCGTTCATCTGAAATAGATCGCCAAGTATTAATGTTACTAAAATAGCTGGTAATAATAACTTGGTCTGCTTATTTATACGGAGCCGATAATCCAAATTTAAAGTTGATTTTTTCATGGCTTCGATTACCTATGCTTTCTCATTTACGATTTTACTGTCCTTGTGTTACAAATATAACATATTCAGCGAAATTATATTAAATTTTTCCTTTAACATTTAATTTTGCCGCCTATTCGCGTCCCAGAGGAATGCTCAGACCGGTTAATATCCGAATACCACGGGATCTCGCATCGGTTTTATCATCGATGCCGGCACTCAGTGTCGTATTATCAGTTTTGAATTCAAGCGATCCCTCTTTGCTCAGATCAAAAAGGCCGAAGGTATATTGTCCTTCAAAGAACAATGTGCTGCGACCGATTGAAAAACTGATTCCGCCGCCGACGACTAATCCCAGATCTGTTTTGTGGAGCACATTATTGATACTCCCGGAAAAATGCTCTCCTGAAAATACTGATTGTGCTTCGGAGTTCAACAGAAACCCGGCTGAAGGTCCCGCCAGAAGATAGGGACGAATTTCCTGTCCAAAATAGGCTTTCAATAGCAGTGGAATTTCCAGATAAGTTATGCTTAAATCGATATCCGGATCAGGGTTAGCCTGATTTAACCGGGCATTCTTCTGCAGATACATCGGTTCCAGGGATATTTGAAGATCACTGTAGAGCTGGTAGTCGATGGATGCGCCAACCGTATAGGCGGTACGAAATGCGATGTCCGATCCTTCTCCGGCGTTTTTCAGAGCGAAGTCAGCAAAATTTATCCCACCCACTACGCCGACCGATATTTGTGCCGTAGCAGATGATAATAGGACTGCTCCGATGAACAAGATTGATAAACAAATTTTGATTTTCATGACAATCTCCTTTTTTAATTAAGATTTTTTATTCATTTCCCCATAGAATAGTGAAGCCAATTCCGATTTCGAAACCATTGTGATACCGCCGATCCTGAAAGTCCACCACATGGTAGCGCATATCATAATTAATGGCGAAATCTTTGCTCAGCATAAAATTCATACCAACCCCAACATAGCCACCCAGTCTGATGAATGTCTCGATGGTCACTTCTTCGTCATAATAATGATCACCATAGACCCTGATTTCATTCAACCAGTAGGGCCCAATCGCCGCCGAGACATAAGGGCGAAGGTTAGATTTGATGGTTGGAGAGAGCAATTCATATCGTGCCCCAAAGAGCACCGGAATCAGGGCTGCGGTGTTTGTTTCTTCCCGATCCCAATAATCCACCCGGTCGTGCACGCTGCCAATGGCACCCAGGGTGAACTCAACATATAATTGATTTTGGATCTTGGAATAGAAAAAAATGGAACCGCCATAAGCGCCAACATTGACATCTGATCCTGTGCTGTTGACACTAATCCACTGTGCCTTATTGACAATGTCCGCATAAGAAGCACGGAATCCAAGACCGGTTCGCGGCCAACCATCGGCCATGGAAACGTTGGTCATAATCAACATCAGAATTATGACTGCAAAAACACCAAACGATAAATTTTTCATGATACACCTCACTTGTTTTAAACCAGTTGTTATTTGCGCTGCTGTGGTCTAAATGCTCAAATCCGGTGCCACAATTTTTTTGTGGAAATTTATTGGAGACTATTTCAATAAAATTAATAAGTTGTGTGGAGAAGGAGTGAGGGGCATTCCGGTGGTTGGAATTGCGGAAGTTTTTAAAACTGCGGGAATTTCCCGCAGTTACAAAGGAAGAATAATGTTAAGATGGGTCAATTGGATCATTGCCGGAGGTGAAAGATCAGCCGGATTAAATCCTGGTGATATTTTCTGGGTAATCCTTTAAACTGGGGAAGACGACCATAGTCCTCTCCTTCCAGTGATTGGGCATCGGGAAGTGGTTCAAGGTTCTTTATATATTCCCGGACTTTTTTCATCACTTTTTCCACGACTTTTACATCCTCTGAGGCAGATATATTTTCTGCTGCTTTCAGGACATCAAAATTTGCTTCCACCAGTTCGTGAAAACAGATCCCCCTGAAATATTCGGTTATTGTTCCGCGGTCCCGGTTACCCAGGGCTTTGGCGGTCTGTGAAATGGCCGAATGGGAAAACCGGAAGGATCGGAGCATTTCCAGAATTTGATCTTCAAAGGATTGGAATTTTTCGCTGACCTTTTCCGGCACAATCCGGGTTTGGATTTCAGTGGGCAAATCACTCAGACGGATCATTTCCCGCTTTTCACTCTGGGCCAGCAGGGCTGCCCGGCGAACGATATTTTCCAGTTCTCTAACATTGCCCGGCCAGGAATACTGTATCAGGGCGGTCATGGCCTGATCCGAAAATTTCTTTACCGGCGGGTACTCATGTTTGATTAAAAAATGGTTTGCCAATAGCGGAATATCTTCCAACCTTTCCCGTAAGGGTGGAAGTTGTATAGGAAATCCATTCAGCCGATAGAAGAGATCGTCCCTGAATTTACCGCCTTCGATATAGGATTTGAGATCTTTATTGCTGGCGGCGATGACCCGAACATCCACCATGATGCTCTGCTCACCACCAACCCGTTCAAAAACACCTTCCTGTAAAATTCGCAGCAGTTTAGCCTGGAAAGAAGGTGATGTCTCGCTAATTTCATCCAGGAAAATAGTACCACCATCAGCCAGTTCAAAACGACCTCTGCGACGGGAATGGGCCCCGGTAAAACTTCCTTTTTCGTGACCGAAGAGTTCGCTCTCGAGCAGGGTTTCAGTCAGAGCGCCGCAGTTCACCGCCACAAATGGATTATTCTGACGCGGGCCGGTCCGGTGGATAGCCCGGGCAACCATTTCCTTACCGGTGCCGGTTTCACCGATGATTAATACGGGAATATTATCCGAGCGAATCCGCTGGATAAGCTCAAGCACCTCTTTCAGCTTGCTGTTGGGCCCATGGATCATATCAGCGAATTCCGGGACATTAGCCGGTTTTTCCGGAATGATGTATGTTTCCAGATCCCGAAGTTCATTTTCCAGCTGGAGGATGGCTTCCTGCCGGGCACTGGAGATCTGTTGAAGTTCCTCGGAATATTTTTCCTTCACCTTTAATTCGTTTTGATACTGGGTGAGCTGTTCTCTGGCTCGGTTTAGCTCTTTTTCTTTTTCTCTCAGATGATTTTCCAGAAGTGATTTTACTGAAAGGCCTTCTGAGTGAAGTTCACGCCGGTTCAAAATTTTAAGGGAAAAGTCGGTTAATATTAGGGCGAGAGAAGGATAAAAAATGGGGACATTCACATGAAATTGACGAAAGATGGTAATCGCCACCAGCCAGAAAACTGCCAATAATGCAAAGCCAATCCAGTTGCGGTTATTGATCCATTTTAATTGCCACAGGGCATAAAACAGGAATACCAGACCTGCAATAATCAACCACTGAACATAAAACGGTGGATCCCTTAAATAATTGCCCTCGATGATATTTTCGGCAACGGTGGCATGGATCAGAGAAGCTGGCAGCGAACTGCTCAACGAGGTTGTCTTGATGATGGAAACAGATGGCGCAGTAACGCCAACCAGTACCAGTTTATCGGAAAAGTCGAGGGAATCCGGGGTCGTTTCAAAGGTTTGGAGCAAATCCACCAGACTGATACTGTGAAGGTCTTTAATTCCGCCAAAATGATTCAGCTTTATCTGCCCATACTCATCTAATGGCACCCTGATCGATTT
>CAZTXJ010000051.1:0-22411 GCA_964617285.1 uncultured Calditrichaceae bacterium | reverse complement strand
GATACATATCTGACGGACTTTGAAAAATATGCCCCGGGATACTTTTTTTCAACCCATTTCCTCATCCAGGCGCCGATATAATTATAATGCGGACTTCCCAGCGTGATAAGGTAATTTACCTGTTCCTTTCCGTTAAACACTGTCCCCCGGAATGGCTTTCCGGCGAGAAAAAGCCGGGACATAACCCCTCCCGCACTGTGACCTATCAGGGTCACTTTTTTCGTGGGTGATTGATAAGCCTTCGAACTGACGGCACGTTTTATTTTGTTTAAGATCAATTTCCAGCCCGCAGGGAAAATGGCAAATATCCAGTGCCAGGGATAAATATCGACCACGACTGTCGATTGGCCGGTTAATTTTTTCAAAGTGGCTTGCAGGCTATGATAAAGTCCGGGCCAGGTCATAAATCCACCCACAATGACCACCGGTTGCCGGGAAATTGAAGTGCGATCGGGTAAGCTCATGTTAATCTATTAGCCGCATAAATCCTCAAACCTTTGGACTGGGTTTGATAATACCAAACTTCTTGGCCATCTTTAGTAATCCTCTGCCCATCCCGGATAGCTGAATAACCGCGGCCGGGTCGTCCCATTTTCCTTCTTTCTTGATCTTGAACCATTCCCGGGCTTCCGGGACAATTGCAATTCCGTATAGTATATTAGCGATGATGGCAAATATAAGATAGTTAACATCATGGGTTCGGAACCAGAGCCAGGGGATCATAAACCACAGACCGGCCATGTAGGCGGAGAAAACATCCCGCAATATAAACAGGGCAAATAGCATCCCCCCGATGGCTGTTACAAACACACCGGGCCAATCCAGGACCAAAAATGCCCCATAAATTACGGAGAGTCCCCGGCCACCTTTAAAACCGTAATATACCGGCCAGTTATGCCCCACTATACCCAGAGCAGCAAAAATAAGAAAATATTCTGTTCCGGGGTAGAGTAGTTTTAACACCAGGGTTGGGATGAATATTTTAATAACATCCATAAGATAAGTAATAAAGCCCGCCTTTGAACCCAGATGGGCGGAAACCGAAGTCGCACTTACCGTCTTCAGCACCAGTTTTTTATCCGAACCTTCGAGTCCCACAACTGTTTCCTCGGGTGCTTTTTCCCCATGGGTAAAAATCCGGGTTACAATTCGTGCCGATGATATGGCACCAATCAGATAACCTGCCACCCCACTTAGTATTATCCCCAACAGGTTCATATGAATTCTCCTTTATTACTGAAATTTATTCCAGGTAAACTCTCCCGGTATGACCATCGATGGTAATTGCCTGACCTTCCCTGATATACTGTGTTGCCTTTTTTACGCTCACCACCGCCGGGAGGCCATATTCCCGGGCAATAATTGAACTGTGAGAAAGCTGTCCGCCGGTTTCCGCCACCAGGCCTCCGATCCCGGGAAATAAAGGTGTCCATCCTACATCGGTGAACAGGACGATTAAAATATCATCTTTGGTCAATGTTCCTTTTATTTCTGCAGGATTTTTTACTAAACGGGCAAAACCTTTGGCAATTCCCGAGCTGCCGGGTATCCCGAGAAGGTAATTTTTCTCCGGTAATTCAATCACTGTTTTTTGCGGGAATGTATCACCAATTATGGTTTCTTCTATTTCAAGGGAAGCATGAGCTTCTGCTTCAGATTTCCGTCGACTGATTATTTGCCGGAGATTTTTTTGAACCGGAGCCTGTTTAACAATCTTCTTTACTTCCTGGTAATAAAGAAAGAAAATGTCGCCGGGCTGTGCCAGGAGCTTTTGCGTTGTAAATCGTCTTCCGAGTTCCAGAAATATTCTGCGCATCTGATAGGCATCTTCAGACATCCGGAAACTGGTTTTTTCCCTTAAACCGATATATCTGATGGTGGATTTAAGCAGTTTGTTAAATACAAATCTTTGGAATGGGCTCAGATTTAATAATACTTTCCCTCTTGCGATGGTTCGGATCAGGCGGGCATTTTTGCCAAAATCTCCGGGTTTATCTGAAAAGCGGCAAATCGCAGACCAGATGACTCCCGGATTTTCCGCCCAGGGTGATTCGGAAAAATCGGTACCACTTATGCTTAAAAAACCATATTTCCGGAAAAAATCAGATAACATTTGCCGGAGCATTTTTCCTGATTCGATATTCTCCAGCTTGCCTTGAATTAAATCATGTTTTCCTTCCCGTACTTGCTGTTGAATTTCTTCTGGCAATTTTTGGAACAGCAGTGCCATTTTCCGTATTTCCTGATTTGGCTCCAGTGCTTTGAGACCAATCAGACCCCGGATCAGATCACTGGGCTCTACCCCCGGAACGAGCTTTTGCAACATCTTCTTTAAAAGCTTATTCCGAACGGTCATGTTCATGGCCACTATCCACATATACCACTGTGTTTGGCCATGTAATCTGATCAATCGATCTGAGGCTTTTATCAGGCTCCCTGGTTTTGCTACAGTCCAGTTGGCGTTCCGAAATCCTTCTATTTCCTGTGAATGCCTGAATAAAAAGGCTTTTAAACTCCGCTCAATTCTGGCATGATGAGCAAGAAATATTACCGACCTGAAAAAAGTTTGCAGTAAGCGCAAATTTAAGCGCGGCCTCCTTTTGTGGGTATATTCGTCTAGAGTCATGCTTTCAAAGAAATTCGGCGGTAGGCCAATTCGCTGAAGCAGTTCTCCGAATACGGTCATATCTGCATAAACCCGGGAATAAATCCGTCGGGTCAACGTACTAAAATTGATCTTGTTCGGTCCAATCAGCCGGGTAAATAATCGGCCGAACACATTTCTGTTCATGCCTGAAACATTGGTCGACCAAAGCAGCGGCTTGATTAAACCGGGGGACATATCGGATACAAGCTTATGGGAATATATATGGTTTTTTGACAGGGTGGTTATCGGCCGGGTTTGCAAAATATAAAAATCAGAGCCATCCCAGATCCATTCAATATCCTGTGGATTTTCCATTTTTGTTGCGATTTTGTTAACCAGGCGGATTAATTCTTCCAGTTGGTTTTCAGTTAAAACGGGGTTGTTTTTTTCAGCACTATACTCTTCCTGCAGTACACCGCGTGAATCAAAGACATATCGATTTGGTACGGCCGTCCCGGCCACTATACCCTCAACAGATCCCACTGCGGCCTCAATGATGGTTTTCGGCTGGCCGGATAAGGGATCGGCGGTGAAGGCAACCCCGGCTACTTTTGCATCTACCATTTTTTGGACAACCACGGCCATGTTGGTCCGGTTGATAATAAATGAAGAGTCTGTTTCCGATTTTTCCTTCAGGTATTGATTGAATCTTGAATTGAGTACTGAGGCATAACACTTCAAGACCGCCTCCAACAGGGATTCCGGTGATTGCACATTTAAGAAGGTATCCAATTGACCGGCGAAAGATGCATGTGCACTGTCTTCTCCCCACATGGAAGAACGCACTGCAACCGGGGCAGCCAATTTCGAGTAGGACCTAAATATCCGTTTCCGGATCCACACGGGAAATTTATAACCCATAAGCGCATCGTAGAGTGGCTCCGTACTGGTTTGTTGGTTAATGGAAAAATCTGTTTTCCATTTTTCAGCAACCAGGCTTTTAAATACATTTGTGGTGATAATAAATCCGGCAGGTACCCGAAAACCAAAAGCCATCAATCGGGCAATTCCCGCACCTTTACCACCGGCCAATTGCTCCGACCGTGCGCCTCTTTCGGATAGATTGATGACATAACGGGACATTTTACCTCTTCTGCTTTTTAGCAGGTTAGGGGTATATGCGTTAAAAAAACAAAAGCTGGTAAAAATGTGTTAGAACAAAAAAGACGAAACTATCAGTAAAACATTTTGTTTTGCTGTTTTTGTGGCTGTGATTGATGCAATAATTTGATTCTTTTCATATAATCCGATCCGGATTTCTAAGATAATTTATTTTTTAAGTGCTGCTTTTGAGAAAATATACTCCGGAATCTCGGCATTAAACTGAATCGATTCAACGATGAACTGGGTACCATCACCACTTTTGAGCATGTCCTTGAACACAACTTCCATTGGCACCCAACGGTCATTATTTTTCTCAACTCGCTTCACTTCAGTATTCTTCAGTAATTTGCCGCTTTTGGCATAACGGTTTTCTTGCAGGACAACATATCGTTCCTTATCCACCCAAATTTTCCGGGAATGATAGGCAACATCAACGTTTTTGGCAGTCAGCTGTAATACCCAGCAGGGCCTGTCCTGGTAATCTTCTTCCCCAACCACTTCGGAATTATAGATATTAGAAAGACGGGTATCTTCCATTAAATCTTCATAGGATAGGTCGGAACCCATGACCGATTGTCGCAGCATATGCCCGGAGATCAAAATTGTGCGGTCGGTTGCCGGGGTATAGGTCCAGAGCTGGTCACCCAGTTTCAGCATCTTGGTCCCTTTTTCGCGGGGCGGGGAAAGATATTCGGTAAAAGATCGTTCCATCCCCTGAATCCAGGATTTCGATTCAATTGTCCGGCTGCCGCGCCGTCCGTTTATGTGCATTTTGGAAATAGAGATTTTATTGTCGGATCCGATATTTTCATCCACTTTTTTCAGAATAAAATTTCCCTCAGGGGTTTGTGCAAATAATTCGAGCGAGGCGATTAATAGAAATATCAATAAATTTTTCATGCTTCTAACTCCTTGGCAAGCTGAGACGTTTGTCTTTGATAGATTCCGATGCCGGAGATAGAAGTCCCAAGCAATGTTGCTAAAAGGCCCGGGATGAATCCAATGAAAAAGCTCACCGGCGTCACTTGCGCTTTCATCACATCCGAAATCATCATTGACGCGTTTTTTAACATAGAGGAAATATCGATACCATGCACCTGCAGGTAATAGGAAATAGCCACACCGATGGCGGTTCCCAGTACAGATCCAAAGAAACCAACCATAAGAGATTCCGCAATCATGGAACGGTAAATATGACCCTTGTTTTCTCCGATAGCCAGACGAACACCGATTTCGCCATAGCGGCGCAAACTGGCCATTAATCCGGCATTCCATAAGACAATCGACATTACAATAACGAAGAGACCAATGAGCACCGCCGAAATATATGCGGAAAGATCCAGGGTCTGTGCCAGACCTGCCTGGTTGCGCAGCGTTACCATCACCGGTCTGAATTCATCCTCGCCGGCATTTTTGCTGTTGAATTCCTCCGCAATGATGCTGGCGGTATTATTCCGGTAAATATCGTCCTTGAAATAACCGACGATTTCTCCTGCCGTATCATCCATATCCAAAGCACTCTGAATATCAGAGATATCCGTGAGCATGGCACCGCGATCCATGGCGGAGATACCAAATCGGATTGTGCCTGAGATGATAAAATTGTAGGTAGACAAACTGCCGTACATGGTGGAACTGACCAGTGTGGCGGTATCCCCGATCTTCACACCCAACTTTCGGGAAAGTTCCTCACTGATCAGTACTTCTCCGCGCTTTGCTGGTAGTGTTCCCCGAACCAGAGCTTCCTTAAGGTTTAATATTTCCGTTTCCGGGGTCTGGGAAGAGAGTAGATCCACCGCTAATCCGGCAACGGGAGCCTGGCTTCTGGTTTCGCCAAACTTATCCGGGATATCAAGTAAACCACCAAAACGGATTCGGGGTGTCCAGATCATTTCAGGGCGATTATTATGTAACTCCGTAAGAAGATCTGCTACGCCGGTGTATGCCAGATCATTCGGTATCTGATCGGATTCCTGAGAATAGGCAAACGACATTATTTTTACATGGCCGGTATTGAAGTTCGCATTAGCCCGGATTAGATCGGTTTGCGTACCTTTTACCCAGGAATAAAGGATAACCGTAAGCATCACCCCGGCCACCACCGTTAATATGGGGAACAGACTCCGCGACCGATCCCGGATTAAACCTTTTAACAGAAATTTTATCATGTCAATTTGCCTCTAAGCGCATCAGTCGGTTTAAGTTTGGCGATTTTCCGGGTTGGCAAAAAGCTGACAATGGTGGTTACCAGTAAAACCAGGATGGTCGTACCCAGGACAAGTGCTGCACTAAAGGAAGGAAACAGCGTTTCACCAATGGCAAATCCATAGCTATCGGTATTCGAGGGGAGGGTCCAGCCAATTTTTGCGAAATAGGTCAAGAGTGGTAGGCCATACAATGCGGCCAGTACTGCTGCCAGCACGCCATGCAATGCCCCCTCCGTGGTAAATAATTGGATCACCCGGCCCCGGGTCATCCCCATGGCCATCATGGTGCCCATCTCCTTCCGGCGGCGGAATATGGATAATACCTGGGTGTCGAAGATAGCCAGCATTGCCAGGAATAATAAGATTACATAAACGATCATCGATCCGAGGGTTTTTGATTCAATCAGTTCGCGAATATCCTTAAGCAGAAAATTCAGATCTTTGAAAAGCCATCCTTCTGTTTCCGCATCAAACCGGACATCTTTGCCCAGGGTCACCAGGGTTGCTTCATTTTGCATACCGGCCATTTCCTGCAAGGTGTTCAGTGGGATCCATATCTGCCCAACATCGATACTTTGAACCGTGGTTTTCATGACCTGTGCAATCCGGATATCTTTTGCATCAAAAGTACCATTAGCATCCCGCCACTGGAGTGTAACATAATCCCCCACCTTTAAACCGGTACTGCCGGCCATACGGGTCCCGATGAGGGCCGGGATCTCTCCATTGTTGTCGATTAAATATTCCGAGGGAAGGGTCAGGATTTTCTGTTCCGGATCTATTCCCTTGATCAGTACCGGACGGATTCGGCCATCGGGATAAATGGTTCCCTGGATGATGAGCAGGGCAGTGGCTTTGCCTTCCTTGATTAAAGAATTCAATTGTTCCGGAACAACAGCATGCGCATCCTGAAGTGTCAGGGGATCATAGGGATCGTATTTTGCCTGCCAGTATTGGCCGCTGCCATATTGGGTATCCTTCATCGCCTGGGCAGCCTGTTCATTCATGCCCTCCAGCAGACCCTGTGCAGTAATGATGGCGATAAAGGCGAAGGAGAGCACCACCACATTCAACCAGGTGCGTAAACCTGCACCCAAAAGATTGCGCAGCGCCAGTTTGGGAATCAGCATATTTTTGATATTCCTGTTTTAACCATCTTGTTTAAGAATTTAATGATCCCTGATCTTCTTCACTGCTGGTGTCCACTACCACCGGTTGTGGCTTTTGCACCTCGTCTTTGGCAATTTTACCATCGTATAAAGATATCTTTCTTCTCAGATACCGAATTACTTTTTCGTCATGGGTTGAAAACAGAAAGGTTGTCCCCAGTTCCTGATTCAGTTTTTCCATGGTCTGCAGAATATGATGAGAGTTCTTTGCATCAAGATTTGCAGTTGGTTCATCTGCCAGGACTATTTCCGGTGTTTTTACGATTGCCCGGGCAATGGCCACTCTTTGGCATTGACCACCGGACAGTTGGTTTGGTTTTGAATTTGCCCGATCGGCAAGTCCAACCCATTCCAGTGCATCCATCACCTTTTCTTTTCTGTCGCCTGAAGAAAGCTCCAGCAGCAGAAGTGGGAATTCAACATTTTCGAATACGGTGTATACCGGCAGCAGATTAAAAGTCTGGAAAATAAAACCAATGTGTTTATTGCGCAGAAGGGCAGCCTGTTTGTGAGTCAGCGTCTCGATTTTTTTATCCAGTACCGTAGCACTCCCCCTGGTTGGTATGTCCAGCGAGCCAATGATATTAAGCAGAGTGGTCTTGCCGGAACCGCTTGGTCCGACCAGTCCGGCAAATTCACCCCGGGCAATATTAAGGTCTATTTCATCAAGTGCTACTAACTCATACTGACCCATGGGATAGATTTTTACCAATTTTTCGGTTCTTATCAGAACATTGTTTTCCATTTTCACCCTAAATTATAAAGATAATTCAGATAAATTGAACACATATTTAGTGATTGAATACTGCCATTAACTGAAATCCTTTACCGGTAAAAAGATTATTGCCGGCCTGGCTCTGGTAAAGCTGGTATTGGTCGGGATTCCAGAATAACATCAGATGAAAAGACCAGTGATCATACGTTCTTCGCCAGTTGATAAAGCGATAATAACTCTCGTTTTCCCAATCGTAATATAATATACCTTCAATCCGATCCAGCAGCCCAATTGAGTAATTGAAGGAACCTGCGGTAAATTTTATACCCTGGCCGGATTTAAAAGCTTCCTCACTGTTCTCAAGCTGAAAATGTTCTCCCAGGATTGTCAGTCCATTGCCGATGTCGAAGGTGTAATCCGACCCCACCGTGAAAGACCTTCGCCAGTTGTAAAGGAGCAAATCCGTATTTTGATGAATAAGAGTAAATTCGAACCAAAATCCAAGCTCAATATCCCATTTTCCGTCTAAGGCTATTCGGTTTTCTTCGGACTCAAGGCGGGCTTTCGTCATAAGGGGAAAGGTAAATGTGTCGAATTGCAGTCTCCGATGATGAAACGTAAGTCCATATTCTCCATTGAAAACCGGTATTTGTAATCTCCCACCGAATTCCGGTGCATCTTTAACAGTTTTATAAAATTCCCACCCCTTAAGGTCTTCGTTTCCATATAATCCCCAGATCCAGATGTTGGTGTTGTTTAAAAAATAGTAACGGGCTAACAGGGCATAGACGCCATCGGTAATCTGAAGAGGATCGCGGGGATCGATGGAGTCGAACCACATCAAAGGTCTGAATAATGTGGCGGACCCGAAATTTATTTTCTGTAAGCCGGCCCGGAGTTCGAATTGCGCGGTGCTGAATCTTATCCAGGCACGGTAGGGATTTATATCATTATCAGAGTCAACATTCTTCAGCTTTTGAAATTGTCCGGAATGGTACGCGTTCAGGGAGAATTCACTGTCCAGAAATCCACTGCCCCAATTAAATCCCAACGCGGCGGAAGGGATGTATCGAATCCCGTAGAGTTGCTGGGTTTCAATGCTCCGGCTGTATCCCATCCGGGCGGATAATTGACCACGAAAATCCAATGATGATGCAGATGCAACACAGACCATGCTAAAAAAGACAAAACCTGTGAGAGCAATTCTCATAATTTTATCGCTATATGATTTTATTCACGACCCTTCTTATTTACAAAATAAATGTTATCAAAATCAAGTAAAATTGTTTAAGGTTGTGATTAAAATTTCATAAGAAACAAAGATTATCGATAAATTTGTGACAAAATCCATCTGCCAGTATATTCACTCATTTCTTATCAGAAGACTAATAGCATGGCAGATAATTGCAGATAAAAATTGGATCGGAATTATTCTGTAAAAGGAGTAAAGTGGTGTTAACCAGTTATTGAAAAAGGGCGATTCTATCTATCCCTGGGCGCATCATTAATGCGGAGATTGCCTATCCCGCAGCTGCGGGATTGCAATGACTGGTTTAGATTTTTTAAGCGAACTGATCGTCTATTTTTCCTCAAGAACCGGGTAGGTCCCGGGCAGAAGCATGGGCAATGGGCGTCCCGGTCGCTCACTCACCATTTTCAGATAGATGTAAACCGGGTCATTTTTGATCCGGGTAATTTCCAGAGAGCGTTGCGGATTGAGGTCAATCAATCCCTGGTACTCCGGAATCTCAACCAGCTCGATTTCCGCCTCAGGTTTGATGCCCGCTTTATATTTTGCCACCGCGATGGCGGTCATCATACCACCGATTTTGTCAACCAGTCCCAGGGAGAGTCCTTCCAAACCGGAGTAAAAATGACCCTGGGCGATTTTTTTAACTGAATCCACCGGCAGGTCCCGGCCTGCTGCCACTTTCTGCACAAAGTCGTCATAAAATGTCAGGATAATTTCTTTCACTCTGGCCTGTTCTTCTTCGGTAAGGTTACGGGCGGGTACTTCCAAGCCGGTAAAAGGCAGACTCACCCCGAATCCAAGATTGGCATGATCTCCCCGTTTGACGTAATCCGAGGTCATTCCCAGTTTCTCAGTAAAACTTTTATTGTACAGCCATCCCCCGATGACCCCGATGGAACCGGTGATTGTTGAGGGTCCGGCGATAATTTCATTCCCGTACATGGAAATCCAGTAACCACCGGAACCGGCCACCTGTCCCTGGCTGACGATCACCGGTTTCTTCTGTTTGCATTTCTTGATGGCTTCGGCTACCAGGTCGCTGGCCATTCCGTCTCCTCCCGGGGAATCTGCCCGAAATACAATCGCCTTTACACTTTTGTCCTTGGCCAGCGCCAGCAGTTTTTGCTCCAGCCAGCGCGCTTTAATGCCCTGATCCATGGCGCACTCTCCAATAGCATACACCACAGCGATTCTCGGCTTTGCGCCCCAGTTATTACTGACAATTTTATCGTCCAAGAGTCTATCTGAAGAAATCCCAAAGGCTTTATGACCGAGAACTTTATTCATGATCGTTCCAACTGCGGACCAACGGGCAAGGGTATCCACCAGACCCAGTTTCACCGCCTGATCCGGGAGGATAAAAACCTGGTTATTGATGATGTCGTCAAATTTCTGCTCAGTAAAACCACGACTCTCACAGATATCCGACCGGACACTCTGGTAGAGATCGTCCACATAGGCCTGGCGTTGTTCCCGGTCCGGCGGGGACATATTCTCCCGGCTTAACGGCTCTGCAGCAGATTTATACTTAAAATACCGCCACTCCTCAAAGCCCAGCCCGATTTTGTCCAGCGTTTCCTTAAAATAGGTGAGACCCTGTAAATATCCCGGCAGGGTTAAGTCTCCCTCCGGGTCCAGTACCACCAGATCCGCTACGCTGGCCAGATGATAACGGGTCATCTCAGCCCGGTCCATAAAAGCAACAATCTTTTTGCCGGATTTTCGGGCATCTTTCAGGGCCTGGCGGATTTCCCAGGCGTGTTCGGGAAGCACCCGCAGGGAAGATAGATTCAGGGCAATGGCACCCACCGTGGGATCATCTTTTGCCCGCTTGATATCCTCCAAAATATCCAGCAGCGGGTGGGTCTGATTATCGAATAACCGATATTTGTGATATCTTACAGTACCTTTGAGATTCATTTTAAGATACTGACGGTTTTTCATAAAGATGCCCGGAAAAATACTCGGCTTTCGGTTGCCGGTCCGTACCATATACGAAGTATTATTGTAGGCTTGATTTTTATTGTAGTGACCCTGTGAAGCTAATCCGCCTCTACCCAGATTTATCGTGAAACCCAGGGTGAAAGCTTCGTCCTTGAAATAACGTCCTATCAGGTTTACTCCTTCCACCAGTTCTATTGCGGCTCCCGCGCTCCAGGGGGCATCGGAAAGATTCATTTCTTTCTGTAAAGAGCCATCGGCAAACAGGGTCAGCCGGGGGTTACCAAATGGACGAATCCCGATTTCCGCCATCCCTTCCTTTGCCGAACTTTTCAAAGACCAGTATCCAACAATGCCCAGGGAGAGATAGGGAAACGGCCGGTAAATAGTACCGGTGCTTAAAATACGCTCCCGGCCCAGAGCACTAAAGTCCCCGGACGACCAGCCATAACCGAATCCCCAGGCACTTTGTACCGAGCCAAATCCCAGGGACAGACGATAATCAGTAACGGTAATCTCCGGGTGGGGATGCTGGCGGTAGACGCCAAATCCCAGGCCATGTACTCCGGTAAAAAATCCCCAGTCATTGAAAGAGAGGGCATCTGTGCCATCGGTATTCCAGTAAAACCTGGACTCCTCAGTGCCATAAAGCCGGAGCACTGCAGGATTAACAAATCCTAATAATCCGTCCTGGAAAACACCCGGTGGCGCCATCAGAAAAGTATAGCGGCTATAATAATCCGGAATTGGTTGAGCATGAATTTCTGGTCCAACGAACAAAAAGATGCAAATGATAAATTGAGGCAGTAATTTTCTCATTTTAGATTCTCCGTTGTTCAAAATCAGTGGATCAAATATATTCCGGGAGCGAAAAGTAAACAAGATAAACTTTCAGTTTACCGCCCCATTTTATTAATGAAAAAAATCTCCTAAAAAATAAATTACCTTGAAATATTTAACACATTGTCATAACTTTTTCCGCAATTTAAGATGAGTGCTGGAATGATTAAAAGTATCGAATGGAAAGGGGATCATTTAAGAATAATTGATCAGACAAAAATCCCCGGAAAGCTCACCTATCTTGAACTGTTCACGGTGGAGGAGGTTTATGAAGCTATTCAGAGACTTGAGGTTCGTGGGGCGCCTGCAATCGGAGTGGCAGCTGCCTATGGTCTCTATCTGGGTATGCGAGGCAGGTCATCCAAAAACCCGAACGATTTTTTGACGCAAACAGCTTCAGTGGCGGATCATCTCTCCGGTGCGCGGCCTACGGCAATTAATTTACACTGGGCACTTAATAGCATTTTAAACAGAATCCGTGAATTAAACCTTAATCCTGATGAATTGCTGGGAGAGGTGCTTCACCTGGCCCGGGAAATCCATCAAGATGATATTGACCGGTGTGAACAGATCGGCCGTTTTGGAGCATCTCTGATAAAATCCGGCGATACCATTCTGACCCACTGTAATACCGGAGCCCTGGCTACTGCAGGAATTGGAACAGCTTTAGGGGCGGTATATACCGCGTTCCAACAGAGTAAGGAAATTCAGGTATTGGTAGACGAAACGCGTCCTTTATTGCAGGGAGCGCGGCTGACCATGTGGGAACTGGAGCAGGCAGGGATTCCAGCCACCCTTATCACCGATAATATGGCTGCTTTTGCCATGCAAAAAGGGAAAGTGGATCTGGTACTGGTTGGTGCGGACCGGATTGCGGCAAACGGGGATGTCGCGAACAAAATCGGGACATTTCACCTGGCGATTGCCGCGCATTATCACGATATCCCCTTTTATGTTGCTGCGCCATTATCCAGCTTTGATCTTTCCCTTACTGAGGGGAGTCTGATTCCGATTGAAGAAAGGTCGGAAAAGGAAGTAGGGGTTATCTGGGATCAGTTAAATATTACTACTCCAAATGCCAGGTGCTGGAATCCGGCCTTTGATATAACCCCATCGGAACTGGTAACTGGCATTATCACAGAAAAAGGTATAATCTACCCACCATATAAAGAAAGTTTCGAAAATTTACAATTAAATATCAAAATCTATTCAAAGCAGGAGGAGCTGAATCTATGAAGAAAGTATTTGGATTTCTCATCGTCATGGCAGTATTAGGCGTTATTGTGATTACCGGTTGCCGGCCGCCGGAACTGGAAGGTGTGGTTATCAATATGAACCAGGGATTGTATGATAAGGCGTACGATCTGGCTAAAGAAGCCGTAGTAAAATATCCCGGCAATCCTGAGGCCTGGTATTTACTGGGTGAACTACAGGGTAGGAAGAATATGTTCACCGATATGAATGAATCGTTTGATAAAAGTCTGGCTATCTCTCAGCAGTTTGCACCGCAGATCAGTCAATTGCGGACAAAATATTTCGCTGATAATTATAACGATGCATTAAAAACTTTTTATAATCCGGCGATTAAGGAGCAGGATCCTGAGAAGAAAAAACAATTGTTCTGTAAAGCAGCAGAAAAATTCTTGAATGCCCATCTGTCCGATCCGGCCAGAACCGAACCGTTGACTCCGATGGCCACATCATTTCTGCAATGCGGAGATACCGCCACCGCGGAAAAATACATGAACCAGGCAATTGAAATGAAACCGAATAATGACACCCTTTTGGTAACGGTTGGAGATTTTTATTATAATGCCAATCAGCTGGATAAAGCGGAAGAACTTTATAACAGGGCTCTATCAGTTAACAGTACCAATGCAGACGCTTTATTAGCCCTGGGAGAAATTTATTCCAAGAGAGATTCATTGAACAAGGCCATAGAGCTGTTGAAAAAAGGTATGGAACTGGAGCCAGAAAATCCGAATATTCCGATGAATATTTCCATTCTTTATTACAACAATGAGAAGTATCAGGAAGCAATTCCCTATCTCAAGAAAACCATAGAAATGATGCCGGACAATAAAGATATGTACGAATTGTTAAGCATTAGCTACCTGCAAATGGCCACGAAAAACCAGGAAAAATTCAACGAGACCGAAGACACACAATATCAACAAAAAGCGGCTGCGATCTATGATGAGGCATTACCCTTCCTGGAAGATGCGGTAAATAGATTCCCGGATGACACACTGCTGATCAATAATTTGGGTGTGGTTTATGCACAGAAAAATATGAAAGAAAAAGCAGAAGAGATGTTCGAAAGACAGAAACAGCTGGAAGGAAATCAATAGTAGTCTATTCAATAATTAAGATACGGAAAAGCCGGCATATTTTATTATCGCCGGCTTTTTTATTGCAGGCGATATCCGATGGCAACATATCCCACCCAATGATGGATATTGGCCGGCGCAGTAACTCCCATGCCCAGATCCTGCACCGGTATGGGTTCCTGACTGATACTGGTTCGGTAGCGTAACATCGTTCCGTAAAGCGCTTTCCGGGAAATATCTTTGTTTAAATAATAGCCGGTCAGGAGACCGAATGGGATTGAATAGCGCCCGCACCAGGTCCAGGAATATTTGGTATAATCATCCTTCGCCACGGTGTATTCAAAAAAACGCCGGATTCTCTGTGGATCCAGTTGTTCGATCAGGCACTCACTGATGATATTCATATCGAAATTTGTGGCAGACCGGTAACCGGCAGTATCCGCACCAAAAGGCGCATAATTTTTGCCGCCCCAGTCCCGATCGCCGTAATGTACACAATCATTGGAAATGGCAATAGCAATGTCTTTTCCCCATTTCATTTCATGATTTTGCATTACCGTTTCCAGGGCGTTGGAAAGGGGCACAGCAATCTCATTCATCCTTTCAAAATTCATATAGGGTACCAGGATGGAGACAATATTCACCGGACGGTTATAATACTGAATAAAAGGAAGCAGTGCTTCCACGGAGTGCTCAACTTCCTGGAGACTGTCGCTAATGATATAACTGTCCTGTGGTAACTGGGCGATGATCTCCTCCCGCAGCGGAGAAACCGGAATATTCCCATAGGGCCCTCTCCACTCGCTGAAATTATCGAAGACAATCTGGTTGGCAATGTTGAAATCTTTCGCCCGGTGGGCCACACCAAAAATAATAACATTTGAAGCGTTCAGGTTTTTCAGCACGTAAGGATAGAGCATACCGGCATAGCTGTAATCGTCATGCGGACAAACGACCATTTGCCAGGCGGTGTTTTGATCCACATCCTGAATCTGAAAAATATTGCGGCGTTCCTTCCCATCCCTGCGGTTTATCCGCTCCATGACGGAATCCATTTGCCAGGCGGTATGGGCAAATCCGACGGTATCCGCCAGACCCCGCAGGTGAACAGTCGATGTTTTTTCCGTAGTTGTTTTCTGGCAAAATAGCAGGATAATTAATAGAAGTAATGGGATGAACTTTAAAATATTCATCATATATCCTCTCGTTTGGACAAAGATAGTCATTTTCTATGGAAATGTATAAAACAATTCGTTTTCCAGTAAAAAAAGATCCTCCATAAGTTTATTTACTTCGGTACGGGTGGCCTCGATTTGCAAGAGCTGATAGACCTTGCGTACCATTTTGTCTGGCTCCAGAAAGTAAAGGTTTACCGGGAACTCCTTTTGCTTTGGAAAGAGGTATGATAGAAGCAGGGCATAACAGCGCATCTGAAATTCATATTTTTTGGTCATGCCTGAAATTTCCGCTTCGCTGATCCGGTTTGTTTTGTAATCTACAATTTCCCATTCTTGCCGGGAATTCCTGAACAGGCAGTCGAAAATTCCTTTAAGGATGAATTTTCCAACCGGCATCTCTACCACAAATTCACTTTTCGGATTTCCTTTTTTCAGGAGTTTGTTTAAGTCGGAAGCCCTTACTTTTTTCATAACATCATTCATCTGCCTGGAAAAAGATTTTTGTTCTGCCGCATCCACCTCGTAGAATTGAAACAGTTGATTCATTTTCGGCTGGTCGTCATGAGATTTCCGAAGGTAAAAATCCTGCAAAAGTTTATGCACCATTGAACCCCATAATGCACCACTGCTATTATCAGAATATTCCATGTTAAATTCGGGTGGAAAAATCTGATTGTCTTTCATATAATAGTGTTTCAGATATCTTTTTTTATTCTCCCGGAAGAGCATCAGCTGAGTCGCAGAATATTCCTGCCCGCCTGCTTCTTCGGTTTTTGGTTTCTGATATTTGAGAAACTCCCCAGGAATAATATCAACTTTTTCCTTGGGGCCTTTCTCCACAATTAATTTTTTTTGCTTGGCGGATTCTGCTTTCCGGATGATGTGGGAATAAACGATGAACTCAAAGTCTTCCTCACTGATGGTGTGGCTATCGTTCTCTCCCTCAGGATCTACAGTAATTTCAAAAGAGTCCATTAGCCAGCCAAGGTAACTGGGATTTGAAGTATTGCCTTTGTTCAGACTCCCCAGCAAAAACAGGTGATCCTTTGCCCGGGTATTTGCCACATAGAAAAGTCTTTTTTCCTCTGCCTCTATTTTTAAACGGTCCCTCTTTTTGAATAGCTCATAAAGGAAAGGTTTAATGTTGGAATCGGTTCGGGATCTTTCCAGGTCCAGGGCAAAACCATATTTTTTGTCCATCAAAAATTCGGAATTGTACTGAAAAGGTCTGCCCAGGAAGGGGAGAATGACCACCGGGAATTCCATCCCTTTGGCACTATGGTAAGTTAGAATACTGACCTTATTGGTATCTTCCGCCAGAATCACGGCTTCTCCCTCGGAAATTTCTCCCCGGATTTGCTTACCCACAGTCTCCACCAGGTCCTGAAGCAAGGGCGATGTGCCTTCTTCAAAGTCATAAACATAATGGAGAAATTTATTTAAATTAGCCAGTTTCTGATCCGAATCACGCTCGGCGGCCAAAACAGCTTTTATTTGTAATCCTTCAATTACTGCATCGAGCAATCGGCTGACCATCCCCTGTCGCACCAACTCCATCCAGCGAGAATAATTAGTCAGAATATTGTGGATTGCATCTCGCTCCCCTTCTGAAATTTGAAGAGAAAACTTATGTTCAGTCAGATGGTGGAGAAAATCCGGTTTAACCAGATCTGCTACCTGTTCCCGGCCATCCATATAGTCTTTAAATTTCTGCAGCCTTTCCCAATAGGTGCCATCTTTAAACTGACTTAGATAAAAAAGAGTAATATCCGATAAACCGACGAATTCGCTGCGTAAAACTGTCAGCAGGGCAAAATCGTCATGAGGATTAAGAACGCTGCGCAGCAGATAGTAGATGTCCTGGATTTCCCTGCTCTCAAAAAATCCAATCCCCTTATAGGTCTGGTACGGAATGCCGGTATTGCGTAGACTTTGTTCCAACGCTGACAAATGTCTTCTGGAGCGGATCAGAATAGCAATATCCCCATAATTCAGGGGAATCTCTCTTCTCTGGTCATTTTCAATAATCGTTTTTTGGTGTGCCTCATCGGTAACGAGTTTATTAATAATATCGACTATTTGTTTTATTTCTTGTTCAGCCATATCCGGTTTCTCTTCGCTCTGGTCTATATGAAGATGGAGCTGAATCTCGGATTGATGATAATCCCGGGGTTTTCCCGGTATGTCCAGCGGTTGAAAATCCACATCCCATTCGCTTTCCGCCTGGAAAATAGGACCGAATGCCCGGTTATAAAATGATATCAGATTTGAAGTACTTCGAAAGTTGTCGGACAAGGTAACTAGCCCACGGCGGTTATCCTCGGAAACAACAACTTTATTATCCGGGTCTGGAACGGAAAGGGGAATTTTCTCACTGCCCTGTTGGGTTATCATCCGGGCGTAATCCTGGAAGATACTTACATCGCTGTTGCGAAATCCAAAAATGGATTGTTTAACATCTCCGACAATAAACAGGCGGTTTGGGTCAAGCTCCCCAAGCTGATTATGAGAAAGCAGAAAGATGATATTGCTCTGCAAAAGGTCAGTATCCTGAAACTCATCCACCAGGATAAACTGGTACTGTTTTCGCAGCTGATCACGAATGTCGGGAAATTGCTGGAGCAACTGGAGCAGGTAAATCTGAAGATCGTCAAAATCCAGTGCATTAATAAATCTTTTATTTTCTTCCGCTGCTTTTAGCAGATTAAGCATGAGCATGGATAATCCCTTAAATATCTCTGCCGCAGATTTTTCGGCTTCGGAATGGATTGGTATAATCTTTCCTGAAAATTCCGCAGCCCGGCGGGATGCTTCCTGATAGGCAGCTACACCTTCCTCTCCCCAGGTTTTTTTACCACCCGGAACGCTGGTATAGGCGCCTCCATCATTCTTTGTGATGATTTGGATCAGATTATTTAATGCACCAAGGCAGTTGGCTGGTTCTGCAGTTGAGCTATTATAATTATCGAAATTGTCCCTTATTGAAGGGATTGTGCCCGTTGGCTCCAGTTCTGCCAGTAATTTTATTTTAGCCCAGAATTCAGGCTCGTCAATCAGAGGTTGCAACAGATTCTGATGATATTCTACAAACAAATTTTGCCAATCGATGAGAATTTCTTCCAGGCTATCATGGATCATTTTTTCAAAAAACGGCAACAGAATTGGACGAGAACGATAAAGCATCCGGAAATATTTTCTCAAATTTGGGATGCGATATTCCTGCAGGGCCTTCGTGACAAAATTTTTCTCGTCAATATCTGCAGGACGGTAGGTTAAAAAGAAGTTCCGGAAAGTCTGATTCAGCAAATCGTCTGTCTGATAGTCTTTTAAAATTTGAAAGGAAGGATTAAGTTGCGCCTCGATGGCGTATTGTCTTAAGACTCCGGCACAAAAAGAGTGTATGGTAGAGATCTGCACATTATTGAGTTGCTGAAGCAGGTTAAACAGTCTTTCCTGTTTCGGACGATTTATCTCAAACTGCCGGGTTATTTCTTTAAAAATTCTTTCTTTCATTTCGGCAGCGGCTTTGTCGGTAAAGGTAATTGCCAGGATATTCTGAACATTCAGGTGGGGATTTTCCAGCAGAATATGAAGATACCGGTTAACCAGAATCGTGGTTTTTCCGGATCCGGCTCCTGCTGAGACCAGTAGATTTCGCCTTAAATCAAGAGCCTTAAGCTGATTGGGTGTGAGATTCATAAATTTTCTAAATTTGCAGAAACTTCTCCCAGAAGGTTTTTGAATTTATCCGGTAGTTTATGCTCCCAGGTATTTCTGCTTATAGGCCGTGATGGAATTCTTAATCAATTCTACAGCAACCTCGATGGATTCCACGCCCCGAATAATAACTTCTTTCTCTTCCAGATTTTTATACACTCTGAAAAACTCTTTGATTTCAGCCAGCATGTTAGGAGGTAAACCGTCTGCCGATTTAATTTGTTGATAGTATGGATCTCTGGCCGGAACACACAGAATTTTGTCATCCGGTTCACCGGTATCGGTCATCCGCATCACTCCAATTGGGCGGGACCTGACAATTATTCCCGGATAAAAACTGATTTGCGATAAAACCAGGGCATCAATGGGATCATTATCCTCGGCCAGGGTTTGCGGAATAAATCCGTAATTACCCGGATAATAAACTGCGCTGGCAATAATCCGGTCTACCCGGATGATTCCGGAGATTTTATCCAGTTCATACTTACATTTCGATCCCGATGGAATCTCGATGATTACATTTACATCTTCCGGTGGATTTGCACCGGTTGAAATACCATGCCACAGGTGAGCCATCGAATCTCCTTAAAATTCTTTATCAAATGCATCCTTAGGAAACAGGATTCTCAAAATAATATTGCATCACTGGGAAATGTAAGACCCGCTGACCATTGTTTCAAGTTTGAAATCTATTATTTAGTTAAAATAATTGAAAATAAGATTGAATCGTCCCGGAATTTATATAAAATTAAATTTGGGCACTATAAAACTATGCTGAGCATGAATAATCTGAAAAATCTGCGGGTAGCCATCGTCCATGACTGGTTGACGGGAATGAGAGGCGGGGAAAAAGTTTTGGAAGTATTTTGCCAGATTTTTCCTGAGGCGGATATTTATACCCTGATTTATAATGAAGGCAGCGTTTCTTCGGTTATTGCATCACATAAAATTCATACTTCTTTTATCAATCGGTTTCCCTTCAAAAAATCCAGATACCGACATTATTTGCCTCTCTTTCCAACCGCTATTGAGCTGTTTAACTTTAAACAATACGATCTTATTCTTTCCAGCTCACACTGTGTGGCGAAGGGAATCATCACCCCGCCGGATGCAAAACATATTGCTTATCTTCATACCCCCATGCGTTATGTGTGGGATATGTACGAGGATTACTTTGGTCGGGATAAGGTCGGGTACTTTGGTCGCCTGGTTATCCCATATTTTGCTAATTATTTGCGGATGTGGGATGTAACCAGCAGTAACCGGGTGGACTGGTTCCTGGCAAACTCGCAGCATGTGGCAAACCGCATTCACAAGTATTACGGACGGGAGGCAATGGTCATCCATCCGCCGGTTGAGACGGAACTTTTTGAGACCAGTCAGGAAAAACGGGATTTTTTTCTCATCGTTTCTGCTCTGGTTCCATATAAAAGGATAGATCTGGCTGTGCAGGTATTTAATGCTAACGGAAAGCCTTTGACTATCGTAGGCGAGGGTCCGGAATTAAACAGACTAAAGAAAATGGCGAAAGGTAACATTGAATTTGTCAGATGGCAGCCAGGGGCTGAGTTACGAAAGTTCTATGCAAAAGCCAGAGCATTGATTTTCCCCGGTGAAGAAGATTTTGGTATTGTTCCGGTAGAGGCAATGGCCAATGGAACCCCGGTTATCGCTTATGGCAAAGGGGGTGCACTGGAGACTATCCTTGGCCGGGACGATCTTGAAACTACTGCCAGAACCGGAGTATTTTTCGGTCAGCAAACATCCGAGGCTCTGTCGCAGGCGATCGATAAATTTGAAAAAATTGAATGGAATTATAATTTTATCTCCCGGCACGCCAGGCAATTTGATAAAGAAATATTCCGGGATAAAATAATGCGGTTTATTCAGGAAAAAATCGTTGAAGGTGAATAAGTAAACCCTATGAAAAGTTATCGGAAAAATTTATTCATCCCTACTCTAAAGATCACCATTGATGCGATATTGATAGAAGCTGCCTTCCTGTTTTCTTTCTGGTTTCGGTTTTACTCACCGTTCACCTCCATTATTCCGGTTACAAAAGGTCAGCCACCTTTTCATAACTATTTGATCGCGTCTTTTATCCTGGTTCTTATTTATCTGATACTCTTTGGAACCATGAATTCCTACCGCAGTCGGCATTTTTCGACCTTTACCCAGGATATACCGGTTGTTTTGAAAACATGTGTGCTGGGAATTCTTTTTGCCATGAGCGGTGCATTTTTGTATCGCGGATTTTCTTATTCCCGTCTCACCTTTCTTTTGATGTTTATAAATACCACTATATTCCTTTTGGTTGGTCGGTATGTTTTTCATCGGCTCCGGCGTTTTCTGATGAAGGGCGGGTATGGATTACAACGTTTTCTGGTGGTCGGATCGTCTAAACAAATCCCCTGGTTTTTTTCTCAGCTGGAACGGGATCTAAATCATAATCTGGAAATTCTGGGATATCTTAGTGACACAGAAATGCCAGATGTTAAAACACCATACCTGGGCGCTTTTACAGATTTGAAGGAGCATATGGAGAAGTTAGATCCCGATGCAATACTGCTGGCGTTTGATGACCATGAACATGAAATGATTTTGAAAATGATGAAAGATGCCGAAGGAAAGAATATTGAACTTTTTTATCTGCCGGATTTACTGGATATGATTACCTCCAGCCGGGGAACCCTGGAAGTAGGAGGGATCCCGATATTCAGGTTAAAGGCAATTGCTTTTTCCGGATGGCAGGGATTCTGGAAAAGGGCCTTTGATATTGTGGTCTCTTTTCTGGGCTTAATTCTGTTGTCTCCCTTTTTACTGCTGGTGGCTTTATTGGTAAAAATAAGCTCAAGGGGGCCGGTTTTTTATAAACAGGATCGGGTAGGTCTGGATGGCCAGGAATTTAAGATGATTAAATTTCGCACCATGGTGGTTGATGCGGAAAAAGGGACCGGTCCGGTGTGGGCGAAAAAGGACGATCCGCGGACGACACGGTTAGGGAAATTTTTGCGCCGGACCAGTATCGACGAATTTCCTCAGTTAATAAATGTGCTGAAGGGTGAAATGAGTCTGGTTGGTCCCCGGCCGGAACGTCTGGTATTTGTTAAACAATTTCAGCAACACATACCGAAGTATGCTGAGAGACACCGGGTACGTTCCGGGGTTACTGGTTGGGCCCAGGTCAACGGTTTGCGGGGACAGTCACCCATAGAAGAACGAACCAGATATGATGTTTATTATATCGAGAACTGGTCCCTGTGGTTTGATATAAAGATTATCTTGATGACTTTTATGGCGATTTTCCGGGG
>CAZTXJ010000050.1:8543-22665 GCA_964617285.1 uncultured Calditrichaceae bacterium | reverse complement strand
AATTTTTACCAATTTACACTTTTTTACGAAATTTTCAAGATATTTTTTGTTTTTTTTGTCATAACGGATTGATCCATTTTCATTTTAAAAGTAATTTTATATTGCATAAAATAAAGATGCAATCGTGAGATTAAACTTCTTTTTGTTATGTGCGTTATTGAGATAGACGGTTTAAAAAATTATTTCACTAAATCTTCATTTTCTTTGACTATTAAATAGCTGTTTAAAAAACGGAGGTTTTATGGTTACCGGGGGATACTTTCTCACAACATCAATCAAAGATTCACAGGTTTTCACACCGGAAAAGTTTTCCGACATCCAGATTGAATTCGCTAAAGCAACCAGAGAATTTGCCCTGCAGGAAATACTGCCTCAACGGGATGAAATTGACAAACTCAACAAGGAACTTTCCTTAGCTTTAATGAAATCCGCCGGAGAGTTGGGTCTGCTTGGAGTAGATGTACCGGAAAAATATGGCGGTCTGGCTATTGATAAGGTAACCTCTGCCCTGGTGGTGGAAAACATTACCCGCGGACAGTGCGCTTCTTTTACTGTGACCATCTCTGCCCATACCGGCATCGGAACGCTACCAATCGTCTATTTCGGGACAGAGGCGCAAAAACAGAAATATCTTCCCAAACTGACCAGCGGAGATTGGCTGAGCGCCTACGCCCTTACCGAACCTGGATCGGGGTCGGATGCCCTGTCCATC
Source organism: uncultured Calditrichaceae bacterium (assembly GCA_964617285.1). GTDB lineage: Bacteria > Calditrichota > Calditrichia > RBG-13-44-9 > RBG-13-44-9 > CAYVKM01. The sequence continues at coordinate 21,953 of CAZTXJ010000050.1, read as the reverse complement.
CGAACGTTTGCAGAATTATCAAAAGATAAGAAATGCTATATTCTCAATGGAAATAAACAGTTTATCACCAACGGCAGTTGGGCGGATGTTCTCATCACTTTTGCCAAAATCGATGGTGAAAAGCTGACTGCATTTATCCTGGATCCAAATGCGGATGGCATTACCAAACATGAAGAAAAGAATAAGCTCGGATTGCATGGATCTTCCACCTGCAATATAATTCTGGAAAATGTTAAAGTCCCGGTCGAAAATGTACTGGGGGTGATTGGCGAGGGTGCCGCGATTGCTTTTAACAGTCTGGACATTGGCCGTTTTAAACTTGGTGCAGCAGTTTTGGGCGGATGCAAGAATGCAGTTACCGAAAGCATAAAATATGGTCTGGAGCGAAAACAATTTGGCCAGCCGGTGGTCTATTTTGATGCGATCAAGAAAAAAATAGCTGATATGATGATCCGGACTTTTGCCCTGGACAGCATTATCTATGAGACGGCCAATCTTTTGGACCAATCCATCGCCCAGGTGGAAGAAAATTCCAAAAATTATTCCAGGGAAGTAGCTGCCGCCATCGAAAAGTTTGCGGTAGAATGTTCCATCTGTAAAATTTATGGAAGCGAAGCCTACTGGGAAACTGCGGACGACGGATTACAGATTTTCGGTGGTTATGGCTTTATCGAAGATTATCCCATGGCAAAAGCCCTGCGGGATACCCGGGTGGATCGGATCTATGAAGGCACAAATGAGATTAACCGCCAGATTATCCTCGGTTATATCTTAAAGAAAACCCTGCTGGAAGAATTACCAGTACGGCAGAAAATCCGGGAAACCATTCAATTACTGAATCGGAAAAAAATCGATTTCGGTAAATCCGAACTGGCGGAGCAGGAAAAAGCACTGGAATATGCCAAGCATCTAACCTTCTATTTATTAAATAAAGCATTGATTAGGTTCGGGCAGGATCTGGTCAATGAACAGCAGGTGGGCGAAATCTTGAGCGATATGATTATAAATCTTTTCCTGATGAACACCACCCTGTCCCGGGTCGAGCAAATTCTAACCGCCGGGCAGAAGGATGCCATCTATTCAAATATCGCTAAAGTGCTGATTGCTGAAAAAAACATCGAAATGGTTGGTCTGGCAAAAAAGGCAATTACGCATATGGAAAAGCCAGATAGCATAGACGAAGCCATGAAAGATATTCGCTTCTTTGAGAATCAGATGGATAGCAAAACTGATATCATTGCTCAAAAACAGGAAATCGCCGACTATCTTTACCGTCAGCAAAGATATCCATTTTAAAAAACATTAAATGATGAATAATGAAGAAATAATAATAATCTGAAAAGAGGTCAAAATGCAAAGCAAGAATGATTTTCCAGTTATTATCGATGCGGTCCGGAGCCCGATAGGCGTAAAACGGGGAAGGATGGTGGGCATCCGGGCAGATGAACTGATGGCCCAGGTTATTAAAGGACTTCTTGACCGCAATAAAAAACTTCCCCTGGATAAAATTGAAGATGTGATCATTGGCTGTGCTTTTCCCGAGGGTGTTCAGGGAATGCTGTTGGCTCGCGGCGCGGCCATATTAGCCGGATTACCGGAAACGGTTGGCGGCAAAGTGGTAAATCGATTCTGTGGTTCCTCGATGGATACCGTACATCAACTGGATTACGCCATTACCCTGCACGATGCCCTGGCCGGTATTGCCGGCGGTGTGGAAGATATGTTTTCCGTGCCAATGGGTGGATTTAATCCCAGCTTCCATCCGGTGCTTTATAAAAAGAAGTACTACATCGGGATGGGCGAAACTGCGGAAAATCTGGCCAAGGATGGGAATATTTCCCGGGAGCGGCAGGAGGAATTCTCGATCAATTCCCATAAAAAGGCGCTGGATGCCTGGAAAAATGGCAGATTCGATAATGAGGTGATCCCGATTAATTACGACGGCACCATAATTAAACAGGATGAAGGTCCGCGGGAACCGGATATTGAGAAAATCAAGAGCCTGAAACCGGCCTTTGATGAAAAAGGAACGGTGACCGCTGCCACCAGCAGTCCCTACTCGGTGGGGGCGGCTGCCATTCTGATGACCAGCAGTACCTTTGCCAAAGAAGTGGGATTAAAGCCCCGCGCCCGCATCCTGGCCCGGGGAATTGCCGGAGTGGACTGGACCCGGATGGGAATGGGGCCGCTTCCGGCCACTGAAAAAGCTCTTAAACGGGCTGGCATGAAAATGAGCGATATCGAAGTTATCGAACTTAACGAGGCCTTTGCCGCACAATCGCTTTACGTTATTGAAAAAGGCGGCTGGCCGATGGATAAGATAAATCTGAATGGCGGTGCCATCGCCCTCGGGCATCCCTTGGGGTGCTCCGGATCCAGGATCTTGACCACCCTTCTCAATGCCATGGAACAGAAAGATGCCAAAATCGGACTGGCCACTATGTGTATCGGTGGCGGCCAGGGCATTGCCACAATCATCGAAAGAATGTAAAGGAGTAAGAGATGGAGCCTAAAATAGAAAAAGTTGCCGTGCTGGGTGCCGGAATTATGGGCAGCCAGATCGCTGCGCATCTTGCCAATGCCGGTGTACCTTCCCTGATGTTCGATATTTCCCAGGAAATAGCCGTTGGGGGTTTGAAGGCGGCAGAGAAGGTTAAACCTGCTGCGTTTTATAGTCCCCGCTATGCGGAACGGATTACCCCATGTAATTATGATGAACATCTTGACCGGCTGAACGAGGCAGACTGGATCATTGAGGTGATCGTCGAACGACTGGATATCAAAAAAGAACTCTTCAAAAAAATAATTCCCCACCTTAAACCAACTGCCATGTTAACCTCCAATACTTCCGGACTATCTCTGGCGGAAATGACTGCCGAAATGCCGGCTGATCTGAAAAAGAGATTTATGATAACTCATTTCTTTAATCCGCCACGCTATATGCATCTGCTGGAAATCATTACCGGGAAAGATACCGCGCCGGAAGTTTTAAAAACGGCGGTCTTCCTGGCGGAAAATTATCTGGGCAAAGGTATCGTTTATGCCAAGGATACCCCAAATTTTGTCGCGAACCGGATTGGGGTATATTCCATGATGCTGGCCTTAAAGCTGGCCAAAGATATGCATCTTACCGTAGAAGAGGTGGATAAACTTACCGGTCCGATAATCGGCCACGCCAAAAGTGCCACCTTCCGGACGGCAGATCTGGTTGGCCTGGATACCCTGGCTCATGTGTCCCAGACTGCCTATGATAAATGCACTGATGATGAATCCCGGGATCTGTTTCAGATTCCGGAATTACTGAAATATTTAATAGAAAATAAGAGTCTTGGAGAAAAAACCAAAAAGGGATTTTACCAGAAGGTTGGCAAAGATATACTATCGCTGGATTTTGAGACCAGGGACTACAAACCGCAGAAAAAAGTAAGGCTGGATGGTTACCGGGTAGCCAAAAAACAATGGACAACTGCCGGAAAAATAAGGGAACTGGTTTATAGTGATGATATTGCCGGAAAATTTATCTGGGAATTGCTCTCAAATACCCTTATCTACTCGGCCAACCGCATACCGGAAATTGCCGATGACATGGTAAATATCGATAACGCTATGAAATGGGGATTCGGGTGGGAGCTGGGTCCGTTTGAAACCTGGGATGCACTGGGTCTTGAAAGATCTCTGGACCGGATGGAAAGCGAGGGAAAATCTGTGCCCGGGTGGGTAAAAGATATGTTTAATTCCGGAAAGAGATCATTCTACTATCAACCAAATGGTAAATTGCAGTATTACGATGTACCGGCAAAGAAATATCAGGATATTAAAGAAAACAAAAAGATCACCAGGTTAAATTCTTTAAAGAGCAGCGGAAAAGAGCTGCTCAAAAACTGGAATGCCAGCCTCATCGACCTGGATGATGGCATCGGTCTGGTAGAATTCCACAGCATTGTCCAGCCCCAGATGAATCCGCTGGATGTTGCCATAGCGGATATGATCTCCGATGCCATTGATTACGTGCCGAAATCAGGATTAAAAGGCCTGGTAATCGGACACCAGGGACAACAATTTTCGGTGGGGGCTAATATTGCTCTGATACTAAAGTATGTGGAAGAAAAAGACTGGAAAATGCTGGAGCAATTGAGTAAAAACTTTCAGGATATGACCCAGAAGATCAGGTATGCACCCTTTCCGATTGTGGCAGCGCCTTTTGGCATGTGTCTGGGTGGCGGATTTGAAATGATCGCCGCCTGCGACCGGAGGGTGGCCTCAGCAGAACTATACTGTGGCCTGGTGGAAGCTGGTGTCGGTATTATTCCCGGAGCCGGTGGCAATCTGAGATTGCTGATGAATAACATCAAATCCATGGAACCGGGACGGCCCGGACCATTTCCGGCGGTACAGAAAACTTTCGAAACCATCGGATTTGCCAGAGTGTCTACCTCGGCCAAGGAAGCAGTGTTCCTGGGTTACCTTACCAAAGATGATAAAATTGTGATCAATCCGGATCACCTGATATATGAGGCAAAACAGGAAGCTTTGAAACTTGTTGATGGTTATAAGCCACCTGAACCATATAAGGAAATCTATCTGCCCGGTGAAGGCGGTCGCTTGGCCATTGAGGGAACCATCGAAGGATTTGCTCATGCCGGAACTATTTCCCAGCATGATGCACTTATCGGTAAAAAACTGGCCTACGTCCTGACCGGTGGAGACAAAGCATCGCCAATTAAGCCGGTGGACGAGCAATATATGCTCGACCTTGAACGTCAGACATTTTTGAGCCTGTGCGGAGAGCCCCTCACTCAGCAAAGGCTGGAACATATGCTGAAGACCGGTAAACCTTTGCGTAATTAAAGATACCGGAGCACGATTTTCAGGATTTTAAAACCCGGGCAGTCAATTCCGGCATGATCTCACCTGCCTTCTCCTGCAGGAAAATATCGGTAAGTTTATAGGTATAGGCCGAGGGGGCGGGATTCACTTCAATAATGGTCGCATTGTTTTTTTCCTTGGCGGTCTGGGGAAGAAAAGAGGCCGGCATCACCTCTCCGGTGGTTCCGATCAGCAGCATAACGTCTGCAGCTTCGGCCGCAGCAAAGGAAAGATCGTTTACTTCCGGTGGAATCTGTTCACTGAAAAAAACAAAATCCGGCTTTAGCAGTCCATGGCAGGCAGGACAATGCGGCGGTAATTCGTCCAGACTGATTTCCGAGGCAGGGTACTTTTTCCGGCAGCGCAGGCAGAGTAATTCCCGGATTGAACCATGAAATTCATACACGATTTTGCTCCCGGCTTCCTGATGCAGATTATCAATATTCTGGGTAATCACTTCTTTGACAAAACCATGCCGCTCCAGATCGGCCACCGCATAATGGGCCGGATTCGGTTTTGCCTCCCCCATAAAATCGTAAAATACCTTCTTAATCATCTCCCAGGATTCTTTGGGATGGGCATGAAAATAACCGAGTTCAATAAAGGTGGGATCGTACTTCGCCCACAATCCATTTTCCCCGCGAAAGGGTGGAATACCGCTTTCCACCGAAATGCCGGCTCCGGTGAAAACCACGGTATGATGAGAATTCCTGATCACCTGGGCTGCTTTTTCAATAAGAGATTCTGTCATTACTTCCGCTCAAATTATATGCTGATATTTTAAACCTAAATTAACCCATTGTGCTAATAAATTTTCAATTTATAGAAATTATTTGTTTTTCAAATATCGTCTGATCTTTCTTATTCCGGATTCTGTTTTCGTATGGTGGGAATCTTTTTTAAGATTTCTCCCCCCCAGTTGCTATAAATATTGAACACCTAAAGTGTTTTAAATCAGACAGCATCGCCAGAAGAATCCCGTCAGGGATGATACATTCTATTTCCCGTCCCGAAAACCACAACCTCATTTTTATTTTATTACCAAACCTGAAACATGTCACCACTCTGTGGTTTTGGCTATGAAATTTGATGTGTGTTGTTACAACCATATCACCGCTTCGCGGTTTTTGTAAAATTTTGATTAACTAAACTGGGTAAGACGTAAAATATTATTAGAAAAAAATACCACGATTCAGGGAAAGCTGAGTGGGCTGCGATAGAGGTGGTACCTGTTTTCAGGTGGTAATAGAATCCCGTTAGTGATGTCATATTTATAGTGAAACCACGATGACCTATTATTCAAAAACCCCTTTAGGGGTGACATATGAACATTGCCTATCCCTACCTGACATATACTCCTGCCTAATATATTTTAATTTTAATCATTTTAATGGCACAACTGGCAAACTTATTGGGATAGTAAAAAACAATCTGTATCAATCAATCCGGGCGGGATTGTTCCAGTAAAACTGGGTGATCCCCTCCCGGTTGGCAATCCAGATGTAATCACCATCCAGAAGCAACCGGTAACACTCATTCGATAATAATCCGTCATCGGTGGTAAAAATTTTCCAGTAATTCATTTCCCGGTTATATTTTAATAACCCTTCCGGTGTACTCACCCAGACACTTTTCCGGTTGACCGCGATATCAAAAAAAGGTGGTGATATTTCCAGACCGAGCTGCGGGAAATCCTCCCATTTCTTTTTCACCGTATTATACCAAAACACACCACCGGTGGAGGTAAACCAGAGTTCTTTTTCAAAGGCGGTAACAGCAAGTGCCGGTACTTCATTTATGGATGCATTACTGTAAACTGTGATCCAGGTAGTACCATCCACTGCTCTTTTATAGATCCCCCTTTCAGTCGCCGCCCACAGGGTATCCTGCTCAACTGTTACCCGGTTGAATGTCGCCAGAAGTATTTCCTCACCTTTATCTCTTTTCAGAATACCGGTCGGCAGATCCATTATGTTCAGGCCCCGATCCGTGCCGATATAAAGTTTCTTTCTGAAAATCATCAAATCGAGTACATCCCTGCTCCACAGCCCCTCTGCCAGATCAAAACTTTTCCACCGGTTACGCCGGGTATCATAAAGTGATAAACCATAATCCGTGGCAAACCAGACCGAATCCCCATTAACTGCAATATCCCGCACATTGTCGCTGGGTAAATTGGAAATCCAGCGTGCCTGGTAATATTGCCAGCTTCCATCCTGGTCCTGCCAGGAGGCAATGCCGGGCCGTTCCGGTCCCGGTTTGGGCGTACCGCCAATCCAGAGGTCATTATACTGAAAAGTGGTGACTTTGGGGGTAATATTGGGCAGACCAAAAGGAACCACATCAAAGCGGCCGATCAGGGTACCACCGATGCCAATTCCCAGGTCATCAATGGTAAACCAGATACGCTCCCAGTTATCCATAAAAAAACCGGTAATAGTGTAGGTATCAAAATTTTCGTCCATAATTTGCCAGTTTTCGATCACCGTCCAGGGACCGTTGGCAAAATAATTCGGTAGTTTATTCAAATAGCGTCTGGGATAGTAAATATTTTTTTCCAGCGGTCCTTCCGGTTGAGGCCTTTTTTTTCGGGGAAAAGTATAGAACCAGGAAGTTGCCTGGGATTTACTCAGCCATTCCTGCTGTGCCGGAAGAAATATGCTGGTATCAGACTCGGTCACCGCCCACAGATAACTATTATTGTCATCATAAACGACATCAGTAACCCGGTTACTGGGCAGGCCATTGCTGGTGGTAAAGGGATAATCCCAATAATTCTGATAGAGCCGGTAGCGCAGGATACCGCCATCCAGGGTGGCAAAATAGATGTAATTTACCCCGATATCAACCGATACGATCTGCTTACCGGACATATAGCTGATCCAGTCGTCAAGCGCATACTGCTGGCGCCTCTGTTCCTCGGTTCTGAATTCATCCCGGCGGACATACTGGGCATGTAATGGGATCATCTGGCTGATGAAAATTACTATTGTCAGCATCAGGAAAAATTGCTTCATTCTATACCATTTTATCTATCGTGACATCCATTTTACTTGTTTTAATTTCCGGGATACAACATCTGCTTACTCGCCCATGGCCTTAATAATCAGGCGCTTTCGCCGCTGGCCATCAAACTCGGCATAATAAACCTGCTGCCACGGCCCCAGATCCAGACGCCCGCCGGTAACCGGCAGAATCACCTCATGGTGCACCAGTAAATTTTTAAGATGTGCATCCCCATTGGTTTCTCCGGTTCGGTGATGCCGGTAATTGGCATTAAACGGCGCCAGTTTCTCCAGCCACTCGTCAATGTCCTGGATGAGTCCGGATTCGGCATCATTCACCCATACCCCGGCGGTGATGTGCATGGCGCTCACCAGGACCATTCCATCCTGAATTCCACTGTTTTCCACCACCTGTTCAACCTTATCCGTGATATTAATATATTCACGTTTTTTTGATGTATTAAACCAGAGATATTCCGTGGCAAATTTCATGTTTAATTCTCCTGTTTCTGAATAATTTTTTGAATTGAATAATCCGAATGTTTCTGCACAATCTGGTCAAAGACAGGTTTTTCGCAGCTGAAGAACATTTCAACCATACCATCTTCGTAAGAGGTAGACTCAATTTTTGACACCTGGTGAATATAATGAATAAATTTCTGGTCGCTCATCGGTACTTTAATTTTGGCATGAATAAAGTTTTTCTCGATAATCTGGACCAATTTATTTTTAAACCCTTCGATGCCGATATGTTTTTGAGCAGAAATAAAAACCGATTCAGGATATTGTGTTTTCAGGGAATTGATCAATCCCAGTTCCTGAACCAGGTCAATTTTATTGAACAGAATGAGGACAGATTTGTCGTGTGCCCCAAGCTCTTCCAGCGTTTTCATCACCACCTGCATCTGGTCCCGAAAATAGCTATGAGAAATATCCACCACATGGAGCAAAAGATCGGCATCGATTACCTCATCCAGTGTACTCTTGAATGAGGCAATTAAATGGGTGGGCAGTTTTCGAATGAATCCCACCGTATCACTGAGTAAAATATGGTGGCTGTTATTGAGCTTTACATTCCGGATAGTTGAATCGAGGGTGGCAAATAATTGGTTCTCCACCAGGACATCCGAACCACTCAATAAATTCATAATGGTAGATTTACCAACGTTAGTGTATCCGATAAGCGCCACCCGGAAGTTACCTTCCCGGTTCTGTCTTCTGACCCGGCGCTGGTTGTCAATCCGGGATAATTCCTGACGAAGTTTTTCAATTCTTCGACGAACCAGACGGCGGTCGGTTTCCAGCTGAGTTTCCCCAGGGCCCCGGGTGCCGATACCACCCACCTGCCGGGAAAGATGTGTCCACTGACGGGTGAGGCGTGGCAGCAGATATTGCAACTGTGCCAGTTCTACCTGGGTTTTGGCTTCCTTTGTGCGGGCATGTTTAGCAAAAATATCCAGAATCAGGGTGCTCCGGTCGATGATTTTTACCTCCAAAGATTTTTCCAGATTCCGGATCTGGGCCGGCGCCAGGTCTTCATCAAATACGATAATTCTGGATTCTGTTTCCTCAACCAGTCGGGTCACTTCCTCGACCTTACCGGGACCTATAAAATAGGCCGGATTTATCTTTTGCCGGCTTTGCCAGATAACCTCTTTCACTTCCAGGCCTGCCGTCTGGGCAAGTCGGGTCAACTCTTCCAGATTTTCTTTGGTTTCTTCCCGTTTTTGACCGGGTAATTCCAAACCGATAAGAATCGCATTTTGCTTTTCGGAAATTGTATCTAAATTAATCAATAGCCTGTCTCATTTTGCTTTTCATTTAAACAAATAAATTTAATTTCCGGCAAATTCATGTTCCATCCCCGATTTTTGTTTTCTGGAACCGGTATATGCCAACAGCATCTCCAAAAGCAACAGTACGAAAACCGCAGACAGCAAATAGGGCCATAATTCCAAGCCAAATCGGGTTTGTTTCACCAGATTAACCAAATTTTCCGGATCGGGGATCCAGACTGATCCGGGGATAACTTTCTCCAAATCAGATTTTGTATAATAAACCTGAATGGACTCATCCGGCGAATGATTCACCGAATACACATTCAATATTTCACCATTCTGTTTTAGCAGGTAATTTCCAAGTTCATTATTATCATTTACCCGCAGCAATATTTCCGAACCCTTGAATTCCGGTGAAATCTTTTCCTCAATACCCGATGGTTTTACCACCGTAAATTCAAATGGCGGCTGTAAAAACCGGAAGGACTGCTCATAGCTTTGTCCTGCTTTTATACTCGCCCTTTGCTGACTATTTTTTGTCGCTGAATACAACAACATCCGATAAACTAACGGCACAACCATTCCCCGGTAAACCAGATTGGTCCAGCCCTGCTGGAGCGGAGAAGTCAGCATAAAGACGTTTGCCAGATTCAACCTACTCTCAAGCAGATAGGGTGCATTATTCTTCAGACTCATAATTACTTCTGTCTTGCTACCGGGTTTAAATTGATAATAGGCATAAAACTCAATGGGATTAATCTTATTTTGTTCCTCAAACAACCCCTCAAAAAGGGGATGTCCCCAATTAACCTTGCCCAGCGAGATGTATTCAGAATTCTGATTTTCCACTCCAGCTTTTCCGGAAATTTGCCCCAGATTAAAAACCGAAGTGAGTTTGTTAAAATCCGAAGGTAATACATTACTTCCCGGAATCAGCACCAACCCATAGTCCAACCGGGTTAATTGCTCTAACCGGTCGATCAGTCCGGTTGGAATTTGATCTAAACCTTCCACAACAATAACCTGATAATTATAAAAATCTATGGCAGTCCAATCCGTGATATTTTTTTTATCATAGAGAAAAATACCGCCATCAATGGCTGGTTTAAGAATGATGGGCAAATAAGAGTTATAATTAAGTCCCGGAACCAAATGCAGAATTTTCACTTTTTCCGGAATCTGAAAATTAAAAAAATAACGGTTATCCTCCAGCAAAACATCGTTCTCACTTTCCACAAAACCGGAAATTATGCCGCTTTCCCGAGGATTAGCTTCAAATGTAGTGGTTTTCAAACCATCTTCAGTTAGATCAATATTCTGCTGAGATACTCGTTTTGAATCAATGATCAATGAGACCAAAGCACTCAAATTCTTGTTCAGGCTCTGATTTTTCATAATTGCCTTTATTTCGAGATTCTGGTTTTTCTCGATTAGCCGGTTGACTATATAGGCCGAATCCACCGATACATTCTGATCATCGCTATGAAAAACAGGCAAGGTAAAAATCTTCACCGAAATATTTGAACCGGTTTGAAGTTGCGTGAAGTTTACATCTTTGATATTTGGTTTTTGAAAATCCGAAATGATATAAATTTCCCGGTTATAAATACTCGATTCCTGAAGTATCTGCAATGCTTTTATCACAGCATCAGTCAGGTTACCCTGGAGTACCGATGGTTGAATTTCTTTGTCAACTTTTAACCAGAGTTCGTTCGAAAAGTTAGCATGCTCGGCGATAATTTTTAAAGGCCTGGTACCGAGAAGAACGGAAATTTTGTCCCCCTGCTGAAAAATATTTTCCAGATTTAACCATCGTTGCCGGACTTCTTCCAGCAGGTTGCCGTTTATCTGCAGACTGTTCAGAGAAAGACTGTTGTCTATGACCACCACCGCTTCTGTAGCAGACTGTCCACTTAATAAGGAATTTGACACTTTCATGGTGGGCCGGGCAAATGCCAGAACGATAAGCACCAGAATAAGTGTCCTGATGATCAGCAGAAGAATTTGCCGCAGGCGTAACCGGCGCATTTCCTTTTTGACCATCTGCTTCAGAAAATGAACTGTGCTGAACTGGACCTCTTTCTTCCTTTTCCGATTTATGAGGTGAATTAATATGGGAATAGCCCCGACGGCCAGTGCATACAGGATGGTGGGATTCAGAAAACTAAACATTTAACAGCGTGTCAACCTCCGGAAATATAAATAAAATAACAGTGAATTATGTTCTAAATCAACTTAAATTTCTTCCGATTTGTTTCCCGGATTATTTTTTAACCAGCAGTGAACATTGATTGAGGAAAAAGAATCACTTCCAGAAAATGCTTTGTGAATAATCCCAATTCTTTATAAATTTTACTGCTAATTTTTAGCCAAGACATTGGAAAAAGAGCCTATTTATTGTGACATCTATCATAACATGAATTGGGTATTTCCCCAAATTAGGGCGTTTTAAGATCCGCTTTTAACAGGAGAAACAGGTAATGAATCGTAAGAAAAATAATATTTTATTCATCGTTTTATCCGTCCTCGTGATAACGCTGTTCCAATGCCAGTTGCCGGAAGCTCCCGATACGACTCCCCCACTGGTGGCCATAATCTATCCGGTGTCCGGCCAGCCGGTTTCCGGAACGGTGAGAGTAGCAATTGAAGCAGCAGACGAGACCGAATTCAGTCATGTTAATTTGAAAATTGATGGAGAGACTCGCGCCCAAATGACCGAACCACCTTTTGAGTATGACTGGGACACTTCCCCGGTGGCCGATAATCAGGATCATAGTCTTATCGCTGTGGGCTACGATAAAGCCGGCAATACCACCATTTCCCCGGGCGTCCTGGTTCGGGTAGTGGCCGGACCAAGGGCAGATACCCTGGCACCAGTAATCAGTATAATAAATCCGACCCCCGGCAGCACCGTGAAGGATACTGTTATTGTCACCCCGCAAATTGTCGAAGATGGTGGAGTTGACCGGGTTGAATATTACATCGACGGACGGCTAAAATTCACCAGCACTCAAACACCTTATGAATTTAACTGGGATGTTACCAATCTGCTGAATGGAAGCACCCACACGGTTTTTGCCCGGGCCTTTGATGAAAATCAAAATAATTCCTACTCAAATGTAGTTTCAGTCACGGTAGAATCAGCTAATATCATTGACAATACACCTCCGGTTGTCACCATAAACTACCCCACTTCCGGATTAACCGTCTCGGATACCGTGGCGATCTTGGCCACTGCTACGGATAATGTAGCAATAGACCGTCTGGAATTGTATGTGGATGGCAGTTTATATTCAACTTTAAATCAGAGTCCCTGGATATTTACCTGGAATGTTACCGGTTACCTCAACGGATCTACCCACAGCATTTATATTATCGCTTATGACACAAACCAAAATCAGACAAATTCAGCGGTTGTCACAGTAACTGTACAAACTCAGAACATAGAGGATCTAACTCCACCAACAGTCTTTATCAGCAACCCGGCAGCCGGTGCAATCGTTGAGGGAACTACCACGGTAGTTGCCGAAGCAAATGATAATGTATCAGTTACCAATGTAGAATTTTTTATCGATGGTACTCTGGCTGGAACTGATAATACCAGTCCATATGAATATATCTGGGATACCTCGGGTTTACAACCGGGCAGTGTTCATACCCTTTTTGCTAAAGCATACGATGGTGCTGGTAATTCGGGACAGACACCCTTGCAAACGGCAACAATTTCTACTGCACAGGTCGATAACATCCCCCCCACGGTT
>CAZTXJ010000050.1:0-8443 GCA_964617285.1 uncultured Calditrichaceae bacterium | reverse complement strand
CTTGCAAACGGCAACAATTTCTACTGCACAGGTCGATAACATCCCCCCCACGGTTACTATTTTGTACCCGCCAGCAGGAGCGACTTATACCGACGGCGATATCATCACAATAACCGCCGATGTAGTAGATAATGTTGGTGTTCAGAAAGTCGAATTTTACATTGATGGAGAGTTACTTTCGACTGACACCTCCACACCGTATCAGTATGATTGGGATACTACCGGATACGGGAACAGTCAAAGTCACTCTATTTATATTAAGGGATACGATTTCAGTGGTAATATCGGTGCTCAATTAATAACAGTTATTATTATCCCCTGAGCTTATCTTTCCTACAAATATTAAACAGGCTGTTCAATCTTCCGGGCAGCCTGTTTTTTATTTAGCATATTCTTGACATTATTTATCATTCATAATGTCTTTTTAACTGATTTTTATTATATTTTTTGAAGTGATGTAACTTAAAACCGGCAGGAGGAGAAATGGATGTTTTTTTGAACCGGCTTTTCAGGGCAATAAAATTGGAATCCCAACTCTATGAGGAGGTAGAAGCAGACACCAATGCACTTCCCCAGGCGATCCTGGTTGTCTTACTGGCCAGCCTTGCCTCCGGAATCGCCTCGCTGACCAGGGGTGTAGGCGCTTCACTTATCGGCGGTGCCTTAAGTTCACTCATTTCCTGGTTTGCCTGGTCTTATATTATCTATTTCATCGGGACCAAATTCTTCCCCGAGCCACAGACCAAATCCGATTACCGGGAATTACTGCGCACAATTGGCTTTGCCAGCGCCCCGGGAATACTCGCTATCGTTGGTATTATTCCCGGCTTGTTTACCATTGCCGTTTTTGTAACCAGTATCTGGATGTTGATTGCCATGGTCATTGCAGTGAGGCAGGCGCTGGATTACCAGAGCACCGGCAGGGCAATTCTGGTATGCGTCATCGGATGGATAATATACGGACTTCTCAATTGGCTGTTGCTGAGTATCTTAACTTAGACCTATTCGGGAGAGAAAGTTCAGCCGGACAATGATTAATTAATTTTACCGGCTGTTACCTGATTTAACGAACCGGGTTTACCCAGGGGAAATCCGCTGGCAAATACGTAATGATCTTTCATTTTTGCCAGGCCAGTTTTCAAGACTTTATCAAATGAATCATTAAAAAACTTTTTCAGATCATTCTGAAATTTTACCATTATCGGAAACACTCCCCACACCAGAGCCATCTGTGAATAGACGCTTTCATCAACCACCAGAGCAATAATTAGACTTTTAGGCCGATATTTTGAAATGGTTTTTGCGGTGTATCCGGTCCGGGTTGCCGCAAAGATAATCCTTGCATTCAGATCTCTGGCGAGTATAGTTGCCGAATGTGCCACAGATTCAGGTACGATTAATTTTTTATCCAGCTTACGAGAGGTTAATTCTTTATAGTAGTGAATTGATTTTTCTGCCTGATGGGCAATTTTTGACATGGTTTCCACTGCCAGATCGGGATATTTACCAACCGCAGTTTCTTCAGATAACATTACCGCATCGGTTCCGTCAAATATAGCATTGGCCACATCCGTGACCTCAGCACGGGTCGGTCTGGGGGAAGTAACCATCGACCTCAACATTTGGGTGGCGGTTATAACCGGCTTGCCGGAACAATTTGCCTGTTTAATGATCTCCTTCTGGACCATCGGTACTTTTTCAATGGGAATCTCAACACCCAGATCGCCGCGGGCTACCATGATGGCATCTGCGGCTTCTATAATTTCAGGTAGATTTTTGATCGCTTCATGTTTTTCAATTTTTGCGATCAGAGGAATCGATCGCCTGGCCTTTTTAAATATTTTTCGGGCCTTATCCAGATCTTTAGCTGTGCGGACAAAAGACATGGCCACCATATCCACACCATTTTTTAAGCCAAACTCCAGATCTTCCTCATCCTTTTCGGTTAATGCGGGTAAATTGAATGAGCCGCTGGGAAAATTTACTCCCTTATGAGAGTAAAGATTCCCACCAATAATCACCTTGCAATGGACTTTTGATTTCTCAATTTTTACAACCTTAAGTTCCAAATCACCATCAGAAAGTAAAAGCCGGGAACCGGGAAATACATCTTTGGCAAAACCAGAATAATTGAGCCCAATGGTGTTATTATTTGATTCACCGGTATTATGGCCATCCAGAATTATGGTATCACCTACCCTGGCATGAAATGGCTCCTTGGCAATCTGGCCCAACCTAATTTTGGGTCCTGCCAAATCCTGCAGGATCGCAATGGGTTGTGCCAGATTTTCCCTAATTTTTTTGATGTGGTTGATTGTCTCCAGATGAGAATTCTGATCACCATGAGAAAAATTAAGCCGGAACACATTCACCCCAGCCTTAATCAGGCTTCTAATGGTATCTGGATCCTGGCTTGCCGGCCCGATGGTAGCAACAATTTTAGTACGTCTGAAAGCTTTCATCAAATCGAAATTGGCCAACGTTTTTTAAATTAATATCACAACATGGATTGACATATCGTTCAGAATATATACTAAATTAATTTAACTAAACCAGGGAATGATGCAAGGTAAAATGCAAATGGTAAAGTCCTGCCAATCGGTGGGTCCTATTAAATCACAAATTCCATCGACTCAGTGGCCATAAAAGTATTGGGAAAGATTTTTTGGGCTTCCTTTTCCAGATCGTGTAAATCCTGGTCGGAATGCTTGGGATCATGATGAGAAAGGACCAGTTTACCGACAGATGCTTTTTTGGCAACGTTGGTAGCCATCTCAAATGTACTGTGACCAAATCCCTGAAACATTTCATATTCCGGTAAAGAATATTGCGCATCATGAATCAAGACTTTGGCATTTTGGGCAAATTTTATCAACCGTTGATCTCCACCAACAAAACCCTCTATGTCGGTCGCAAAAACCAGTGATTCACCCTTAGCATTTTCAAATTTATAAATGAAAACCCCACCTTTGGGATGAGTAAAATTCCGCATACAGGAAATTCGCCCAATCCAATTTTTAAAATCCTGATTCTCGGAAATCTTTACAATTTTAATTTCGTCTTCAAAAAAATAAGCAACCATATTCTCCGCAAAATCCTGGTAACTGAAAGTGCTGGGCAATTCCGAAATAGTAACCGGAAAAAAGGCCGGGCTCATGAGTGTTTCCAGAATTTCTTCTATGGAATAATCCAGTTGAGTAGGAGTAATAACATTCAATTCGGTCTTGGGTAAATAAAGCATACTAAAATAGGGAAATCCCATCAAATGGTCTATATGGGTATGCGTAAAGAAAAGATATAATTTAAACAGATCCTGCTCGCTTTTGCCTGATTTCAATTCCTGAAGAATGTCCGCACCCAGATTAATAATTCCGGTGCCGGCATCAATTATCACAATATGCTTTCCAATATTGACCCTCAGACAAGTTGTATTAACCCCAATCTCAGATTTGCCATTATTGGTGGGAGGATAACTTCCCCGGACCCCATATATTTTTACCTTCAGGTTATTAGTATTCATCAGCCAACCTATGTTTATTGACGCGACTCAAGCTTCTTAATCTCATCCCGAATTTTGGCAGCCTTTTCGTAGTCTTCTTTCTCGACTGCTTCCTGAAGTTCAGAACGTAATTTTTCCAGTTTATTCTCACCCAAATTCAGTTTGCTCTCCTCCACATCCTTTATTTCATCTGCAGTATAGGCACCCTTATTCATAACATCTTCTGTGACAAAAATAGGAATTTTTCTTCTTACCGCTAAGGCAATTGCATCACTGGGACGTGAGTCTACCTGAAATAATCTGGCTTTCATCCTAAGATGAATCTCCGCATAATAAGTATTATTCTTTAATTCAGTTACAACTATTCGTTCGATGTGAGCAGTCAACGTCTCCAGCAGATTTAAAGTTAAATCGTGCGTTATAGGTCGGGGAGGTGTAATATTCTCCAAACCGAGAGCAATCGACTGTGCCTCATATTCTCCTATAATAATCGGCAGGGTTCGATTACCTTTAATTTCTTTTAAAATTACTCCACTTGCCTGAGATTGGGTTAGAAACAACCCGTTTATTTTTACTTCAATCATTATATCCTCTGGATTAAACAGATTCTACCGATTTAATTTCGGGAATCTCATTTCGGATGTATCTTTCGATACCTTCCTTCAAAGTAAGTTGTGCCATAGGACATCCACCACAGGCACCGATCAGACGTACATACACAATTCCATCTTTTATTTCAACAAATTCTACATCCCCACCGTCCATTTGAATACCGGGCCGGATGGAATCGAGTAACTTTTTTACTTTTTCTTCTTGCATGGTTATTTTCCTTTTTCAGGTAAAAAATTAAAATGAATTTATATTGTTCAAGTGATTTAAATCTATTTTTTGGTTTTTAAATCTAATCATTACCTAATTCTTTATAAAGGTCCAATCTTATTTTCATTATCGCCATTTTTCTATCCAGAATTATATCAGACTCCGAAAAAGCTAAACTTTAAAGTTTACTATGGACAATTTGCATGGTTTCGTCCGTTAAATCTTTAACCGTTTTGAGAACATGCTCCTGTTCGGTTTTTAATTTCCCCTTAAAATCTTCATCGGAAATGGTGGAAAGATTAATCAGAATATTCAGGCAGGCAGATTGGGCCGCCGAATGGGTTAACATAACTGCAACCCCTGCATCACTAATTGAATTTTCATTACCCTTTAGTGCAACAGACCGACATAAACAGGCTATAGTCTCACACCGCCTTAAGACATCCATTGGAACAAGAGAAGCTTTTTTAAGCGCCTCTTCTACCGCAATTTTTCTGGCATTTTTTTCTTCCTCACTTTCATGCGGTAATTTATATGCCTCCATAACATCATTAAAAACCTCGGCATCCCTCTGGGCCAGAAGAATAAATTCCGTTTGAAGTTTTTGTGCATCCTTTAAGTTCTTATTCATCTCATCTTCAACTTGCTGATATTTCTTCTTGCCGATGGTTAAGTTACACACCATTAATACCATGGATGCCGCCAGGGCTCCGGAAATACCCGCAACAGTTCCCCCTCCTGGGGTGGGTGATTTCGAAGCGATGTCTGACAACAGTTTTTCCAATGTTTGATCTTTTAGCATGGTAAACTCCTTTTTGTTCAAAAATTTGGATCAGTTTTGAGGATCCACATCCGGGGCAAAATTAATATAAATATAGTGAGTGCCTACTATATTTAAAAATAATTAAACAAATCCTGATAAATTAGATGATATAAATTTGATACTCTGTCTTATTTAAATTCGGTCAATACTGTGCCATGAATATTTTACTACGATTTAAATCCTTTATTTTGATGAAATTTGAATCAGGTAACCCTTTAATATATAATTCAATTAACAATAATTCAAATCACTCAATTAAAACCTTCATAATTTTTACTTTCCGAATGCATAAAAAGATTAAAAAAAAATAAATTAGGCAGGAAAATGATAATCAATAATCTGATATTCCGGGATAAACTCGCCAATTTTATTCAAACCCAGGATATCTACAAATTTTGGCAGGTATTCCCGTACAGAATCGTATTTTTTCTGTTCAGAGGCTGGTAAGCTCATCAGACTGGCTCTGACGGCATCCAGGGGAATGCACCCCAATAGTGAACTTCCTACGATTTCAACAATTTCTTGATAACAAATTTCCTGCAAATAATTCCAGAGACCAAGTAAATTCGGGTTTTCATAGTCTTTTATTTTGCAAACCAATAGAGTGGTTTTACCGATACTGGTGGGCAACACCATGGTATCTACATTTTTAAACATCCCATCTCCCCGCAAAACCTTGCCGGAAGAATCCTTTAACTCTTTACCTTTCTGGTTAAATAAAACCGGACCCTGAGAACCAATTCTGTCGGATATATTCTGTACCGTTTCCAGATTATCCGTCCTTAATAAAAAGGAGATGTTCAGATGAAATTTTTGCACCCGGATATTTATACCACTGGTTGGATTTTGTTTTAAATTTTCACCCGAGGATTTATCCGTAGTTTCATAAATTTCAGGATGATTATGCCCATCATCCAAACTCCACAAATATAAAGGGCGTGGAATAATTTCCGCCAAATCTTTAGCAATGTTTTTCAGAATTTTTTCCAATTCATCTAAAGAGATTCCGGAAATCGGAGAAAATGTAATATCAGTAAGGATTTCAGGTACCCCCGTTGGAGCATTGGTTTTTTTATTCTGATCCGGCTTTGGAGCGCTGACCATTATTTTTTTAAGGACTTCTCTTACCTTATCTGTCTCCCCGGCAAATTTAACCAAAGAATACTTTTTATCTTCTCTGATCCGGAAATCAAAAAGTTCGAGTCCCGGATAAATCTCAATACTTTTTGTCAAAGTATCTGTTGTGTCTTTGGCAAATGCGGTCTTTAGAGTTACGAATATTAGCTGCATATCAAGACTTTTGGTTTAATGATTTCTCCCTCGTCACATTTTCAAGATATTTGAACTAATAAAAAGTATAGCTAAAATAGAAACTTTTTCGGCAAAGCTTCAGGATCAACCTGATCTAAAAATTTTCATACTAAAAATATATCTTCCCAGAATAAAGATCAAGAGAAATAGTACGGTTATCATTGTAATCGAAACTGAAGGGATAAATCGGGAAGATTCGAAGGTGAGGAGTGTACCGTGGGTTGTAATGGTCTGATAATCCGTTTTGAAAAAGAAATGATTATTTTCTTGCAGCATGTTGGTCGAAATGCACCTTCCGGGAAATTTAATCCGAAACTCAAAAACCGGATGGGGACCAAACAACCGGTTAAAATTATCGATAAAGGTCTGATTACTTTTTAATGACGAAAACAATTCCGAATCGAACATTCTGGTATTGAGCAGCATTTTAAAATAATATTTTTCTTTGAAAAAAGATTTTGTCCGATGGTAATCGATAAAATTAACGGTCTTTTGGATTAACTGAAGATTTGAGATTTTGAAATGCAGAGCAGGTATTTTCGGATCCATATCCTTTAAAATTTGAAGATGACCCTCCTGCTGTGAGATTGCTTTGGAAATAGTTGTACGGAGTTCATCAAAAAATATTGCAGAATCAGGATTCTCCCCCAGAATCATAATATTCATTGAATTGTCCGGATTCAACGTGATATCCACCGGGATGGCATCCAGGCTGAGAAAATTACCAAGGATCAGGGTTAAGAAAAAGTTGAGAGCCAACTTAACCATTAAACAGAACCTGTTTGACAAGTGGTACATCGTCGGTAATGATGCCCACGATATTCTTATTCTTCAGCATCCGGATTTCTTTCGGATCGTTTGCCGTCCAGAAACAAATTGGTTTACCCAAGGCCAGAAACTTATTGAGATGGGGCATCAATCGTATTGAGGGGTGCAAAATGTCGGTAATTTTTTCTTGCGCGCGATAACTATTCAATCCATACCAATACTGAAAAAGGAATGCTACGGGTATTTCGGTGTTCATTTTTTTCCATTGATCCAGAAACTTGAAATCAAAACTGGATAGCCAGACTTTCCGGTGAAGTTTAAATTCATCGATCAAATCAATTAATCTTTTGGCCAATTTGACATATCCTTTTGGATTCCTTTTTATTTCGATGTTATAGTAAGCCGCCGAGCCAAAAGTCTGGAATACTTCCCGTAAAGTAGGAATTCGAATTTGATCCTGGTATCCAAGAAAGGAAATTTTCCTGATTTCTTCCGAAATATTTTTTTCTAGGATGAGGCCTTTTCCGGTAAGTCTTTTTAAATGATGATCGTGCATGACGAATAAAACATCGTCCTTGGAAATCCGGATATCCAATTCAAAACCGGAGGCTCCCAGTTCCAGGGCTTCCCGAAATGCAGGTATCGAATTTTCCGGATAACCCCGTTTCTTTTGTGATCCGCGATGGGCCAAAATAAGCGGGAGCTGAATACCGGTAAATATTTTGGGGATTGCAGACACGGTAATTATTTTCCCGAAGAAAGTGCCCGTTGGTAGAGGTCTACATACATAGGGATAATTTTCGAAACATTGAAATTATCCAGGGCATACTGACGAGTTTTTTCAGAAAGTTTCTCTCTGAAGACGTCATCCTGTAAAATCATGAGACCCAGTTCAGCCATTTTATCAACATCACCCACATCGGCAGTGAATCCGGAAATTCCCTCCTTAACCAACTCCGGCAACCCTCCGGCGTTACTGGTAATACAGGGTACGCCACAAGACATCGCTTCCAGAGCAGCCAGACCAAAACTTTCCAACCGGCTGGGCATTAAAAACAGATCCGAACTGGACAGCAGCAGGTAAACATTTTCCTGCTTTCCCAAAAAAGTGACTGAATCCGAGATATTTAACTCCCGGGCGCGAGATTCGGCTGCAAACCGATCCGGTCCATCACCAATCATCATCACTTTAATCGGCATCTTCTTGAGAATTCGGTAAGCGA
>CAZTXJ010000049.1:13232-22763 GCA_964617285.1 uncultured Calditrichaceae bacterium | reverse complement strand
GGATTAAAGGGATTGGGATAATTGGCCAGCAACTGATAGCCGGTAACAATGGGTTCCTCGCCAGTGCTGATTCCGGTAAGGTAGAAGGCAGCATCATAAGTATTGATGATTCCCCAGCCATATTCATTATCAGGATTCTGAGATTGACTGGCGGTATTTTTGAAAGCATTAATAATATCCATATTGGAAAAATTTGGATTGGCCTGTAACACCAGGGCCGCGGCTCCGGCTACCAGGGGACAGGAAAGTGAAGTACCACTTACTCCTGAATATCCGCTGGTCCAGGGACTGGCGCAATAGGTATCAACGCCCCTGGCCACCACATCCGGTTTAATCCGGCCATCTGCGGTGGGTCCCATGGAGCTGAAATTTGCTCTGGTGCCCGAACTGTTCACTGCCCCAATCGCCAGAACACTATCGCCATCTGCCGGGGCAATAATGGTATTGATATTTCCGGAAGCAGGACCTTCATTACCGGCTGAGTTCACTACCAGGATGCCGCGGCTGGCGGCAATATCCGCTCCGATGGTGACGATGGTAGTATTGCCATCCATATCTTCCCAGGTATAATTGGTATCGGGCGGGGTAAAACCATCCCGGTAACCCAGCGAACTGCTAATGATGTCCGCACCAAGGCTGTCTGCCCACTCTGCACCGGCCACCCAGTTATCCTCTTCAATATGACGTTCATAATCGGTATTTTCCGTTTTAGCCAGTAAAAAACTAGCCCCGTAGGCAGGTCCGATTAATTCACCCTCTTTAAATCCGGCCAGGGTACTCAAGGTGTAAGTCCCATGGTATCCACTTCCCATTTGACCCGGTTCATCATCCACAATACTGTCTCCGTTCACAAAATCCCAGGTATGAAGAATATCCAGATGCTGAAGTGCCTCATGTTCCAGATTGATAAAACCGGCGTCCAGCATAGCTACGATAACACCACTGCCATCATAACCCATATTATGCAAAGCCGGTACGTTGATCTGATTATTCTGATCGAATGAGGGTCCATAATTCAGACTTTCAGTTCCGGCCGGCTGCTGACTTTTTGCCGGCAGATCTTCTATCCGGTCTTTGACCGGTTCGGTTTTCTGAAAAACCAGATCGATTTTTTTTACAAAAGAAAGTCCAGCTATGTGTTCTAGAGCTTCCCGGGAAACTTCCACCGAGACCGCATTCAGCCAGCGGGATTTATGACGGATTTTGCTCACCAGCGGTGAGATTTGTTTGATATAAGCCTTCTCCACCGGGACATCGTACATATCCACTAGTTTTTCTGCCGGCCGGTTGCGTAAGCGTCTTTCATAAGACTCCGGCAGGAGATTCTGTTCCACTTCGTCCAGTTTTTGTATTGGATTACTTCCCTTATCTGTAAAAAATATCCAGGCGGTAATTATATCATTAGTGGAAACCCTTTCCATCCGATGCTGCAGTTTGGCAGTTATCTTACCCTCGGTAGCAGGATTATTCTGGGCCATAAGAATTGTGGAAATTCCCAGCACAAATATAGTTAGAATCCGAAAATAGGCTTTCATGTGTACCTCTACTTTTTATAAATTAAATATCACCTAACTTTACATACTGATTTTAGAAATTATTATTATCGAGTCAAATTTCCAAATCTAAAAACAATTGGTCTGTTAAAAGGGTCTTTTAACCTGGATTATTTTGAAGTTCACGCAGAATATTAAATTTTAAATTACAAGATAAACTTGAGGGAAACGCTCTAATTGAATTTTACCGAAACGACTTTACTCACCCCGGGTTCCTCCATGGTAATCCCATACATCGCCTCAGCTGCCTGCATGGTCATCTTATTATGGGTCACCAGAATGAACTGGGTATTCCGGGAGAATTCCTTTAAAGCTCTGGTGTAGCGGGAAATATTGACATCATCCAGCGGTGCATCCACTTCATCCAGAATACAGAAGGGGCTGGGTTTGTAGAGATATATAGCAAACAGCAGAGAAATGGCGGTCAGGGTTTTTTCTCCCGCCGACATCAGGTTCAGGGTGGACAGGCGCTTTCCTTTTATCCGTACCGAAATATCGATGTTGGCTTCCAACGGATCCCCATTTTCCAGCAAACGAAGTTCCGCTTCCCCACCCTCAAAAAATTTACTGAAAACATTCATGAAATTCTGGTTGATCTGTTCGAATGTATCCATAAATAATTTCCGGGCGGTCTTGTTTAATTTTGAGATGGTTTCCAGCAATTCCTCTTTGGCGTTCAACAGATCCGATTCCTGAGCCTTCAGGAAATCCAATCGCTCTTTCTCCTTTTCGTGCTCCTTTATTGCCAGTGGATTGACCTCGCCCAGCGACTCAATCTTTTCCCGCAACTGGATCATTACTTCCTGCACTTCCTCCAGGGTAAGGTTTGCCGGAACCGGATTTTCGATCAGCATGGATTCGAATTGCTCACCCCATTGTTCATCCAGTTGCTCCCGCTGGGTTTTTAACTTTATTTCGTACTCCTGGATACCCAACTCCAACTCTTTTAATCTTTCCAGGGCCTGGTTCCAGCGGCGATGTAATTTTTTAATCTCATCCTCACGCGCCATGATCACCGATTTTAAACCCTGATAATTATTTTCAACCTTCAGTTTTTCCTTTTCCACAATATCCCGGCTGCCATAAAGACCCTCCAGAATTTTACCTGTCTGGTCAATTTCTATTTGCTTTTCCCCGATATTATTCCGGTAAACTTCAATATCTTTTCGGTTTGTCTCAATTCGGGCGTGAGTCTCTTCCAGGGTTTTTTGGGCAAATTCGATCTGCTGGGCAATTTCCTTTACCTGGTTCTGCTTATTGATAAAATCAATTTGGAACTGCTGGGTTTGTTTGGATAACTCGCGGAAATTATGATCGGCGGCATCTGTCTCTTTGGTCAGGCGGGATTCTTCCTCTCGGTAAGCCTGCTGCCTGCGTTCGCTTTCCTGAACCGCCGGTTTTAAATGAATCTCCTGTTCCTGTAATTCTGCAATTTTCTGCGCAGCTGTATTCAATCCGGTTGACAATTCGTCAATATTTTCCAGATATCTTTTAATCTCAAAAGACTGTTGATGGATTTCCTGAGTGAGCTGACTTATTTGTTTTTGCTGTTCCGCCAGCATACCGGTAAACTCGTCCTGGCGCTTTCTTTTATCCGATAATTCTTTCCGTTTTGCTTCAATTTCGTTTTTTAAATCATTCAGTTCCTTTTCCAGATCGGTCTGCTTTTTTTGCACTTTCTGATATTGATCCTTCCGTCCGGTCAGATTCAGATAATGCTGGGAATTTCCGCCGGTAATCTTGCCCCATTCACCCAGCAGGTCACCTTCCCGGGTCAGAAATTTGAAGTCGGGATATTCCTTGTGCCAGGTAAGGGCGGATTCGATATCTTCCACCAGGATAACCCGGTCGAACAAAAAATCAAATAATTTCTGATAACGGGAATCGTATTTGACCACATCTTTTAACGGTACAATTTTCCCTTTTAATTGGGAAATATCCGGTTTCCCGTTTCTGCTGGTTTTCAAAAGGGGCAATGGGACAAGGGTCAGACGCCCCTTGTTTTGCTGACGAACCGTATTAATGATATCACGTGCGGTATCCACTTTTTCGACCACCAGATAATTGGCTACCTCTTCCAGATAACTCTCCAGGGCTGTCCGATACTCCTCGCCGGTATCTACCAGATTGGCCAGTGTATCAATCAGTCCGTTATATTCCTGTTTCCGGGACATCACAAACTGAACGCTTTCCGAAAATCCCTCGTAATTTTCGATCAAATTTTCCAGAAATTCCCGCCGGCTTTTCAGTTTCTCATTCTCCCCGAGTACCTGGTTATGTCGATTCTCCAGACCTTCCACTTCAGCTTCCAGATGGGTAACCGATTTTTTCAGGTGATCAATTTCTTTCTGATACTGGTTCAGATCCTTTTCCGCATTACCCAATGCCAGAGACAGCTCGGCATGTTTCTGCTGCTTTATTTTTAGCTCTTCCTCATATTTTCTGCGGGATTGGTTAAATTGTGACTGCTGCTCCTGCGAATTTTTCAGTTCTATGGAAATTTTCTGCAGATTCTCACGCTGACTGCTGATCTCCTCAAAGACATGCAAATTTTTATCCCGGAATTCCTGAAATTTTCGCCGGGTAGTTTCCAGTTGATTTTCAGCTTGCTGGTGTTGGAGAAGCTTCTCTTGCAGCAGTTTCTCCTGTGCAGCAACTTCGTTGGTATTACTTTCTTTGGCGGCATTCAGCGATGCCAGTTGTTGCTTCAGTTCAGTGATCCGGTTATTCAGATTTTCAATTTCCCGGGTTTTTTCGTCGATATTTTTCTGGTCCGACTCGATAATCTGTTCACTCAGACGAACCTTTTGCTGCAATTCCCGGACTTCCTCATCAGATTTATTCAGACGTGTGGTAACTTCCCGGAATTGGCCTTCCAGGTCAACTGCCCGGACCTGCAATTTTTCCAGTTCCGCCTCTCCGGTGTTGACTTCTTTGCCCAGACGCTCGCGGGTTTCCCGAACCTGTTCGTATTCTTCCCGGAGGGGAATTAAAGACTGCTCATAATTGCTGGATCGCAATTGGAAAACATATATTTCGTTTTGTTTCAGTTCATTTTTGTATTCGTGATACCGCCGCGCTTTGCCCACCTGCCGGGAGAGTGAATTTACATTTTTTTGCACTTCGCTGATCACATCACTCAGGCGTACCAGTTCCTGCTGGGTTGCTTCGAGCTTTCGCATGGCTGACTTCCGCCGGAACTTGTACTTCTTGATACCCGCTGCTTCCTCGAATAAACGGCGACGTTCCTCCGCATTATCACTTAATATCTGCTCCACCATTTTCAATTCAATCACCGAATAGGCATCGGATCCCATCCCCGTGTCGGCAAACAGATCGATGATATCCTTTAAACGAACCTGACGATTGTTCAGTAAATATTCGCTATCCCCGGAACGATACAACCGGCGGGTAATTTTTACTTCACTGTAAATGGAAGGAAGAATATTTTTGGTGTTTTCGATCAACAGGGAGACTTCCACCATACTGAGCGGTTTGCGCAGGGCGGTGCCATTAAAAATAATATTTTCCATCCGGTCCAGACGCAGAATGGATGTTCGCTGCTCTCCTAAAACCCAGCGGATAGCATCCACAATATTGGATTTGCCGCATCCATTGGGACCGATGATAGCGGTGATTCCGTCATTGAACTGAAAGGCTACTTTATGGGCAAACGATTTAAAACCAAAAATATCAATTTTCGATAAATACATTCAGACCGAAAATCCTTCCTCAAACATGAAAATAAAAAAGATGGAACAGAAAGTTAAGATGTGCAAACAAATCAATTTTAGACTCTAAATAGTAAATAATCCCTCCGGAAACTATTGCCAATAAAAACAGGCAAAAAAGAAATACCCGCGTATAAGATAACGCCGTCATCACGCGGGTTCCGGACATCCAACGTACAAAATACCAAACGTGAAAATATAATAGGACAGCAAATAAAATCCAATATGAATTCAAAACGATCAGCAGGTTATAAAAAAACATCCCGATGGGAAGGAGCAGCAGAAATGGTGCGGCAGCCCAGGTGCTAACCGCAATCGACTGACGGGCTCGAACTTTTGAATCCCGGAAGAGGGAAAGAATCCGCACCGGTAAGGCAAAAACAAGAAATATCAGAATCACAACCACAACCAAAACCGGGATGAGATAGAGTGGCTTCCAGATCAGCTCAGCAATCATCAGCTTAAGACTATCAGACGGAAACAGAAGTGAGAGAAAATAATCCAGATACAAATTATTTCGAAAAAAGAAAAAGATACCTCCGATCATCACTGCCGCATTTACCGACATGATGATCATCAGGAAAAAACTTTGTCCGTAGGCGATGAGCCGGCGTTCCTGCAGATCCATAAAAAACCCGTGGGGTTTGCGGATTGCCCGGTTGATATTACGCCTGAAATCGATAAAAGTCCGGTAGGTTACGGCAAAAATCAGGAAATTGACCAGGCCAAAGATGATAAAGAAATAACTGCCAAAACCGGTGCCACTCTCCTGATCCAGATCGGTAGCGGACATGATTCGGGTGTGACGCAGCGCCTGTTTGGCCTCCGGTTTGAAATTTCTTTTTATATCGCAAATACCGATGGCATTTAAGATAAAATCGTTGGCAGGTCCGGCCTGAAGTGATGGCGTTTCCAGATAATAATCCGAATAGGTTAGAATAAACTGACCGGTGAACAGATTTTTAAAATCGGAATATTCTATTCGCTGATAAAGTTCGGTCATCTGGCTCAAATCCTGGATGATGGCGGTGGAATCTACCCGATAGGAAACCGATTTGGATAAACCGGAGACGAATACCGGTATTTCCGGTTTCAACAATCCCTTAATTTCAGTCAGGTATTCTTCCTGGTGATTTCTTTCCAGAATTTCCAGACAATAGTAATCAAAAAGATCTTTCTCCATCAGTGCTGGATTAAAAGTGCAGGCATAGACAATAATCTGTCTGGATTGGGTGATGGTCTGGTGCATTTCCTGCCAGGCCCGTTTCGATGCTTCATCCATCTCCCGGTAATAATTCCCAAAACCGATACCTACCAGGGAGGGGTGCCGGGCGGTCAGTTGAAGGAAATCTTTCAGATAGGAATTGATCATCATGTGCTGGCTGGTATCGTTGTGGACACTCATTTTAAGGAAGGGAAAGGGAAGGTCCTGCAGGCACAGTAATCCCAGTGAATCCGCCAGATCGTAAAGTGTCTCAAATTGCGGAAAAAATCCAACGCGGATAGCGTTGAAACCCTGGGCCCGGATAAATTCCAGGTCTTCCTGGACCCGCTGACGATTCAGCAGGCTCCTTCCCTGGACATCCTGGTAAATATAGTTCAATCCGTTTAACTCCACTTTTTGATTATTTACCATTAATTGCTTCCCGGAAAAGTACACTTGCCGAAGGACAACTGGCCGGTTCATCCGGTCTAAAATCTGTTCTCCTTCTGTAAGAGTAAATTGCAAAAAATACCGTTCCGGTTTTTCCGGCGACCAGGGCTGGAGTTGAAGGTTTTTTATCTGGAAAGGAAATGTCTGAGATTTAAGCAATGAATCCGATTTAACACTTATTAAAACTGATTTAATCAAATTTTTGGCCTGATATACACTAACCTCCAGTTCTCTTTTATCACTGCCGGATTTTGTCCCGATCAGATGGACGTCGCCAGCCAGAGTCGTCCCCTCCTTCGAAGTCTGAATATCTATTTGTGTGGATTCAATATACAATGGAGGTAAAATTTCCAGGTACACCGGCCCCCCGATGCCGCTTTCAATCCGGGGAAGGTTTATCGGCGTCCAGAAGGGGAGTTGATCACGGGAAGTACCCCAGGGTCTTATCTTTATATCAAACACATTTCCCTTTTCGTTCAGGAGCTCCGCCGGAACCGGAATTTCCAGGGGAAGAAAATTTTGACTGCCCCGGAAGATAACCTTCTGGTTCAACCGGATCTCAATCCACCCGACCACCTTTTCCAAATGCAACGCCGCCGGCTGGCCAACAGATTTACCCAGATCAAATTGTTTACGGAAAATAATTTCTTCCCGGGAATGGAAAACGGAGGGAATATTCACTTTTCCAACCTGATGACCGGAAGAGGGATCAATAACCGCATATTCGCCAATCAGGGGAATTACCGTCCTTGCAGGGCTGATCTTTCGGGTACAATAGTCCAGATTCTCCTGCGCAGTCGCCGATGGCTGGGAGTAGAAAATAAGCTGATTGCCAGCAGATACGGCATTCAAAAATAATAATATTAAGGGAAACAGATAGATTCGTATCACATTCCCTGCGGACATAGCACCTCCTTTGGCTGCCAAATTTTAATAAATATTGTGGTGAAATGCAAAGAGTTGAATAAGTGGGGCAAATCCTTCCAAAAGTATTCCCCTGAACACAGAAAATTCAGTTAAACTAAAACCATAAAAAATGGGATTAAATGATGCATTTTGAGTGTTTATAAACACCTTGACAGTTCAAATGGCGTTTATTATATTCGAAGCCTTGTTCGAAAATTCGTTTAAAATTTAATATGAAAAAACTTTTGACATAAGGAGGATCATTTTTGAAAGAGTATACCGGAGAACAGATCCGCAACATTGGAACGGGCGCCCATGGCGGCGCCGGTAAAACATCCCTGGTAGAAGCCATGCTCTTTACCATGGGAGCCACCACCAGAATGGGGGCCGTTGAACAGGGCAACACCATTTCGGACTACAATGAAGATGAAATCGAACGGCAAATCTCAATCAGCACTGCCCTGCTTCACGCCGAATGGAATAAGCACAAAATCAATATTATTGATACACCCGGATTCAGCGACTTTTTCGGAGATGTAGTCAGCGGTTTGCGGGTGGTAGAAAATGTACTGCTGCTGGTTTCTGCTGCCTCCGGTATCGAGGTCGGCACCGAGCAAATCTGGAGCCTGGCGGAAAAATACGGGAAACCGGTTACCTTTGTCATCAATAAAATGGACCGGGAAAACGTCAATTTCGATAAACTGGTTGATATGATTCGGGAGCGCTTCGGCCATAATATTATCCCGGCACAATTCCCGCTGGAAACCGGTCACAATTTCTATAAAGTGGTTGACCTGTTAAAGATGAAATTGTATAACTATCCCCAGGATAAATCGGGTAAAGCCACCATAGAAGAAATCCCCGCAGAGGTCAAGACAAAAGCGGAGGAAATGCGCACCAAACTGTTGGAAGCCGTGGCCGAGAGCAGCGACGAACTGTTGGAAAAATTCTTTGAATCCGGTACCCTGTCCGAGGAAGATCTGACCAATGGTTTTAAGAAGGCGGTAATGGATCGTAAGCTGTTCCCGGTATTGTGTACCTCCGCCACCCATAATGTTGGGGTAAGCGGACTGCTGGATTTCGTGGTGGATTACTGTCCTTCCCCGGTTCAGGTGGAAACCATAAAATCAGAAGATGGCAAGGAGAGGAAAACAACCGATTCCGAGCCATTGACCGCATTTATTTTTAAAACCGTGTCCGAAGCCCATGTGGGTGAACTCTCATTTGTCCGGGTTTTTTCCGGAGTCATGAACAGCGGGGCCGAGGTTTTGAATGTCACCCAGGGCGCCAGCGAGCGGGTCGGGCAGATTTTTGAGCTTTCCGGTAAAATCAAAAAGAATGTGGACAGTCTGCATGCCGGAGATATTGGCGCATTGGTGAAGCTGAAAGGAACCCACACCGGCGACACACTCTGTGCAAAAAACAATCCCTTCCCCCTGCCGCCTCTGGATCTACCCTATCCTTTGATGACCCTGGCCATTCAGCCAAAATCCAAGGGTGACGAAAGTAAAATTTCTTCAGGATTCCATGCCCTGCACGAAGAAGACCCAACTTTCCAGATGAAGTTCGATCCCGAATTGAAACAGACCATCATTACCGGCCAGGGTGAGATGCATCTGGATATTATCGTGAAGCGCCTCAAACAGAAATTCGGAGTAGAGGTGATCACCAAAGATCCCAAAATTCC
>CAZTXJ010000049.1:0-13132 GCA_964617285.1 uncultured Calditrichaceae bacterium | reverse complement strand
AAAATGCACCCGGTGGATTCCAGCGACATTGCTTTCCAGATTGCCGGAAAGGCCGCCTTCAAGGAAGCCGTGCTGCAGGCCAAGCCGGTTCTGCTGGAACCCATCTACGACCTGGAAGTAAAGGTGCCCGAAGATTATATGGGTGATGTGATGGGTGATATTTCCAGCCGAAGGGGTAAAATTTCCGGAGTGGATTCCGAGGGTCATTTCCAGGTGATTAAAGCCAAAGTTCCCCTGGCAGAACTCAATCGTTATTCCAATGCCTTGCGTTCCATGACCCAGGGCCGGGGAATGTTTCAGCAGAAATTCTCCCACTATGAAGAAGTGCCGGGAGACCAGGCGGTAAAAATTATCGAGCAGGCCAAGAAGGAAAAAGAAGAAGAATAAAAAGGAACGAACATTGATCATCCTGAAAGCCCTGTGGAGTTTCTCTATGGGGCTTTTGTATAATTTCCGGTTTTGAAATTCAGTTATCCCTGAATATTTTACAGAAAAAGGAAAATGATGGAAAATTTATGGGCTCCCTGGAGAATGGAATATATCATGAAGGCAAAAGATGGCGAAGAAGAACCTTGTATCTTTTGCAGCAGAATCGAGCAAAATAAAGATGAAGAAAACCTGATTCTCCACCGGGGACATTCCGCCTTCATCATCATGAATCGCTTTCCCTACAATAACGGGCATCTGATGGTAGTACCCAACCGCCATAACGGAGAAATCCTGAAACTCAAATCCGAAGAGCAGATGGAACTGTCCCAGCTGATCCAGATTTCGGTGAAGATACTGGATGAAGTTATGAAACCTCACGGTTATAACATCGGGATGAATCTGGGGAGAGTGGCTGGTGCCGGGGTGGAAGACCACCTGCATTATCATGTCGTCCCCCGCTGGAATGGCGATACCAATTTCATGCCCATTATCGGGGATACCAAGGTGGTCTCGGAAGCTTTAATCAAATCTTATCAGAAATTGAGGAAAGCCATTCTCGGACTTAACCAGGAGTAAGCATGAACCTAAAAATCCTCCGGAATTTGCGTGGCGTCATTACCGCAAGAAAAGATCTGGAATTTGGTAAGCTGGATATTCAATCCCAGAAATCAATGGTCATTCAGGACAGCGAAATCCAGGACATCATGCCGGAAAATGAGGCGCTCCAGAAGTATCCGCAAGCTGTTCCGATAGACGGAAGACAACTCTGGGCACTGCCTGGTTATGTGGATCCCCATACTCACCCGGTTTTTTACAAAACCCGGGAGGAGGAATTTGAACTGCGGATCCGGGGAAAATCCTATGAAGAGATTGCCGCGGCAGGTGGTGGTATTCGCAACAGTGTTCGGGCACTGCGTAAGGCATCTTTTGACGAACTGGCCGAATTAACCTATTACCGGATTAGGGAATTTCTCGATTACGGAACGACTACTATCGAGGCAAAGAGCGGTTATGGTTTATCCCTGAAGGATGAACTGAAAAGCCTGCGGGTCTTAAAAAAAGTAGCCGGATTATTGCCGATGACCATCGTTCCTACCTTTTTGGGGGCGCATGAGGTTCCGGACGAATATCAAAATAACCGGCAGGCCTACATCGATTTGCTGATCAATGAAATGATTCCGGCAGTGGCGGAGGAAAAACTGGCAGTATTTTGTGATATCTTCACCGAAAAAAATGTTTTCAGTATCGCTGAGAGTGAAAAGATACTCCTGGCGGCAAAAGATTATGGTCTGAAGCTAAAGCTGCATGCGGACGAATTGAACCCACTGGGCGGGGCGGAACTGGCTGCCAGAGTAAAAGCCATATCCGCCGATCACCTGCTGATGGTCTCCGATAAGGGTATCCGGGAAATGAAAAATGCTGGAGTGGTTCCGGTGCTTTTACCCGGGACGGCTTTTTTCCTGGGCAAACCGAACTATGCCCCGGCCCGAAAGATGATTGAAGCCGGCTTGCCGGTAGCCCTGGCCACAGATTACAATCCGGGCAGTTCGTTTACCCAGAATATGAGCCTGATTCTCTCCATCGCCTGCACCCAGATGAAAATGACCCCTGCCGAAACCATTGCCGCTGCAACCCTGAACAGTGCCCGGGCCATCGATATTGATCAACACGCCGGGAGCCTGGAAAAGGGGAAGAAGGCAGACATCATGCTGCTGGATATTCCCAATTATCAGTATATCCCTTATCATTACGGGATGAATCATGTAAAAATGGTTTTCCGGCATGGCGAACTGGTGCATCAGAAATAGAAAAGGAGTTTCTATTTTTGCGATCAGGAGTTACATTCCGGCGATGAAAAAGTTACCTCTCCTCCCTTACATTCTACTTGTTCTCCTTCTTGGAACCCAATTTGGGTATAGTCAAACGACCTCCGTTCCCCTTTCTTTCTGGGGATATGATGCGATTGAACTATGGGAGACCCGGGGTCTGATCGGGAACGTGTTTGGGGCAACCCGCCCGTTTACCCGCATCGAGATGGCCGGATATATCAAAGATGTATGGGAAAGCTGGCGGAAAGAACCGGAAAAATTCACCCGGGTGGATTATGAACAGCTCAATGACCTGATGTTCGAATTCCGCGAAGAACTGAACCAGATGAACGTCCCGGTATTGGATGAAACCTGGAAACCGCGACTGCAAAAACTTTTTAAGCACCGCCCCTTCAGCTGGTTTAATAAGCTGATCTACCGGAATAATCGTAATCTGGTCGATTTGCATCATCAGGAATTTAACCTCTATGCCGATCCGGTTCTGAATTACAGCACCCAGGATAAAGTTGGTGAAGATGGAAAAAAGTACAATCTTTTGCGCTGGAGCAATGGTTTTCTTTTCCGGGGAAACATGGGATCCTATGTGGGATTTTATTTTAATCTCACCGATAATCACCTTGCCGACGATCGCTGGGATGACCAGAAAATTCCCTGGGAAGTCTGGCAGGAATCCGGCTGGCCTTTCCTGACCCGGCGGGACAATGGCAACTTTGAATTCGACGAAAATGTTGCCACTATCACTTTCAATTACAAGTATTTTTATCTGGTGTTCGGGCGGGAATATAATCAATGGGGAATCGGGCACAATGGCAATCTGCTTCTTTCCACCAATGCCCAGTTATACGATCAGATAAAATTTGTGGTGCGTTACTGGCGCTTTAAATATACCCACCTCACTGCCTTTATCGAATACATTTCACCGGAAGCCCGATACAGCATGAAAGATCAGCCCCATATCAATGATTACTGGTCCGGTAACCGGCTGGAGCTTTATCTTGGGAAAGGGATAAAATTGGGTTTAAGCGAAGCCATTATTTACGGAGATCGCTCTTTACAGCTCGGCTACCTCAATCCACTCAGTTTTTTTAAGTCGGTGGAACATTATTATGGGGACCGGGACAACGGAGCGCTGGGCATCGATGCGGAATGGCGGGTCATTCCCGGGATGAAATTGTTCGGGGAATGGTTTATCGATGATATCACAACCGGTAAACTTGGCACAGACTGGTACGGAAATAAATTTGGCTGGCAGGGTGGCGTGCTGGTGGTCAATCCATGGTTTTTTAAGAACATGGATTTTCTCTACGAATACAGCCGGATAAAACCGTATGTCTACAGCCAGTCTTACCGGGATTACAACAAATATAAACATTACGATACCATTCTTGGCCACTATATCGGCCCCAATTCAGATCTCTCTTATTTCCGGGTACGCAAACGGTTTTCCCGTTTCCTGCAGCTTGGCGCTTCCTATCAGTATTACCGGCATGGAGCCAATCCGGCGGACCGGAATGTGGGCGGCGATCCGGATCTGCCGCACCGGAGTGAGGATGCCATTGACGCCACATTTCTGGATGGCATCCGCTTCAGCCAGAAAAGTTACGGAATAATGATGCAGTATGAGTTTGTCCGCAACCTGTTTCTGGAGTTTCACTATAACCAAATGAAATTTAATCAGCAGGATTGGGAGTCGCTGTTTTCCTTCCGGATCTCGCTTAACTTCGGTTTCCGGAATGAGCAGCTGCGCCAGATATTCCCGATAGATTATTAGCATTTCTTCTTCAATCTGTAACACCCATCCACCAAATTAATCCAATACTTGAAAAATAAAAAAAATGGGTGTAATATCACTTTTCAAAAGTTAACCTATTGAAGGAAAAATAAAAGGTAAGTCATGAGAAAGCTGTTTTCACTTTTCACGCTGTTTCTGATTTTTAGTCAGGTCTTTGCCCAAAATTCAAACGAAATCATATCGGCCCGGATTATCAGTTCGGTCGATAAAATAAAACCGGGGGACAGTTATCAGATCGCGGTGGAAGTCCAGATTAAAGAACCTTATCACATCAATGCCCAGAAACCAAGCGAAGATTACCTGATCCCCACTACCCTGAACCTGAAATCCGGTGAGGGCATCGCTATCGGTCAGTACACCTACCCGGATGCGGAGATGAAAACCTTTGCTTTCTCGGAAAGCCCACTGGCAGTATATGAGGAGACCATTTACATTTTTACCACCATCAGCGTTTCCCCGGATTACACCGGTACGGAGATTCCGCTGAATGGCACCATCGGTTACCAGGCCTGCGACGACCAGACCTGCCAGGCACCGGATGAATTATCCTTCTCTGAAATGTTGCCGGTGGCCTCTCCGGATGAAAAAATCACTCCGATCAATCAGGATATTTTTGCTTCCATGCCCACCGCTGCCCAGATTAGTACAGAGAATGTGGAAGAAAGCGGTTTATCCAAAACTCTGGCCCAGAAGGGCTGGTTCTTAACCTTTGCCCTGGTTTTTCTGGGCGGACTGGCCCTTAACCTTACGCCCTGTGTGTATCCCCTGATACCAATTACCATCAGCTATTTTGGGGGCCAGGCAGAGGGTAAAAGGGGAAGTGTGGTAAGCCATGCCATCATCTATGTATTGGGGATGGCGATCACCTATTCCATTCTGGGAGTGATTGCCGCCCTCACCGGCAGCCTGTTTGGGGCCGCCCTGCAAAACCCGATTGTACTCATTTTTATCGCCCTGGTACTGGTATTGCTTTCTTTGAGTATGTTCGATCTGTATGAAATCCGGGTCCCGGCTTTTCTATCCAACTTTGCCGGCGGGGCGAAGAAGGGCTATTTCGGCACGTTTTTTATGGGACTCACCGTGGGCATTGTAGCTGCACCCTGCATCGGTCCTTTCGTGCTGGCGCTCTTAACCTTTGTGGGAGAACGGGGAGATGTATTCCTGGGATTCTGGTTATTCTTTGTGCTGGCCCTGGGTCTGGGCGTGCCGTTTTTGTTCCTGGGCATTTTTTCCGGCAGTATCAATAAAATTCCCCGCTCCGGCGCCTGGATGATCTGGGTCCGGAAAATATTTGGATTTATCCTTATCGCCATGGCCATCTATTTCCTCGATCCGCTTATTCCCAATACGTTACTTTATCATTTCTCCCTGGCACTCACCATGTTGCTGGGCGGCATCTATATGGCCTGGATCGAACCAACCACCTCCACCGGAAAAGTCTTCCCGGTTATCCGAAACCTGATCGGGATTATATTCTTTGTCATTGCGGTTATATTTGGAACACTGGGAATTCAGTCCTATTTCGAGAACAATGTCCAGCAAATGCAGGCTCTGTCCGGCGAGAGCGCTGCTGATCAGATTCAATGGTTCAACTATTCCGGGGAAAAGCTGGATGAGGCTGTTTCCACCGGAAAACCGGTGATGATCGATTTTTATGCGGACTGGTGTATTCCCTGCAAGGAACTGGAGAAATTTACTTTTTCTGATCCGGATGTGGTGGATATATCCCGGCAGTTTATCATGCTCAAGGTGGATCTGACCAAATCCAGTGATGCCCGGGTGAAGGAACTAAAAGATCTTTACCAGATAAAAGGAGTACCGACTCTGGTATTTATCGATTCCCAGGGCAACGAATTATCAAAATTACGGGTGGTGGGATTTATGGAAAAAGAGGATTTCCTCCCGATCATGGAGAGTGCGCTGGCGGCCAGCTGAATAAATTGAGCCGGGGAAGAGCTGCTCAGATAATGGAATCTGTTAAAACAACCACTCCGATTTACAAAAGGGAATAGAGTTTATTATGCGTTTTTCAGTCATGGCGGTTTTTATTTCGCTGAAACTTTTATGGGGGCGGGTTGCTAATCCCCTGATGCTGCCCAAAAACGCCCTGAAATTTTTCCCGGTACCCTTGAAAAAGGTTTACAAAGAATCGCTGGCCAACTATTTTTTCAAAAATTGAGCCGGCTTTTCGGAGAATATCAAATCCCTACATTAATCATCACTTGATAAGTTCAGGCGCTTTCGGAGGATTGGGAGATGGAAGCTTCTGTAGTGGAATATTAAACACATAATTTTTCAGGAATATTTCCGAGATAAACCGCTCACCTGGTTTATCCGCTGTCTGCACCAGGACATCCGCCTTCACCGGTAGCCAGTAATCGCCGATTTTTGACAACTCAACCCTGGTGGCCAGCCCACTGGCAATTGAATCACCCTTCATAATCCGAGTATCCCATCCGTTGCACAGCCACTTGTTCTCCTTTTCCACAAATTTGGGATAATTCAGGATTTCACCGGTGGGCGAATCGATGGTTATTTTCAGCAATCTGCCGGAGGACAGGAAGGTCTTTTGAATCGCTACCTTCCCGGCTTCATCCTCTGTCTGGTAATTCACCAGAACCGTGTCTCCTTTGAATTTCACCCGAGCATCATCGGGGACATCAGTAAAAGGAGAGAGGATGAGAAAGTTTATCCAGTCCAGATAGAAACCCTGGAATTGGGTTTTGGTCATCTGAATTTTTTGCATGATCTGCTGACGTTGCTTACCATCCTCCGGTTGGGGATAGGGTTCTAAAATATAGTAGGAGGTGCCTTCCCGGGTCCAGATCAACTTAAGGGGATAGGTATAAGTGCTGTCTGCAATTCCTTTGATAAAGGAAATATAAGTATCGGTGGTGAACAGACAGGAAAAATTCTGGATATCGGTTTGTTCCAGATAGTAGTAAAATTTTTCATGGTTCTGCTTGAACTCCTGCCAGTCCTCGGCGGCCCACATTCGGGTATTAAAGGCAACTAACAAAAAAATGATAAAGAAAATTATTCGGCTCATTATAAATCTCCCATTTCAAAACAATATTCCCTGTTTCTTTCCGGGAAAGAATATATTTAAAAATTTTAGGAATTTCACCCTGCTTTATTATTTATGAAAATTGAGGGGTCTATAGAATAGAAAGGATCGAATTATCAGTTATGATAATATGCGCGGAAAATCTGATAATTACGGATAATATCATCCACATAATCAATGGTCTGCTGGTAACCATAAAAATACCCGTAATCCGGAACGCCCAGCTCCCAGACTTCCAAGTGTAAACGCCAGTCTTTGGCGGTAAGTCTGGGCAGACACTCCCTTACCCCCTCCCAGGTTTGGGGATCGAGGGTAAGATAGCGGGCAAGAGTCTGGGCATCATAAATCCTGCCAATTCCGCTGTTATATGCAGCCAGAGCCAGTTTCACCCGGTTATCCCGATCGGCATCCGGGAAGTTCTTAAGCTGTTTATATAAATGATAGATTCCGGCGGCAATGTTCTCCCGGGGGTTATTGGCAATATATTCAATGTCCATTTCCTGACGGATCTCCCGGGCAGTGCCGGGCATGATCTGCATTAATCCCATGGCACCGACATGGCTGCGGGCATCTTCCCGGAATTTCGACTCCTTCAGAATCTGCACCACAATCAGACGCCAATCCAGGCCATAACGCTTGGCATATTTTCGGATCACCGGGTAATAATTTTGTATTTTATCCTGGAAATCCCGGGGCAGTACTTTTTCCCGAAATTGTTCGTATTCCTTTTTTTGGGATATTCTCTTCTCAATAATTTTTACCAGGGAGTCCTGTTCGGCAATTAACTCGGAATCCTGCACGTTGTGCATACAGGAGATTGAGAGCGCGAGGAGAAATATCGAGAGCAGGAATAATGTCATCAGACTTCTGTTCATGATCGATTTCGGCTGCCAGAGTTTCAGTGATCAACCGCATTCATATTTTTTTACTCTTTAGTCCTTTACGTCTTTTCCCAAATTTAATTTCCAACCGACTTTAAATTTTCAAGTCGAAAATTTGTTTCAAAATGATAAAAATTTTATTCCAATTCGTAAACCAAATGCATCACAAATTGCGAATTAAAATTAAAACCGAAGGGCTATCTCAGTTTAAACTCATGCCCACAATAAGACCGACAATAAGACCGATCATGATAAAAATCCCGCACACCACAACACCCACGGCCAGGTTACCCTTTTCCAGTTCCTTGGGGATGTCAAAATGGGTAACCCGGTTTATCAGGCGGTAGGTCAGAATAGCCGAGGCAATGCCCAGGATAACACCGAAGATAGCATAGATGGTGTTAAGGAAGAGCGGTGAATCGTACCACATAGATTACTCCTTTTTTGGTATATTTTAATTTGAAGTATCTTCCTGCCGGATATGCTTTTTATTGATCCATCCTGCGGCCAGATAAATAAAAACGGTGATAAAAATGGCTTCGAAGAACAGGCCCGCTCCAATGGTTAATCCAATAGCCGCCGCCATCCAGATCGACGCTGCAGTGGTAATACCCAGAATAATCTTTTTTTCCTTGAATATGGCCAGGGCACTGAAAACGCCCACCCCAATCATCACATCCCCGGCAATCCGGGAGGGATCCATTAATAATCCCGGAGTGAGGGTGAGCGCCACAATAACAAAAAGGGTGGACCCGACCATAATCAACAGCATGATCTGGACAGGAGGAATTTTGAAAACCTCCGATTTGCGGGAAGCGATGAGTCCCGCGCACAGGATGGCCATAATAATTTTAATCAGATTCAGAATAAATGAAGGTGTATAAAGTCCCATACCTCGCCTTAGTTTGCAAAATTTTAAGTAATAGAAACGATAGTGTCAATTCATTTTTCGGAATGTTATGATTTCGGATTTTGTTGGCCGAGATATTCCAGGCAGGCCTGCTGGAAAAATGCGTGACCCAAAAAAGGATTTCGGGTTTTCCTGAATTTCTGATTGAGATAGGAAAGGTTATCAACAGCGGGAAAGTTAAAATAGAGATCTTCCAGATAGATTTGAAAACCGGGATTATCGGAGGTTTCTGCCCAGATATACATCAGCGGCAGTAAGATATTCAAAACAAACTGGTGGCATCGTTCCTCCCCGATGGTTAAAACCGGGGAGAAAGTCATGCCGGCTAATTCGAGCACACCCTTTCGAAGAACCTGGTTTAAAGGAATTTGAAACACAGGCCTGAGATTTTTCAGCAGATCGGCCAGGGTGAACCGGGCGGAAAAAATTTCCAGAGTGAGCTGAAAAAGCGATTGGTGGTGATGCTGGTAGAAGATCTGGGCATATCCGGCCAGGCGATAAAAGGGATTGTTATTGGGACGTATCCGGGAAAAATTCCACTGGGTGAGATGCTGCCGCTGAACGGGGAGATGAGACTTATAGTATTCGAGTTGGGTAAACACCTGCTCGTGAAGCGAACTTCTTTGCTGAACCGATTTTTTCCGGCTTTGCTCCAGTAAGCCTGACTGATACAGATAGAGGTACCAGAAGA
Source organism: uncultured Calditrichaceae bacterium (assembly GCA_964617285.1). GTDB lineage: Bacteria > Calditrichota > Calditrichia > RBG-13-44-9 > RBG-13-44-9 > CAYVKM01. The sequence goes on along the minus strand of CAZTXJ010000049.1, from coordinate 3,533 downwards.
GTGCTGGTGAACGTTGATTGGCCGGGACAATACTCAATATCCTGGCCGGTGGCAGGATTCGGACCAGATCGGAAAATATTCTACTGTTATTCCGATAGCCCAGCGCCCGGGCAAGACCCAAATACAAAGCTGTTTCCCACTGAAACTGTTCTACCAGGGCCAGCAACTCATCACACTTTCGGGTAAATCGGCTCCAGGCCAGGTGCTCGGCCTGGGATCGGGTAAAGACAGGTAATTCTTGGGCAGGGTAAAAGGAAAAGCCTGGTTGAGCAAGCGAAGATAAATTTTTACACCATCGAGACGGTGAGCAATTAATGAACCGGGAAAGGATTAAGTGGTCAAAGCGGGTTTGCAATTCAGGGGGGATTAAATCGGGCGGGTGCCACAGGATATGCAAAATGACATTATTGTAACGGGTGTCGTAATGATGACCGTGAGCAAACCAGTCATTGAGCCGCAGGTGAAATTCGATATCACCCCGGTAAACAATACCCCCTATTTTAATGGTGGCATTTTGATAATCGGGACCATTATCCAGGTTACGCAGACCGGGATTGATAATTTCCAGCAGCTTGCCCTCGCTGGTACGCAGCCTTTTTTTAATATACCCGGGATTTTCCAGGGCCCAGTAGAGATAATACTCGGGGATCTCCGGAAGATTTTTTTTCTGATTTTGCAGTTGCATTCCCAATTTTCATGTCAATATATTACATACGTAATATAACGATGGTATAATTTTATTTCAAGTATTTTATCAGGAGCGCCATTTATGGAGTCCAAAGAGCTACCCGGTCGCATTCGGACCATTATGCAGCGGAAAAAATTAACCCAGAAGGATCTGGCCGATACTCTGGGGATCAGCCAGCCAGCGATCTCCCTTTATCTGAAAGGACGGGTACCACCGGCCGATGTCCTGTTCCGTATCGCCAGTCTGGGAGAGACCAGCGTAGAATGGCTTCTCCACGGGGATGAAAAGAAGTCGGAACAGGTAGTCCGGGAGAAAACCGCTTTATACGGAAATCAGCATCTGTTACTCAAGCTGTGGGAAAAACTCCCCGACAGCGTGCAAAGGGATTTGTTAATGCTTATGCGTCATATTGTAGAAGGAAAGTAAAATGAGACGCGGTTGAGGTTGCTTATCAGTAGTCTCTTTTTTGCAGGGCCAGAACCATTTGATAAAGATTATTTGAGTCTGTTAAGGGCTGAATCCTTTCCAGCAATCTCAGCGCCCCACGAATATAATCATCCACCAGCTTTTTTGTTTCATCAACAATACCTAATTCAAACAGTGCTTTATTCAAAGCCGGAAGGGAGGAAAACTGCGAAATAGTCGCAGGATAATTATTCGCCTTATCTGACTGTTGGCCAACCTTTTGCGAGTACAGCAGGGTAACATAAGTCTTTTTGCGCATCTTCAGATCGCTGCCCACTTTTTTTCCCAGCGTCTTCTCTTCCCCGATGTAATCCAGCAGGTCATCCTGAATCTGAAAGCCAATGCCCAGCAAATTCCCAAACTGCCGCATGGTTTCCACCTCCTCCGCTGATCCTCCACCCAATATAGCACCAATTTCACAGGACAGTTTGAACAACCAGGCAGTTTTCTTGGAGATCATATCCAGGTAGTCATCCAGGCTCACATTTTCCCGGATTTCAAATTCCTTATCCAGGGCCTGGCCCTCACAAACTTTGATCAACGCTTGGTTAAAAAGGGGTAAAATCAATGATAAATATTGGGCATCACAGGCCAGCATTTTCTCATAGGCCATCCCGATCATCATATCACCAACCAAAATAGCAGAATCTTCACCCCACTTTTTGTGCACGGTAAACCGGCCCCGGCGCATGTCATCCCGGTCCATAATGTCGTCATGGATCAGGGTAAAATCGTGAAACAGCTCGATGCCAACCGCCGCACAAAGCGCATCCCCGGTTTTTTCTCCTACCGCTTCAGCACAAAGCAGAGTAAGCAGTGGTCGGATTTTTTTACCGGGTGTTTCTAAAAAATAATGTATGGGATCTTTGATGGATTGCGGGAAATCAGGTTTGATACTGCGCTGCAATTCCTGTTGAATTTGATCCAGCAGAGGATCCAATTTTTTGAATATTGTCAATTTGGGTCCGGTTACTTAAAGTTTTTAATAATCTCAAAAATCTGCTTTGTATCCCCGGCTTTTAAAATATTATCACCGATATTACCCTCCCGGAAATTGCGGGTGATTTGGGCCAATATTTTTATATGCGGGCTGGAGGTATCCCGGGGTGAGAGGACCAGAAAGATAAAATGGGCAGGCTTCCCATCCAGGGTTTGAAAATCAAGACCTTCCCGGCTTAAACCAAAGCTCACCAGCAGTTCTTTGACCGCCGCAGATTTGGCGTGGGGAACAGCCAAACCGTTTTCCAAACCGGTACTTAAATACTGTTCCCGTTCGAATAAATCGTTCAAACAGGTTTCCCGGGAATCGATTTTCCCTTTTTTTACCAGAAGGTCGAGAAGTTCTTCGATAACCTCATATTTGTTCTGACCTTTTAAATTTTCACTAATCAGATCTTCCGTCAGCAATTCATCAATGCCCATTCGTACCTCCACAGATTTCGAAAAATCTAAGGTTTTCCTTATATAATTCCAAACGCAAATTTAATTGTAACACCCGGTTTTTGGGAGAAAAATCCACCACTTTCGGGCGGATTCGAAGCACTGAACATTTAAACAGCGAGGCAGGTAATTTCAAAATTACCGATTAAAGATACGACTCCAGGGTATCATTTTCGAACAGACGTGATATCTGCTGTTCGGCATCCACAATTTTCATCCGGTGGTATAAACATCCTTTCTTCTGGCACCCCTCGATAATACCACCCTTGGGAAGATGAAAAACGAACATGGGGGAAGCGCAAAGCTGACAGGTACTTTCCTTATCCCGTAAGCTGACACCGCACTCCGGACAGAAAAATTCCACTACCCCGCCTTTGGGGATATTAATCTTTTCCTCAATATTGTCATAACTGCCAAAGACCGGATCGATATAGAGGATGCCTTCCTGATTTTTAAACTTTGCTTTCACTTTGATAGCCGGATATCCATGGATTTTTTTCTTGGGATCACACAGGGAATGTCCTTTGGAACAATATACATGTTCGACATGGATTTTCCTGGAAGGTACTTCCACCTCGATCTGAAGTTTTTCCTTGTCTTTCATGTTTCCTCCGTTGATTTATTGTACTCTCAATTTAACGCAATAAAACCATTTTATGTAGCTGCTGGTAATGCTCAAATTGTATCTGTACCAGATAAATCCCACTGGCCCACGAATCGCAGTTAAGATAAATCTTATAATTTCCAGCATTCACAGTTTCACCCGGCAGCTTCTCCACCAACTGCCCTATTGAATTAAAGATTTCCGTTTGCACCTGACCGGCCCGGGGCAGATCGACAGAAATGACCGTGCTATTATTAAACGGATTAGGATAATTGGATACCAGGATGAAATTGTCTACAACTGAATTTTGTAAATTTCCCGGATCAATAGAGGTTA
>CAZTXJ010000048.1:13559-22841 GCA_964617285.1 uncultured Calditrichaceae bacterium | reverse complement strand
GATAGGATGGAGATTTTCTTTACAAAAATTCAGTCACCGACTAGACACTCTCAGTGATAGCTCCTATTTAAAGACATCCGTATTCACAATTTTTTCGGCAATTTCCAGAAATGCTTTCGCCGAGGGACTTTCCGGATCCTTATTGACAATAGGCACACCGCTGTCCCCGGATTCGGTCACACCCGATTCAATCGGAATCTGACCTAACAGGGGTATTCCCAATTGTTTCGCTGAACGGAGTCCTCCGCCTTCCCCAAAAATATATGACTTCTCGCCACAATGCGGGCAGACAAAATAACTCATATTCTCCACAATCCCTAAAACCGGGGTATTTACCTTTTGAAACATCTTGAGTCCCCGGCGTGCATCCACCAGGGCAACTTCCTGGGGCGTGGTGACAATAATCGCTCCGGTTAGCGGGGTTTTCTGAACCAGGGTTAACTGGGCATCGCCGGTTCCCGGTGGTAAGTCAATGACCAGGGCATCCAATTCATCCCATTGAACATCATGAAGAAATTGTTCCACGGCTTTCATTACCAGGGGACCACGCCAGATGAGCGGTGCATCACTCTCCACCAAAAATCCCATGGACATCATTTTTATTCCGAATTTATCAATCGGAATAATTTTCTGCTCAGGGGTAACCATCGGGCGTTCATCAACTCCCATCATGATATGAACACTGGGACCATAAATATCGCTATCCATCAAGCCGATTTTATAGCCTTTCTGCGAAAGCGCAATTGCCAGATTGGTGCTCACGGTGGATTTCCCCACTCCACCCTTTCCGGAAGCCACCGCGATAATTCTTTTTATTCCTGGAATGGGCGCCCGGCCCGCCCAGGGATCTCCCCCACTACGCGGTTCAGCCTTCATTTTTTCACTTTGTTCAATTTCCCGGATAACAAGCTGTTTATTTTTTAATTTCTCGGCCAAAACTTTCTTCGTTTCTTCAATAATCTGGTTTTTTATCTCCTCATTCCGGGTTGTGAATTTCAACAGAATAGTTACCTGATCATCCACAATTTCAATGTTATGAATAACACCAAAAGAGACAATATCCCGGGTAAAACCCGGATACTGAACCTTAGCGAGCAGTTCTTTTATCTGTTCATTGGTAATATCGGCCATATATTCTCTCCATTCGATTCTTTTTGTCAAGTCGAAGTCAAAGGTAATATGATTAATTGGAAATTTCAGCTGAAAATAAATTCTTTCCGGAGATATTTAATCAGAATCGGGTTGTCGCAGATTTTTGTGTTTTACCCACCAGGCAAAAATCAAAATTCCAAAAATTACTCCGGCGACATCGGCCAAAGCATCCCACACGCTCATGGTGCGTCCAGGCACAAAATGCTGATGCACCTCATCACTCATTGCATAGAGAGAACCAAAGATAATTCCAAAAATGAGGAAATTATTTTTTAATTGTTGAAATCCGGTTTGAAAAAAGAAGGCACGACCGATTAACACCCCAAATACCGCGTAAAAAATAAAGTGGTAAAACTTATCCTGTAATTTAAACTTCAGATCCGGTCCGGATAAATCCGGAATGGAGGAGAGAACAAAAATGAGAATCAACCAGAAAATAGCCGGAAGCTGGTACCAGAGAAAATTCTTGATTGGGTGATTTTGATCTGTACTCAATAAAAACTCCTGATATCCATTCGCAGAACCCATCTGAAATCAAAATTATTATCATCTATTTTATCGTTCACCCAGAAAGGGAAATCGAGATGGAGCCCCTCAATATCCATAAAATAGAAAACAAAGGGCAACCGGGACAAGGACAGGGTAACGCCTGTCTCACTGAGAAAAGTACTAAAATCATCCCATTTATCGCTCCAGGAACTGGTGCTGGTATAAACCGAGAAATTTAAATCAGAAAGATAGGGCCAATAGAAGGTGGTCAGATTCAGCGGATTTCCCAGAGTGATGGTAAGCTGTCCGGCAATATAATGTTCTCCATAATTATACCAATCATTAGACAGGGATCGTAAATTTCCTCCCCCCGATTGAAACAGGTGGCCCTTTCGCCACCACTCCGGTGGCAGGGTTCCTCTTGCCCGGAAGTAGGGATTATTGAAAAACGCATAGCTTTTATCCCCACCGGGCCGGTATAATTTTTGAACAGGCACATTGCCGTACTGACTGCCAGTTCCAATATTTATGGTGATTTTTTGTGAAAACACAGCCGGCAATCGCCAGGTTCCAGCCAAATCCCAGGATTGATAATCAAAGTCACTACCGAAAGCAGATAGTTCTGCTGTGCTTTTCAATTCATAGCCCAGGGGAAGATATCCCCTTTGCCATCTCGAATATTGAAGTACTAAATTCAGAAAACTCAAATTTCCCCTCGTAACCGGATAAGGAAAATAATCTGTGTCATATACACGGCGAAACTGCCAGCCGGATAACGCCAGGAAGTTACCGGTTTTGGTATCTGGACTATACTGAAGCCATCCCCCTCCGCCAAGCCGACCGGAGGAATTATAAACAGTGGCGACGACATGAATGTCATTTTTCAGAAAATACAGCGGAGTCTCGAACCAAAAATCCGCATCGGGAAGGAATGAGCGCAGACCCATCAAAAACGTCAGGCGATGCTGATACTCAGGATATATAAAATTACCCCGGGTGCGAATTCCTAACTGTAATCCGTCAATCTGATTATAAAACAGGTGGGGAAAAACCGTAGTAGTATAACCATCAGTATTGGGGAACAGATACTGACGATGCATAAAATAAAAATGTATTGGTGGTAAACACCTTGAACTGTTGTTGAATGGATCAATATCCAATAAGCGGTGTGTCGGGTTAATTTCTACATAGCGAATTTTATCCGGAAGATTTAACCGGACCGTTTTTCTCATACGGTCAAAACTCCAAGGCATAATCGCAGAATCTACCACATTCTGAAAATTCTGACCATCCCCCAATGGAATCCGGTAATCTAAGAACGAACCATTCTTAAGGTGGACCCGGAAATCCAGGGGCATGGCAATCGGCAGATTCCTCCGGAAATGGATTTCTGCCTGATATTTATTAGTGCTGTTATCAGGGTAGAATTTCTGCCTCAAGCCATCAACTGCATAATCACAAGCCCAGGTGGTATTCAGCCATTCATCGAAAAACCAGTTTAGCTGAAGCCCTGTTACCTGCTCGAAAGACGAAAATAAATTTTCCGGATAAGGGTGCCGGAATTTCCAGTTTTCATAATAATGCCGAATCCCCTCCCAGAACAAAGAGTCTCCTAATACGAGTCGTAATTGAGAAATTACCAGACTCATTTTTTGGTAGTAGGGTATAAACGGATCGTTTTGAAACCAGTCAAAATGGGTGTTGATGGGTTCGCTGTTACCACTTCGGTAATAACGGTAATACAGCAAGTAATCCCGCCGCCAGAAATCCTCTTCATAACCGAGCCAGTTTCCCCAAATGCCGGTGGGTGAATGCACATATTCCTGGCTCGAATCATATACTTCCCCCATTCCCAGGTTCTCAAAATAAGTTGCAAATCCCTCATCCATCCAACCATACCGGGTCTGGTTATTGGCCAGTAATCCATAAAACCATTGGTGAGCCATTTCATGGATAATGGTGGCGCTTAAATCCCGGGGATCATAGATATTATCGTTAATGATAACCAGATTGGGATATTCAATTCCACCGGCAGTAATATATCCATCCACAATACTCAGAGTCGGATAGGGATATTTTCCAATCACTTTCTCAAAATAGAGAAACGCTTTTTCAGCCCTCTCAATTTGAGGTTCCCAATCGGACATCCTGAACGACAAAATGTAAAATTGAAGTGTAACATCATTTATTTGTTCTTTTTTCAAGACAAAATCCGGGTCTGCAGACCAGGCAAAATCATGAACCCGTAGTGCAAGATACCGGTAGGTAACCGTTTTATCACCCGACCAGGAATTATATTCAAAGGATCGATTCGACTCAGGCACCGAGTCCGGTAAAATCTCGGGATTTTGCAGTGTGCCCGTGGCGGCCACCACAAATCCTTCCGGCACGGTGATGTCCACCTGGAAATTACCCCACTCCTGATAAAACTCCCCGTTAATATGCTGATCCGCATGCCAGCCATACTGGTCGTAAACAGCTGGGACGGGGTACCAATTGCCCACATCATAATGATCCCCATAGTAGCCCAGTCTATCCCCTGCCCGGGGTAAAACTGTATTGAATCTGATTTTGAAACTCTGGGAATCGCCGGGAAGGATCATTTTGTTCAGCTCAACCTTTAAAATGGTCTCGTCTACTAAATAATCCACATCTTCATTTTCCGAATTTTTGAAACTCACCAGTTCAATATATCCTTCATTTTTTTTCTTACCGCTGTCATAGGAGAAATCCTCCCTGAACCGATTCATATACAGATGAAAATAGAGAAAAGTGAGGGTATCCGGTGAGTTGTTTTTATAGACGATTTCCTCATAACCTTCCAGACGATGTAATGACGGAATCAACTTTACTTGGATATTGTACTGCACTTTCTGTTGGAAATAAGCAAAGGAGATTTGAAAAAGTATAAGGCTGAAAAGGCAGGCTTTAGAAAATATATTCATAACCTTAAAGTGACAGATTGAGGTTCCATCATATTTAAATGAGAACAGACAGTGATCTAATTTCCTTCTGGAAATTTAGCAACTATTCATCCTTGAAACGACCTGAATGTAAGAAATAAAAGTTCAGTAAGGCGGGAATTTTAACGATTAGTCTTCTTTTTATTCCTCAGTCCTTCCGCATGAGAGATTGAATTTTTGCCAAATTTATCCTGAATCTGGTCCATAACTTTTTCGAGCTTTAACTTTTTGTCCGTATCCATTTCCCACAGATTCAATTGTTTGCCGCTTTCATTTACCAGATTGGAAATACCTACCCCTAGCAGCCGAACCGGAATTTCCGGAGGATCAAATTCATCGAGCAAAAAGAGGATTGTTTTATAAATTTCTTCCGTCAGATTTGTATAGGTTGGCAGAGAATAACTTCGGGTGTAGGTCTTAAAGTCGTGAAACCGAATCTTCAAATGCACTGTCTTCCCCAGAATACCAGATCTGCGAAGCCTGCCGGCTACCTTTTCAGACAAACTAAATACGGTTTTCTTGATCAGCTCAAAATCCGTTTGATCTTCTCCGTAGGTCATCTCATTGCTCACAGATTTGACATCTTCTTCCGGAATCACTTCCCGCTGATCCGTGCCGGTAGCCATGTTTATTATATGCTGACCCATTTTCCCGAATTTCAGTTTCAAAAGATCCGGAGGATAGGTGCGAAGCTGATATACAGTATTTATCCCCATCCTTGAAAGACTTGCAAAAGTCTTCTCCCCAATTCCCCATAGTTTTGTCACTGGTAGGGGATCCAAAAAATCCTGCATCTTATCGGGTTCAACAACGGTTAGAGCATCCGGTTTATAAAGATCTGAGGCAATTTTTGCCACACTTTTTGTCGGGGCAATCCCGACCGAGGCCGGCAAACCTGTCACTTTTTTTATTTCAGATTTGAGCGTGATTCCCATATCCTGCACATCTTTGTAAAGATGCAATGTTCCGGTCATATCCAGAAATGCTTCATCAATACTGAGTGGTTCAACCAGGGGAGAAAATTTTGAAAGGATGTTAAAGATCTGTTGGGAATAATCCTGATAGAGATGGCCATGGGGTGTCACGTAAACACCGTCGGGGCAGAGTTTGTAGGCGCGGGATATGGGCATAGCGGAGTGCACCCCAAATTTTCTGGCTTCGTATGAGGCGGCAGCAACTACTCCCCTGCCTTTACCTCCCTGGGGATCTGCACCGACAATTACCGGTTTCCCAACCCACTCGGGATTTAGCAGCTGCTCAACGGAGGCGAAAAAAGCATCCATATCAACATGGAGAATTATTTTTCGCCATTTATTTTCCATCAACGCAAACCAAAAATTACAATGAAGAAAACTGATAATATTATGGCAAAATAAAGACTCTGTTTCTTCTTGCTGCTGGCTTCCTTATCACTTGAGGTTATCCCCATGCTTAATTCACGGTAATCTCCTGCGGCCACTTCAAAGGAACCATTCAGAACAAATTTTTCCGTGCGATCGATCTCCAGATAATTTTTAATCAAAAAAGACAAATCTAACCGTCCGGCAACCACTTTTTCTTTTTCATATTTTATATGAATTGAGCCATTGATGTTCTGAGAATTAGATTTAAATAATTGAATTTTACCATTTTTCGAAATAAAGATATCATTCGTGCTGTTAGTATAGGTTAAAGAATCAGGAATTGAATCTCCTATATTAATAAAAATGTCAAAAAAATCTTGCTTATCTTTTTTAAATGTGCCGGCTAATAAACGAAGAACATTTTGTTGGCCGGAGTCTAACTGGGGATAATAGTATATATCACTGGACATTTTGTTCTGAACCAGAACAGTGGAGTCATATTTAATACTTACCTGACGATACAGCAATGCTCTTTGAACCTGATAGGAGAGTTCGGGTTCATCATCAATTTTGATGTTCAATTTACCAAAATCCCCCTCTTGTGCAATACCAGATATCCGACACCCCAGAATTAAAGCGAGGATTATAGTGAACTGAAAAAGTATTTTTGACATTTGACCCTCAAGAAAGTGTTAAACTTTAAAAATCAGCATTTAAAAATTAATATAAGCGGAATATTCTTCCAGGGAAAATAAATTAAACTGATAATTGATTTTTCTTACAGTTTATTGATTTATTTGACGTAATCTGTTTAAGCGTTCTTCCGCATCCGGATCTTTGGTATAGATATTGGATAAATATTTTTGCAGATAAAGCAACGCTTCAAAGTGATGTCCCTGATCATCGGCAATTATACCCAGCAGTTTGTAACATTCCCAACATTCATCATCCGCATTCAAGGCCATTTCCAGGGCCGTTTGAGCCCTTACCGTATCCTTTTTCATCAAGGCAAATTTAGATATTTCTAACAGGATTTCACTATTGTTGGCATCCAGATTCAAAGCTGCATTTAACTGATCTGCCGCAGTGGCATACTTCTGTCTCTGCAGGAAATACCGGGCCCGATAAAGATAAATGATGGGATCATCGGGATTTATTTTCAAGGCGTCATTCAGATGAGAGATTCCTTTTTCCAGAGCTCCGCTTTTTATACAGGCAATTCCCAGATATTTCTGGGCTTCAAAATTTTGTGGTTTTTTCTGTACAAAATTATCCAACTGGTTCATCGCTCTGGGGAAATCTTCTTGTTGGAAATATGCCAGACCACGGATAAGAAATGTCTCCGGAGATTTACCCCCTTGCTTTTCATAGGACCGGACAAAATCCAGTGCCAACAGTGGTTGTTCATTCCTCACATAAGCTTCGGCAAGTAATAGTTCAAACCGCAAAGAATCCGGCAAGTCTTCGGTAAGTTCTTTTAAAACTTGCACTGCTTTTTCGTACTGGGCAGATTGTAAATATAAAGTGGCCAGATTTCGCCAGGCTTCCGGGAAATGGGATTTATAGTTCAGGGAAACTTCATAAGCTTTTATAGCATCGGATCTTCTTCCCAGCAATTCCAGGATCTGTCCCCGAACATAATGAAATTGAGCAAATTCTTTTCTCAAAGAAATCGCAGTATCCATCTGAGCAAGCGCTCTCTGGTAATTTCCCTGCTCAAGACTGGTCAAAGCATGTTGATAATATAAAAATGCCGGAGTGTCTATACCAGATTGTCCCGTCTTTGAGGGTCCCGATGCACAGGATATCAAAAGTGCTACGAGAAATAAAGATGAAAATTTGAAAAGTTTCATTACAAATTCTTTTCAATCATGAATTGATATATATGCCAACAGATATATCCGAGTGTAATTCCTGAAACCGCTGCAGCAAAATCCAATATATTCAATTGCAATCTTTCGAGGGCAGATCCGATGTAGTAGTAAACCATGGGGATAAAGATGATGAAGAAAATAAGTAAGGAGCGGCGCATGGACTTTTTAAACTTTTTTAACCATATCAAAGATAGAATAAAACCAGCAGGCAGGAAAGCAAAAAGTTCTTTGGCAAGCAGGATGAGTAAATTCAATCGATTGTAGTTTCGCAGCGCTTTGGAATTGATTGTAATCTGGGGAACCATACTCTTCAGTATTGTCCAGCTTGAAACAGAAATTTCTGAAAAGGCAACCCGCTGAACAATAAACAGGAAATAGATAAAAGCGAGAAAATAAAAAAATCTGATATGCCGGTGAATAAAATATTCCCGGTTGAATTTGATCGGATGGATTTTTAGCTGAATTAAATAGTAAAGCAGAATGAGTAATATCGCCAACTGATTAATCAGTATATCAGCCAGGGAATGATTCCGGGCAGGAACAAGTAACTGCATTGTTTCCAATAAAACCGGGAGAATAAAGAGAGAACAAACAATCGAAATTATCTCCAGTCTCCGGATTCTTTCACGAAAATATCGTTCGATCCCGGATAATAGAAAATAAATGAAGGTCCCGAATAACAGCATGTGGGTCAGGAGCTCACCAACCGGATTCCTGACCATAAATGGATTTTGCTTAACCAATAAAATTTGTTCCTTAACTGAATACCAGGCAATTCTAAAAGTAAAAGGAGCCAGGGTGCTGAGGGTGATAAATATCAGAAACAGACCGGCGATTATCATTTCCGGTTTACCGGCAAAGACTTTGATTAAGAAAAATTTGATTTCCCGATGAAATTTAAGATAAAGGAAAAGAATCAGGACCCCTCCCAGGAAAGTACCGATGGTATTTGTGATCACATCGGTAGTTGAGGTTGTTCGATCGAAGGTAAATATCTGCAGTACTTCAACTCCGGTACTGATTAAAGCCCCGGTTAAAATAATCCGGATCCATTCTATAATCTTCAGGTTTCGATATTCACGCAAAATAACTTTCAGGGCAAGTAAAACCCCGAGAGGTGCAAAAAAGATAATATTGGCAACGATATCAGAACGATTTAACCCCATTATTCCATCCTTAAAAGGAATCCATTGAATTTTGGCAAGGCGGGCAGGAATAAAAGAAGTGGACCAGATAAAATTAAATGGAACAACCGTACTGAAGATAATGAAAAAGATATAAAGCCAAAGCAGAATATTGAGCCAGTATCTTTGCAAAAATTGATAATATTTATCCATACCTAAAAAAAAGTAACGTACCGATTAAATTCTAATAATCTTTTATAAGTTTAAATTAAAAAATTTCCCAATGATTAAAAAAATATAGGTTGGCACGAATTAGCCATTACCCGGCGTACAATTC
>CAZTXJ010000048.1:6145-13459 GCA_964617285.1 uncultured Calditrichaceae bacterium | reverse complement strand
ACAACCGAATTGTGGGTAGAGAATTCCCGCGGGAATCCGCTAAATTTGTCCATTGCTATCCGAATGTCTCTTTTTAAATCGAGTTCGTCCTGTTCGACACTGTAGAACCAACCATTTTTCTTAAATCTCTCAGCCAGATAGAGTTGTTCGGTTTGGCCCGGGGTGGGAACAAATAACGCTTTCTTACCGGTTTCAGCCAGCTCCATTACCGTGCTGTATCCGGAGCGTGTTACAATTAATTTGGATTTATTGAATAATTCTGCCATCACAGATCGGGAGGCATGGGGAATGATCGTGAGGTTGCCCCCAAGGTGTTCTTTTTCGCTTCTCTCCGGTTTACCCAGCAGGACCACTTTTTCCCCCTCTATTTCCTGAATCTGCTCTCGGATTATTTCCTCAAAGATCGATCGCTGTGGTTCCGGACCCGAAATAGATACCAGAAGATCAATTTCTTCCTCCGGGGTATCTGAGCGTGAAATACTACTCAGCGGACCGCAAAAAAAATATTTCATTTCTCCATTTATTTTTGAGAGTCTACCGGAGAGTACTCCCCTATCCTGTATAAGCAAATCCGGAATAATAACAGTGTTATATTTTTTGTGATAATGCCGGTTAAAAGCAGCACCAATGAACTCAAAGCTTCTAAGAAATTTGGGGGCGATGAATCGCAACTGATGGGTGATGAATAAGGATGGAATTCCTACGGCATAGCAACCATAACGATGATCACTGATTACTAAATTGATAGAATGACTGGCAACAAATTGCCCTACTATCTGGTGCTCGGTTTGTATTTTTTTGAGCAATACCGGAACTTGACGGATTAACCCGAGGATACTCACCCCTTTGTTGGAATAGGATAATTCATAATCAGGTAATTCCAAAAAGTCTGCTTGCTCAATTTCCTGTTTCAGATATAAAAGACTCCGACCAGAACTTGCGATTGTGACAATTGCCCCACTTTGTTGAAGATCTTGAATAACCGGTAGACAGCGACTCGCATGCCCCAGGCCCATGTTTAAGACACAAACAAGTATTTTCGATTTCTTAATGGAAGTAGTCATTTAATTAGATTAAAGGGATTATTCTACTCATATTATCTATTGAGACGAGACATCCAAATGTAATGCAGGAAATAAAAACGGAGAAGGGTAAAGATTATTTCTGAATTGCCAGCGGTAAAAAAATCTTGAAGGTTGTTCCCTTATTAATCCTGGAAGATACTTCAACCCGCCCGTTATGATGATTTATGGTGCTGTACACAATCGAAAGTCCCAGCCCCATTCCTTTTCCCACCTCTTTGGTGGTATAGAAAGGATCATATATCTTCGAAAGATCCTCTTTGGAGATGCCCTTGCCATTATCTTCAATCTCACATATCAAAAAATCACCTTCCCGGGAATTACGGATTTGAATATGATCTGCGCCGGCACCAACAGCATTATTTAGCAGATTCATTAGCGCCTGATTTAATTCTGCCCGATTCCCCTCAATAAAGAAAGTCTCATTGGCGCTTATGCTAATTTTAACAGAATTATCTATTCCTTTCTTCAGGAATTTCACCGTGGACTTTAAATTTTCATTCCAGTTTAGCATCTGAAAATTCTGACTCCCCACGCCGGAAAAATTTCTCAGATCCTCTACAATTTTTCTTGAACGCTCCGCACCCTCCTGCATTCCGTCAATCAAATTAAGTAAATCTTTTTTAATGAATTGCAAATCGGAATCAATCTCCTTTTTTGCAGCACCGGATTTTTCCAGAATCTTGATTTCAGAAATAAGTTTTTCTGAGTACTCACGGAGGTGGGGAAGGTTACTGTAAATAAAATTAATCGGGTTATTAAATTCATGCATAAATCCGGCAATTATTCGGCCCAGACTGGCCATCTTTTCACTCTGTATCAATCTCTCCTGGGTGCTTCTTAATTTCTCCACAGTTTTTTGGAGCCTTTCGGTGCGTTGCCGGACTTTCTCTTCCAGGGAGAGATTCAATTCTTCGATCTTTTTATAGGTAATCGAGTTGTGAAGCGCAATGGCGACTAAATTTGCAATGGCCTGTAAAAATTCAATATCCGCTTCAGTAAGAACTTTGGTCAGATGACGGTTGTCGACATAAATGGTGCCCAGAATTTCATTTCCAACCCGGATTGGAACACAAATAAAGGAAAGAATTTCCAACTTATGAATTGTTTGAATCTGCGAAAATCGGGAGTCATCCAGTGCATTTGAACTGTATAGAGGTTTAAAGTCCTGAATAACTTTGGAAACAATTGTATGGCTAAAATTCAACGCATTCTTTTCCGATTGCTCATCAATATTGTGTGAGATCCGGATTCGCAGATCTTCCCCCTCGATCAAAATAATAATCGCCCGTTCCACCTCCAGCAGCTTTACAATCTTGACGATTAATTCCTTAAAAATCTTGTCCGGATCCAGAATCCGATTGAGCTGTTGACTTAACAGATACAGAGCCTGTAATCGCTTTTTATCCAAAGTATCAAAACTGTAAAAACTTTCTGCCAGATCCGGGTGATCAATTTGAACCTGATTGGAAATTTCACGAAACGGATTTTTTTTGCTCATAAGATAAAATATAAATTTTCAGACATTAAAATCAAGCGAGAAAAGGTGATCTATATAAAATCAAAATTCGAACGCTTAAATAAAAAAGGCCAGAGCAAAACTCTGGCCTCTTAAAAAATATCCAAAGAAAAAGTTAGGATTCGCTCTCGTCCTTTTTATTCTTTTCCTTTGTTTTTGTACTTTTCTTTGTACCAGTTGTTTTTTTCGAAGCCGATTCTTTTTTAGCAGAAGTCTTTTTAGTCTCTTTTTTCGCAGTGGTCTTTTTGGTTGTTGCTTTTTCTTTGGACTCTGCTTTCGGCTTCTTTTCCTTTTCCTTCTCTTCCGGTTCTTTTTTCTCTGTTTCCTTTTCGTCAGCTGCTTCCTCAGACACTTCTGCTTTCTCCGCTTCAGGCTCAACTTCCGGTTCAACAGGTTGTTTTACCTCATCCGGAACTTCAGTTTCGGCTTTCGGCTCAACTTCCGTCTTAACAGGTTGTTCAATTTCCTCCTGAACTTCGGCTTTCGCCTCCGGCTCTTTCTCTTCCTGTTCCTTTTTCGATTTTGGTTTTTTCGCCGGTCTGCCGGTATCTTCCTGCTCTGCGGGCAATCCTTCCAGAACCTCGGGTACATCCTTTACCAATTCTCCCATGGTCGTTGGAGCGAAGTTGTGCTCGGCAAGATATTGATCAACTTGGGTTTGTTCTTTACCCTTAAGGTATTCGCTTACGGATAGAACAATACGTTTATTTTCTTTATCGAATTCAATCACCTTAAGCGGCAATTCATCTCCCACTTTAAAATGATCCGAAGCCCTTTTAATATTGGTTTTGCTGAGATGATTCAAAGGAACAAATGCATCTACTCCCAATGGCAGAGTAACGATTACACCTTTATCAATAAGACGGGAGATTTTGCCTTTGGTCTCTGTTCCCATGTGATATTCATCCTCAAACGCATCCCACGGATTTGCTTCAACCTGTTTATGGCCGAGAGCTATTCGTCGTTCATCCTGATTAATATCAAGAACCACAACGTCAATTTCCTGTCCCTTTTTCACTACCTCACTGGGGTGACGAACTTTTTTGGTCCAGCTCAGATCGGAAATATGAACCAGTCCGTCCACACCTTCTTCCAATTCAACAAAAGCGCCGAAGGGAGTTAAATTCCGGACAATACCCCGATGTTTTGAATTCACCGGATATTTCTCATCAATTTTTTCCCAGGGATCCGGAGTGAGCTGTTTTAATCCCAGTGAAATTTTGCGGTCATCGGCTTCAATACTTAACACAACCGCTTCTACCGTATCACCCTCTTTAAGCAATTGAGAGGGATTTTTAATGTGCTGAGACCAGCTCATTTCGGAAACATGGATCAATCCCTCAATACCCTTTTCCAGTTCAACAAATGCGCCGTAATCGGTAATGCTGACTACTTTACCTTTTACATGACTTCCAACCGGGAATCTTTCTTCCACATTTTCCCAGGGATGAGGTTGCAATTGTTTCAGGCCCAGGGAAATCCTCGATTTATTTTCATCGAAATCCAGGATCATCACATCAATTTCCTGGTCGAGTTTAACCACTTCGGAGGGGTGATTCACCCGGCCCCAGGATAAATCGGTAATATGCAGCAAGCCATCCACACCGCCAAGATCGATAAACACACCAAAATCGGTGATATTCTTAACCATACCACGGCGTACCTGACCCTTTTCCAGAGTACCAAGAATTTCGCCCCGTTTGCTTTCCAGGGTTTTCTCAATAATGACCCGACGGGAAACAACAATATTTTTTCGCTGCTCATTCACTTTTACGATTTTCAGATCCAGATCCTGACCAACAAAAGCATCGAAGTCTCGGATCGGCTTTACATCCACCTGTGAACCAGGGAGGAAAGCATCCACCCCACCCAAATCCACTACGAATCCACCTTTGATGCGACGGACGATTCTACCTTTGATAACTTCATCTTTTTCATGTTTATCGATTAAATTTTCCCAGGTACGGATAAAGTAGACTTTCCGCCGGGAGAGCATAACCTGGCCCTCGACATCTTCCGGATTTTCCAGGAAAACTTCAACCTGATCCCCCACTTTAATATTTTCCAGATCAATAAATTCGTCTTTGGGGATCATCCCTTCGGATTTAAATCCAACATCTACCACCACATCCTTTTCATTCAGGGCGACCACCGTTCCTTTGATGATATCCCCTTCATGAACTCTGTCAAAACTTTTCTCATAAAGTTTCAACATTTTAGGATCAACTTCCGGGCTGTCATCAACCAGCACATCGGGAGCATCCTCTGGCTTAAATACTTGTCCGGGCTTTATGGCGCCGTCATGATCGTCTTTTGCTTCTTTCTTTTTCGATTCACTCTTCGGCTTTTCTTCTACCACGTCCGGGGTTTCATTTTTGACTTCTTCCGTCATTTAATTAAATCCTCCTTTCAAAAAGATTTACCCTTTCGGGATAAGCTGCCAAATTTAAGTTTTTGAGTTTGCTATTCAAAACGATTTTTTGAAAAGAACACTGTTGAAACATAAAGAATAATTAACTTTTATAACGATTTAAAGAATTTAACCCGATTATTTGTTATATTATTTTTCAATATACAATTTGAGATCCTGAATTAAATGAAACTACCCCGTTCCTATCATCTTGCTTCCTCGGTACTTGCCGGGCAAATGTTAATGCCCGCAGTTCACATAGAATTTATGAATAAAAAAGGCGCACTGGCCCGACAAGTAGTCCGGTCGATTCAAAAATTCCAACCCGGTGGTATTATTCTATTCGGGGGACATCCTTCAGACATTCAGTATTGGGTAAGACAATTTCAGGAAGTATCCACATATCCTCTGTTAGTCGGTGCAGATCTGGAAAGAGGAACAGGTGGTCTGTTTAAATCCGGTACGATATTACCCCATGCACTGGCCTGGGGTGCCGCGGATGATTTGAATCTGGTTCGGGAAGCAGCAACTGTAATTGCCCGGGAGGCAATGGTTTTGGGAATTAATACCATTTTCGCCCCTGTTCTGGATCTGGTGATTGAGCCCGAAAATCCAATCATTAATATTCGTGGATTCCACTCCAAACCGGAAAAAGTTGCAGAGATCGGTAAAGTATTCATTGAAACGATACAAGAAAATGGACTGGCCTGTGTGGCAAAACATTTCCCGGGACATGGTCGGACCTCGCAGGATTCCCATCTTGAATTACCCAAAATTAACCTTACCCCGGAGGAGCTTAGGCAGAGTGATATTCGACCATTTGAAGAAGCAGTGAAATCCGGGATTAAGGGGATAATGAGTGCCCACATCCAAGTAAAGGAAAAAAAATTACCGGTAACCCTGGATCCTGATATTTTAAATCAGGAATTAAGAAAAGAACTCACATATTCGGGGCTCATTTTCAGCGATGCCCTCAATATGCAGGCGGTTAGCGCCCACTACACAATTTTAGAACAGATAACGTATGGATTAAATGCGGGATTGGATGTTTTCCTTATGCCGGAGAAACTATCCTTTTTCCATACTCTGCTTACTGAGCTCATAGAAAAAGATGATAATTTAAAATCATCTGCCCAGGAGAGCGTGGAACGTATCTTTTCATTAAAAAAGTGGATCCACCAGATGCAACCGGAACCAGCACATCATGCCCGAATTTACAAAATACTTGAATCGCCAGCCCACCTGGCCATCAGCCACAAACTGGCAGATGCTTCAGTTACTTGCGTTCATAAAACCAGTGAATTCCCGCTGGATTTAACCAGGATTAAAAAATGTGCACATATTATTTTTACTGATTTTCAGCCATTTGATGAACCGCTTAATTTACTCCGAAAAAAATTGAGTCAATTTTTTGATGAGGTGCAGACTCAGGTTGACCAATTCGATGATGTGTCTAAAAATAATTCTGATCTTAATTCGGATATTTTTATTATCTCTCTTTACAGCAGAACCTTCGCCGGACATGTTTCCAGTTTCGACTGGATGCTGATTAACCGAACCATAAAAAATCTCTTTCAACAGAAGAAACCAGTGATCCTTAATGTTTTTGGAAATCCATTCATTACTAAGAAGATAAAGCGGTTAACCGATTGCGCAGCAGTTTTCCTGTTTTATTCATATGTGGATAGTTCCCAAGCAGCCGCCTTTAATGCCTTATGTTCTTTCATCCCAGTACAAGGCGACTTACCGGTTTCGCTGGGTCCCGAATTGAAAAATATTTCAATTCCACAGAAATCATATGCTGTTTCGCTGGGAGATAAACAGATATCTGATTTTCCTAAACTCGATGATTTTATCCGGCAATCAATTGAAAAAAAAGTATTCCCTGGTGCGGTACTGTTTATTCTGAAAGAAGGCATGGCTATCTATAACAAAGCCTACGGACATTTTGATTATGATCCTCAGTCCCCAAAGGCAGGGGTCGATACCCAATACGATCTGGCCTCCCTGACAAAGGTATTGGCAACAACTCCAGCGGTCCTTCTGCTCATGGAGAACAATTTGATCAGCCTGGATGATAAACTGGCCTCTTTTTACCTTGAACTAATAAACAAACCACTCGGTCGGGCAACCATCAGAGATTTGCTGGGGCATCAGTCCGGGCTGCCTGCCTGGAAACCATTTTACGATAGTTGCCAGGATAGAGCCGAAGTGATTCTTCAAATTTTACAAACTGAACTTGAATATAAAGTTGGTGAAAAATCCATTTACAGCGATTTGGGTTTCATTCTGTTAGGGGATAT
>CAZTXJ010000048.1:0-6045 GCA_964617285.1 uncultured Calditrichaceae bacterium | reverse complement strand
TTTAAGAATGATCTGAAGGAGGATGTGCTGATCCTGAATAATTCCACCGCACCTGATTCCCAGCGAAAAAGGGTAACCCGCTTTCTCAATTTGATCCGCAAAGAAGGCCAATTTAGCACACCGGCCCGGGTAGTAAGCGAAAACAATTTCCCCACCGGCGCCGGATTAGCTTCCTCGGCTTCGGCCTTTGCCAGTCTTGCCCTGGCAGGGACCGCCGCCGCCGGGATACAAAAATCGGAAACTCAACTATCCGAGCTGGCTCGATTAGGCTCCGGTTCAGCAGCACGATCTGTCTTTGGCGGATTTGTAGAAATGAATATGGGAACGCTGACTGATGGCACGGATGCTGTCGCTCATCAAATAGCGCAGGAGGATTATTGGGATATCCGGGTATTGATTGCCATAACCTCTACCGAAGCGAAAAAAACCGGCTCCACCGAGGGCATGCAGCTTTCAGCAGAAACATCTCCCTATTATCAGCAATGGCTATCCTCTTCTCCAAAAGACCTGGCTGATATGCGCCAGGCTATCAAATTAAGGGACTTCAAGTCTCTGGGAGAAATTTCAGAATACAGTTGTCTGAAAATGCATGCCCTGGCCATGAGTGCCAGACCAGGCCTTATCTACTGGAACAGCACAACACTCGAATGTATTCAGGCAATAATGGAATTGCGAAAATCAGGAATACCGGTATATTTTACCATAGACGCCGGCCCGCAGGTCAAGGCAATATGTTTGCCTGAGAATGAAGATCAGATACAAAAAGCACTGGCAAATATCAAGGGTGTTAAAAAAATAATAAAGACTGCCCTCGGGCCGGGGACAACACTGGTAGGAGAACCATCGCAGTGACTCATGTTTTATCCACTGCCCCGGGAAAACTTATTCTGTTGGGTGAATACGCCGTACTGGAAGGTGCACCGGCCCTGGTGGCTGCAGTGGACTGTTTTGCCAGAGTGGACATCTTATCCGCAAAGGACTATCTTTGCAATTCCCCTACTTTAAATATTACAGATGTTAAATTTGAAATCAGCCGGACCGGAAAAATTAATTTCCTGGATGAGATCCCAATGGAAATCCGTTCGCAACTTGTCTTTTTCACAAAAACGATGGAATATTTTCTTGAAAATCTGAAAAGGACAAATCATCCGGAACCGTTTCAAGTTAAGTTAAATACCGATGATTTTTATTTAACTAACACCGGTCAGAAATTGGGACTGGGATCCAGTGCGGCCTTGACCGCTGCCCTGATAAATGGGCTTCAGAATTTTTATCAAGCACCTTTGGATTCCAAAGCACTTTTCATCAAAGCATTGGAGGCCCATTATTTCTCCCAGGGGAAGAAAGGCAGCGGAATAGATGTGGCGGCAAGTTGTTTCGGTGGCATCCTGGAGTTCCAGAGATCCAAAAACTCGGATGACGAAACTCCCAGAGTTACTAAAACAGATATTCCACCCAATTTAAGAATCATTCCGATATGGAGCGGGACATCCACTTCTACCCGTGAATTCGTCACAAAAGTAATGCAGTTTAAGGAAAGTAACCCAAAAGAATACGGGTCGATCATGGAAAATTTGTCGGAATTATCCCATTGGGGATGCCAATCTTTAAGAAATGATGAAACCAGTAAATTCCTTGAAATATGCGATCAATATTTTTATACTTTGATGCAATTGGGCGAAAGCAGCGGCACTGAAATTGTTTCGGATATGCACAAGAAAATAGCTAAAATAGTTCAACTCAATGGTGGTGTGTACAAATCTTCCGGTGCCGGTGGAGGCGATATCGGTATAGCATTTACGGATTCCCCAAACAGTGAACAAAATTTAAAAGATGCACTTTTGTATTCAGGTTTCGAAATACTAAATTTAAATCTGGAGAATTCCGGAGCGGGAGTTCAGAGGATTTCCCAGAAATAAGGAGATTTTCATTGGAAAAATCAAGAATTTCAAAATTTTATCAATTATCAATAGCCGATAGACTAAAGATTCTACGGGACCGGGATATTTTGACAGATGAGAATTATAAATTTTTATTGAGCAGCACCAATATGCTCTCCCCAGAGGAAGCAGACAAAATGATTGAAAATGTTATCGGGGTATTTAGTTTACCGATTGGCCTCGGACTAAATATGATGGTAAATAAAAAAGAGTATGTAGTTCCAATGGTGGTTGAAGAACCATCGATTGTCGCTGCGGTCAGTTATTCAGCAAAACTGGTGAGGGAAGCCGGCGGATTTTTTAGCGACAGCACCGCCCCAATACTAATCGGACAAATCCAAATTGTCGATGTGGAAAATCCATCAAAAGCCAAAAACATTATTCTCCAGAATAAAGAAGAGATCATGAATCTGGCCAACAGTCTGCACCCAAGAATGCTGGCCCGGGGCGGAGGTGTTCGCGATGTGGAAGTACGAATCCTCACCCGCCAAACACAAAATAATGATATGGTTATTGTGCATTTGCTGGTAGATACCCGGGATGCCATGGGTGCTAATCTGGTAAACAGCATGTGCGAGGGTGTGGCTTCCCTCTTGGAAAAAATCACCAGTGGCAAAGTCTTTTTGAGAATTCTGTCAAATTTAACCGACAGGTCAGTTGTCCGGGCCAAATTCACCATACCGGTAAATCTGCTGAAAGGGAATGGATATTCAGGAGAAGAAGTACGGGATGGCATTATTCTGGCCAATGAATTTGCCACAATTGATCCCTATCGGGCAGCAACCCACAATAAGGGAATCATGAATGGAATCGATCCGATTGCTATTGCAACCGGAAACGACTGGCGTGCGATCGAGGCGGCGGCACATGCTTATGCAGCGCGGGGAGGCAGCTATACATCCCTTACTCACTATCAACGAAACGACGATGGTGATCTGGTAGGAATGATCGAAATTCCGATTAAAGTGGGAATTGTTGGCGGTCCGGTGGAATCAAATCTGAGTGTAAAAATTTTACGTCAGATGATGGGGGTCGAAACGGCCCAGGAACTTGCCGAGGTTATGGGTGCTGCGGGACTGGCTCAGAATCTGGCTGCACTCAGGGCCCTGGTTACCGAAGGGATCCAGCGTGGACATATGACTCTTCACGCCCGAACTGTGGCAGCGGCAGCAGGTGCCACCATCGATATATTTGAGACCGTGGTCGAAAAGCTTATCAACGATGGAGAAATAAAAGTCTGGAAAGCTCAACAGATCGTGGAATCATTGCGTAAGAGTGAAAAAGCGGAAGAACTTGAGGAAGAAGTTATTGAATATCTGCCCGATATGTCCACTGCCCACGGTAAAGTTATTTTGCTGGGAGAACATGCCGTGGTTTATGAAAGTCACGCCATTGCCGGGCCTATTCCCCTTGCTATTCAGGCAAAGATACACCCGGCAGAGGAAGGCGTCCATCTGCTAATTCCCAGATGGGGAGTTGAGGAAAAACTACAGAAGGGAGCAGATCATAAATATTCGATCTATAAATCGCTCGATCTGATTCTGAATCGTCTCGGTTTAAATGACAAGGATATGCAGATAGAAATATTCCCCCATATTCCCCGCGCCGCAGGATTAGGGGGTTCAGCCGCCCTGGCAGTTGCCATTATCCGGGCATTGGCCCAATATTTTAAAATAAAAATAACAAATGAAGAAGTTTCCAGCCTGGCATACGAATCCGAAGTCATCGCCCATGGAACCGCTTCAGGAATTGATAATACTCTGGCTACTTACGGGAAATTCACTTTATTTAAAAAGGGAACTCCACCTTTTATGAATACTGTAAAGGTGCCGGAATCAATTCCCATCGTGATTGGATTAACCGGTGTCGAAAGTCTTACCGCAAAAATGGTAGCCCTGGTAAAAAATGGCCGGGATCAGAATCAAGCACTGTATGACAATATTTTTAAGGAAATTGATAGTCTTGTTCTAAAGTCCACCAAGGCCATTGAAAAATACGATCTGGTAAAATTAGGCGAATATATGAACCAAAACCAGGGTCTGTTGAACGCCATTCAGGTATCCAGTCCGGAGCTGGAAGAAATTATTGCCATTGCCCGGAAGAATGGTGCTCTTGGAGCAAAGCTGACCGGTGCCGGTGGTGGCGGGGCCGCTATCGCACTCTGTCCGGAGAATGCTAATAAAATATCCACGGCCATACGGAAAGCCGGATACCACACGGTACTCACTCAAATTGGTTAGACATAAAAAAGAGCAACGGGAGATTTATTATAATGGATAAACATGTATCTTTTGACGACGAAATGCTTATCCTGGTAAACAGCAAGGATGAGGAGATTGGCTGGGAAGATAAAACTACCTGTCATATGGGAAATGGAATCCTGCATCGGGCATTCTCAATTTTTATTTTTAATGACCAGAAGGAACTATTGATACAGCAACGCAGCGATCAAAAATTACTCTGGCCCTTATTCTGGTCAAATAGCTGTTGCAGCCATCCGCGTAAAGGAGAATCCACTGAGTCCGCAGCCCAACGGCGTCTGAAAGAAGAATTGGGGATAAATACCAAACTAAAATTCCTCTATAAATTTCAATATCAGGCAGCCTTTGATGACGTTGGATCCGAAAATGAGCTCTGTTCGGTATTTGTCGGGAAATCGAATGGTCCGGTGGATGTAAACCGGAATGAAATAGCTGAATGGAAGTTTATCCCGATAGAAACTTTAGACCGGGAATTGGCCGAAAATCCGGAAAATTATACTCCCTGGTTTAAAATGGAGTGGGGCCGGCTAAGAAAGACATACTGGCAGGAGATACAACAACTTCAGGCAAATCTCTAGCTTTTAGATAGAACGGCAGATTTAATTTTTCCTTAAATCAATTTTGTTTCCACAAAACCTGGCATGTAAAAAATATTTCTTACGGTAATCCTGTTTGATATGCTATATACTTAACTATCCCTTGCCAATCAGAACAGTTACAAATATAAATTATTTACTTCTTTAGATGAAAACTCACGAGGCTGGTTACCCCTTTCCCAAAATGCCCGCCACAAATGTTATACCGACAAACAGTGCGGAGATCAATAACAGGACGGTTACTACCCGGGGACTGATTTTCAGTGCCGGTCCACCTTTACGTAACTCCTCCAGGAAATTTTTCGGTTTCCAGCGAAAGATCGTAAAAAGCACCATGAACAAACCACCCAGTGGCATCATATATTTAAATGATAAGTAATCAAAGAAATCAAACAGAATCATACCAAAAATTTTGATATTCCCCAGTACTCCAAAGGACAGGGCGGATGGAACCCCCAGCAGGAATATAGCAAATCCAAATACAGCGGTTGCCCTATGTCTTGTCCAGCCCCGTTGGTCAATGAAATATGCCGTCACCACCTCAAGCAGTGAAATGCCAGATGTCAGGGCTGCGATTAAAAGCAGCAGGAAGAAGAAAATGCCAACCAGGAATCCGCCTGGCATTACGGCAAAGATTGCCGGCAATACATGGAATACCAGTCCAGGACCGGCCCCTGGCTCGAATCCCATTGCGAATACTGCGGAAAAGATTGCTACACCTGCCATCAAAGCCACCGCCGTATCGGCGAATACAATCCAGAGTGCGCTCTTAATGAGATCCTCATCCCTGGAAAGGTATGAGCCATATGTCAACATGGCACCCATACCGAGCGACAGCGTGAAAAATGCATGACCCATTGCTACCAGCATGGCATCAGTTGTCAGTTTGCTGAAGTCTGGCTTAAAAAGAAATTTAAGACCCTCCTGGGAACCTTCGAGTGTGATCCCACGAACAATAAGGAGCAGAATGATTATAAAGAGCGTGGGCATAAGGATACGGTTTCCACGTTCAATGCCTCCTTTTACACCACCACTAACCACTACTATACACAATACCATAAAAACTCCATGCGATAAAACCGGCCAGAAAGGATTGCTACTGAATGCCGCAAAGGCTTTTCCAGCGACCTCGGGAGAACTGAAACCCTTAAAACCTCCAAGAATGGCTTTAAACATGTATGATAATGTCCAACCAGCGACCACACTATAATAGGATAAAATAATGAAGCCAACCGTTACACCCATTGC
>CAZTXJ010000047.1:0-22929 GCA_964617285.1 uncultured Calditrichaceae bacterium | reverse complement strand
GCGGGTGTAACTCAGTTGGTAGAGTATCAGCTTCCCAAGCTGAGGGTCGCGGGTTCGAGTCCCGTCACCCGCTCGATTTTAAAACCTGCCTTTTCTTATGTGTGGTGACTATTATCACAGAATCTTTAAATATGAACTCCTAACTTCACGAGACTAATTAATTCACGGAGGTGTATATGACTAAATATGTCGTGATTGTCTTTGCGGTTCTGTTATTTCTAACCAGTTTTGTTTTTGCACAATATTTTGAAAAATCGCCGACCGGCGGTCTGGTGGACTGGACGGACCAGGTAGTACGGGAAATCGGTATCGGTGCACCGAATCCGAATGTGCCGATTGCTGCCCAACGGGCGGGTGCACTGGAGGCCGCTAAAAGAGTGGCACTTAGAAATCTTCTGGAACGGGTAAAAGGAATGAATATTACCTCGGAGGTAACCGTGGAGCAATACATGGTTACAAGTGATATTATTTCTAATCGGATTGAAGGTGTGGTTAAGAATTTCAGGGTGGTGGATACCCGTTACAAAAGCGATGGCAGTGTGGAAGTCGAAGTTGAAGTGCCGCTGGCTTCCCTCTATGAAACCATCCTGTCGGACCAGATCCCTCCCGACCAGATGCCCTATGGGTATGGTGACCCTTCCAAATCCGCGGTTTTTACCGGATTGATCATCGATGCCAAAGGTCTGGGGCTCAGACCGGCACTGGCACCCAAGGTGGTTGATGAAAATGGAATGGAAGTATATGGGACCGGTCAGGTGAGCCGGGATTATGCCCTGCAAATTGGTGTAGTGGGTTATGAAAAGGATCTGAACCGGGCACGCGCAAATGAACGCGTTACTAACAATCCAATGGTGATAAAAGCAGTAAATGTCTCCGGAACGCACAATGCCGATGTGGTGATTTCCAACAGAGATGCGGAAATGATCCGCTCTGCTTCACAAAATCTGAATTTCCTGCAGCAGTGTAAAGTGATGCTGATCTTGGATTAATTAAGGGAGACGATAAAATGAAAAATAAAATTATATTAGTTCTGGGTATTTTATTTGTGGTGTTGTACCTGGTAGGGTGCGGTGGTGGTGAAAAAGCACGGAAGGCCAAATCCATTGTGGATTCTCCGGCTATTCATTACGATAGGGGTAAAACATTGTTGGATCAAGGAAAGTACGAAGACGCATTGTTTGAATTCAAACAGGCCCGGAGCCTCGATCCAAAATATGCTCCGGCCTATGAGGGAATGGCGTGGATTTCCCTGGAAGATGGAAAATATATTGATGCCATGCAACTGGCAGATAAATCTCTGGACCTGGATGGCAGATGGGTTCTGGCAAAAATCGTCCGGGCCAAGGTAAAGGCAAAACAGGAAAAGTATGATGATGCTATCGATGAGGCAAAAAATGCCATCAAAGATGTTCCCAAATCGAGTGTTCCGGATAAAAAGAAAGCTACCGTCGAAGGTTATATGACCCTGGGAGATATTTATAAAGAAGCCAATATGTACAATGAGGCCCAGGATGCCTATTCAAAAGTTCTTGAACTGGACAAGACAAATATGAAAGCAGACCAGGCAATCAAGGATCTTGCCGCCTATAAATCTGCCATAGCCGGGCAAAGACCGGAATTGCGAAAAATTGCTGCACAGAAAGAAATCTCCCGGTCGGATGTGGCGGTTTTATTTGTTCTTGAACTACCGCTTCAAAAGATTTTCCGAGAAGCGCCGTCCTCTCAGGGTGTCAGCTTCCGTCCACCGACTGCTCCGGTAATGGGAACAACCGAGCAGATCCAGACCGGTGCGATGCTGCCACCGGATGTTCCGGAAGACCACTGGGCACGTTCGTTTATTCAGGAAGCACTGGAAAAGGGTGTTCTTGAACTAATGCCGGATAATAATTTTCATCCGGATGAAAAAGTCAACCGGGCTGAATTTGCCCGTCTGATCGAGAAATTCATGATTCGATACTGGAACGACCCAACCATTGAGACAAAATTCTTTGGCCAGGTTTCGCCCTTTGCTGACGTCAATAATACTTCTCCGATTTTTAATGCGGTGATGACTGTCTCCAGTCGAGGAGTAATGCCGGGATTTGATGATGGCACTTTTAAACCTTTAGGACCGGTTTCCGGAACTGAATCGTTGAATATCATTCGAAATCTAAAATCAAAGCTTTAGATAATTAATAACTTGCCGTTACATGTTATTGTTTTGAAAGTTGAAATTCGAGTGGGTAGAGTTCAAATAAAAATTCTACCCACCTGAATTTAATTTTTTTCTACCGAAATTCAATGAATCGACGGTTTACAACCCTCACAAGGTGGAGTGTTATTATGCAAATTAAATTAACGCAATTCCTGGCACTGATTCTTGTTTCCTTGTTTTTAAACATGAGTCCGGCACAGTATACCACAATGCCGCAGGATGATTCCAGTCAGGAGGTTATTTCGCGGGGAATGGGGCTTATTCTCTCGGGCGATGAAGCCAAGGCGGAGGATGATGCAATTGCCGGTGCATTGCGAAATGCAGTTGAGCAGGTGATCGGAACCATGATCCAATCTGATGTTCTGGTGCAAAATTATCAAACGATTGAAGACAATATCTATAGCCAGACAGCGGGCTATGTAGAAAGATATGAACTGATCAATAAATCCAAACAGGGCGACAATATCCTGCAGGTTACGGTAAGGGCGGTGGTTAAAAAAGGAAACCTTAAAAATAACCTTGAGGCCCTCGGTTTATTAATGGCTAGAAAAGGAAAACCACGGCTGATGGTAGTCATTGATGAAAAAAATATGGAGGCACATTACTATTCCTGGAATGTGGATATGAATACTTCCGAAAATGAGATCATGAATGTGCTTCTGGAGAAGGGATTTCCGTTTGTGGACCGGCAAACCGTCATGCAAAAGCTTCAGAAAGATATGGTTCTTGCTGCGCTCAATGGTGATGAATCAGCGGCACAAAGTATTGCTACTCAAGCCGGAGCAGAGGTCCTGTTAATTGGCAAGGCAATCTCGAAACCGGCATCCGGAGGCCCGAGTGTGCTTCAGCAAGCCGGTATGGTTTCCTGTCAGGCAACGCTCAATGTTCGTGCAGTTCGGGCAGATGATGGTACCATCCTGGCAACTACCGGACAACAGGCGGCTGCGGCGCATATCGATCAGCTGACCGGTGGAACAATTGCCCTGCAAAAAGCAGCCAAAACGGCAGCGGAGGATCTTTCCGGCAAGATTATCGATCGCTGGCAGAAAGATGTTTACAGCGGAACGACCATAAATCTTCGACTGCTCGATGTCGAATCCTACTCAGATATGGTTAAATTCAAAAATATGCTCCCCCTTTATATCCGGGGTGTCCAGAAGGTTTTTCAGAGGGATTACTCCCAGCAAACTGCTCTGTTTGATCTGGATGTGAAAGGTACTGCTAATCAGATCGCTGAAGAACTGACTTTAAAGGATCTTTCTCCATTCACGGTGGAGGTGATAAATGTTACCCAAAATACAATAGTAGCCAAATTAAAGAAAACAAACCAATAGGAGGTGTTTTAGAGATGAGGTATTCTCTGATTATTTTTTTGGTAGTATTATTCAGTGTGCAAATTTTTGCTGGCGATTTACAGGGTTTAAAGAAACGAATTGCGGTAGTGGACTTTGAAGATCGCAGTGGCTGGGGTCATAATATTGGAACCGGCCTGGCCGATATGCTGGTAACCGAATTAGTGAAGAGTGGCAATTTTATGGTGGTGGAACGGCAGGAACTTTCCAAAATCCTGGAGGAACAGGGTTTGGGTATGTCCGGAGTGGTCACCCCGCAGAGTGCTGCACAGGTTGGCCAGGTTTTGGGAGTTGAGTTAATGGTGATGGGGAGTGTTACCGAATTTGGTGAGAAGAAATCCGGTCTCGGTGGATCGATCGGGCGGTTGGGGATCGGTGGTAAATTGTCCAAGAAGCAAGCCAGAGCAGCGGTAGATATTCGGCTGGTGAATACCAGTACCTCTGAAATCGTGCTGGCGGAAAAAGCCGAAGGGGAGGATGGCAGTACCGGTTTGGATAATATTAACGTGAGTGATATTGATTTTGGCAATCCCACTTACTGGGACAACACCATGCTGGGAAAAGCCAGCCGTAAAGCAATAGACAAATGTGTTGGTTTTATCTCCAAAGCCATGGATAAAATTCCTTGGCAGGGTAAAATAATCAAAGCTGATGAAGGTGGAACC
The DNA here is from genome assembly GCA_964617285.1 of uncultured Calditrichaceae bacterium. GTDB lineage: Bacteria > Calditrichota > Calditrichia > RBG-13-44-9 > RBG-13-44-9 > CAYVKM01. The sequence continues at coordinate 18,718 of CAZTXJ010000047.1, read as the reverse complement.
ATTTACATGAAACCCGGATCTGCCGGTGGTGTGAAGCCCGGTATGGAATTTGCCGTTTATTCAAAAGGGGAAGAGCTGATTGATCCGGATACCGGGTTATCCCTGGGAAGTGAGGAGAGCAAGATTGGGAGGATAAAAGTGGCCCAGGATATTGGGGATGGCAAAGCGTGCAAGGCCATTGTCGTCTCTGGTTCTGGCTTTAAAGCCGGGGATCTGGTCAGGGAAAAATAAGCTTCATGTGAAAAAATTGAACACTATTTCCTGACGCTTTCCGGCAAAAACGGAGGAAAATATGATTAAGTTTCTCAGAATCATCTTTTTAGTACCCATTTTACTTTTGTTGGTCTCCTTCCAGGAGACGAGCAAGGAACCGGTGGGGAAAATTTCATTTCCCCTGAATCGGGTATTCGTGATTCCTTCCGGAAGTTCACAGTTAAAGATGGCCTATTTTAACATGGATGTTTTTGCCGGTGACAAAATTGAAACCAAAAGGGAGTCTCGCTGCGAGATCACTTTGAGAAATGGTGATGTTATGCGGGTGGATGAAAATTCCATCTATACCCTGGAGCAAATCAAAGTGACCGAGGAGACGGTACAGGCCAGTTCCTTTTTGAGTATTGGAAAACTCTGGGCAACCATTCGGAAAATTTTCTCCGAAGACGATTATGTCCAGGTAAAATCACCTTCGGCGGTCATTGCCGTGCGCGGAACTATTTACCGGTTGGATGTGGCCCAGGATTCTACCAGTCAGGTGCGGGTCTATGATGGAGAAGTGGAAGTGAAGCCAAATCTTGCTTCTATGGGTTCGATGCAGCCACCAAAAATGGAACAGCCCAGGCAGGTTGGCCCGCCCACCGATGTACCTGGTCCAACCGATGTTGCCGGTCCCAGAGATGTCTCGGAAAAAGAATGGCTCGAGATTGTGAAAGCGCAGCAGCAACTGCTGGTAAAACCGGATGGAACGGTTCAAAAATCAGACTTTGATCTGGTTGATGATGCCAAATCCGACTGGGTGCAGTGGAACAAACAGCGGGATGAGATGCTGGGAAGGTAATTCAGACAAATCCTGCTTCAAAAAATATCTTGAGGGATTTCAGTTTAATCTGAAGTCCCTTTATTTTTTCGTAATACCATTTTCAATTAAGAAAAATCCCATTTCAACTAAAAAGTATTATTCAGAAAGATTTGCGCTCCTTGTTAATTTCTCTTAATTTTATCGCGCTGAAGAATGAAGAAGTTTTTCCAAAGGAGATTTCGTATGGCGCAAAATTTAGTGGAAAAGATTGCTCACCGTTTTGCGGTTGGACTGGAAAAAGGTCAAATAGTACGGAGTGGGGATTTTATATCTATCCACCCGGCTTATGTGATGACCCATGACAATACCGGTGCGGTCATTCCCAAATTTAAATCGATCGGGGCCAAAAAGATTGCTAATCCCCGCCAGCCGGTATTTACCCTGGATCATAACGTGCAGGATAAAAGTGAAAAGAACCTGCAGAAATATGCAGCCATCGAGGCGTTTGCCAAACAAATGAATGTCGATTTTTATCCCGCCGGAAGAGGTATTGGCCACCAGATAATGTGTGAGGAAGGTTATGCCTGGCCAGGGACGATGGTGGTCGCTTCAGATAGCCATTCCAATATGTATGGCGGACTTGGATGCCTGGGAACACCGGTGGTCAGAACCGATGCCGCTGCAATCTGGGCAACAGGCAGAACCTGGTGGCAGGTCCCGCCGGTGGCAAAAGTTACCCTAAAGGGAAATTTGAGAAAGGGAGTAACCGGCAAGGACGTAATCATAACCCTGTGTGGTTTTTTCAATAATGATGAGGTTCTGAATTATGCGGTGGAATTTACCGGTGATGGGATCTCCAGTTTGAGTATCGATCAAAGATTGACCATTGCCAATATGACCACAGAATGGGGCGCTCTGGTCGGTCTTTTTCCGGTGGATAAAATGACTATAGAATGGTTGAAAAAGAGGGCAGATTTTATCAACAAACGTGGCCTGGCCGGTGTTCCCTCCGATGCCGATGGAAAGGGTGTTCATCCCAGACTCAATGCCGACAGAATTCAAGAACTGGAAAAGGAATTGAAGAATCTCAAGGCTGATGAGAATGCCTATTACAATAAAGAACTGATCCTGGATTTAAGTACGGTTCAACCTTTTGTTTCCGGACCCAATACGGTTAAAGTGATGACATCTCTTCCCGAAGCGCGGGAAAAAAACATTAAAATAGATAAAGCCTATCTGGTCTCCTGTGTAAACAGCCGGGTGGAAGATTTGTCCGAAGCAGCAGCAGTAGTAAAGGGGAAAAAGGTCGCACCGGGAGTAGAGTTTTACATCGCTGCGGCCTCAAGTGAGGTTCAGTCCGAAAGTGAAAAGCGAGGGGACTGGCAGCTACTACTGAATGCCGGAGCCATTCCCTTACCCCCGGGCTGCGGGCCGTGTATTGGGCTGGGAATTGGCTTGTTGGAAGATGGAGAGGTAGGTATTTCGGCAACCAACCGGAATTTTAAGGGACGGATGGGTTCCCGCAATGCCTTTGCTTACCTGGCTTCGCCGGCGGTCGTGGCGGCTTCCGCCATCTCCGGCAAAATTGATTTCCCGGATCATCCCGATGGCGGTGCCACTTCAGGAAATATCATCGAACATAAAAAGCCTGCTTCAGATGAACCAGATGTTAAGATTTTACCGGAGTTTCCGGATGTTCTGAAAGGCGAGCTGGTTTTTTGCTATCAGGATAATTTAAACACCGACGGGATCTATCCCGGCAAATACACCTATATCGACGAATTTACCGCAGAGCAACAGGCCGGTGTGGTGATGGAGAATTATGATCCCAAATTTAAGTCACTAGCCAAAAGTGGTGATGTATTGGTGGGCGGATTTAATTTTGGCACCGGAAGCTCACGGGAACAGGCCGCTACCGCGCTAAAATATTTTGGAATCCGGCTGGTTCTGGCAGGTTCTTTTAGTGAGACCTATAAGCGCAATGCCCTGAACAATGGTTTTCTCACTCTCGAGGCTCCCGACCTGGTAAAGGATTTAAAGGAAAAATTCGGGGATAAGGCCTTAACGGTTCGTACCGGTTTAAATGCACAGATCAACTTTAAGAAATCCAGAGTGGAAGTGGATAACAAAAAATATGAAATCGGCCCGGTGGGAGTAGCTGCACAAGAACTGGTTATATCTGGCGGACTGGAAAACTGGGTGAAAAAACAGCTGAAATAACTATTGCAAATATTAGGTTTATTGAAAGGAAACCAATGAAAATTTCCCGGGGCTTTGCCAGTGATAATAATGCCGGGGTGCATCCTGAAATTTTAAAGGCAATTGATGAGGTAAATCAGGGCCACGTCATTGCCTATGGCGACGATCCCTATACCGCTCAGGCCATCGATAAATTCAAAGAACATTTTGGAAACGACATCGATGTGTATTTCGTGTTCAATGGCACCGCTGCCAATGTCCTCGGTATTACAGCGCTGACCCGTTCTTTCAATTCAATTATTTGTTCGGATCTGGCCCACTTACATGTGGACGAATGCGGGGCACCGGAAAAGTACACCGGATGTAAGTTGCTCACTGTCCCTTCTCCGGATGGCAAATTAACCATCGGGGGAATTCAAGGTCATCTGCATGGTTTCGATTTTGAACACCATGCCCAGCCGAAAGTGGTATCCATTACCCAGGCTACTGAAATGGGAACGGTCTATCGGCCTGAAGAGATTCGGGAAATTGCGGATCTGGTCCATAGCTACAATATGTATCTCCATATGGATGGAGCCCGTCTGTCCAATGCGGCGGTAAGTTTAAGCTGCGGATTCCGCGACATTACTGTTGATTGCGGTGTAGATGTGCTCTCCTTTGGTGGCACCAAAAATGGGATGATGTTTGGCGAAGCGATTGTTTTTTTCAATAAAAATCTTACCGGGAATTTTAAGTATATCCGAAAACAGGGTATGCAGCTTGGGTCAAAGATGCGTTTTATTTCTGCTCAATTTAATGCCCTGCTTTCCAATGATCTGTGGCGGCGGAATGCCAAACATTCCAATGAGATGGCCAAATATCTTGAGGAGAAAGTCAAACATATTCCAAAAATTAAAATTACCCAGCCGGTGGAAGCCAATGCGGTCTTTGCAATTTTACCGGCTGAGTCCATACCGGAATTGCAGAAACAGTTCTTCTTTTATGTGTGGGACGAAACCACCTCTGAAGTTCGCTGGATGACTTCGTTTGATACCACCAAAGAAGATATTGACCGATTTGCTCAAACTCTGGAAAATATTCTGGGTGAGAGAAGCTAATTTCTTAATTTGTCAGATAATTGGTCTTCAGAAATCTATTTATGAATTCAGCAAAAAAAGCGAAATATAGCCCCCCTTTCCCGATCATCTACGAGGATGAGGACATCATCATCATTAACAAACCGGTTGGTTTGCTGGCGGTTCCGATTCCCCGGTCCCGGGCAAAAAATGCCCGGGATATGCTGAATCAATATTTAACTTTCAGAAAACAAAAAGCCATTATTGTCCATCGCATCGATCGGTATACCTCAGGACTGATGGTGTTTGCCAAAAATAAAAAGGCACATGGCAATCTGGTCAAACAGTTTCTGGCTCATACCCCGAAACGGGTATATCTCGCTTTAGTGCGGGGTGTGCCTGAGCTGCGGAAAGGTGAGCTGAAGCACTATTTAAAGTTGACTAAAGTAGGTTTCAGGCAACAGATTGTCAAAGGAGAGGATGAAGGTGGTACTCTGGCGGTAACCCGTTACAAGGTGCAGGAAGATTTTCGGGATACGGCACTGTTAGCCATTGAGCTGGAAACAGGCTTGAAGAATCAGATCCGGGTACAGTTGAATGCGGCCGGGCATCCCATTATTGGCGATCGCCATTATGTGAGGGCGGAGACAAAAGAGAAACTAATAGATCATCAGGCCCTGCATGCCTACCGGCTTGGTTTTATTCATCCCCAAAAGGGAAAATTTGTTGAGTTTGAAGCAGAACTTCCGCCGGATTTTTTTAAGCTTCTGCAGAAACTTCGGTCAACTGCTAAGAAATAGCCTCGATCCGGATTAACGGAAATCCTATAGATATCTTTCCCGATTTTGAAATTACCCTGTTGCAGTTTTTAGGGAGATTGTTTAATTTTAACGGATTTATAAATCTTTAACTGATGAGGAGTTTATATGACTGAAATAATTGATGTGCTGGCCCGGGAAATTCTGGATAGTCGCGGGAATCCGACTATCGAAGTGGAAGTTTTGCTGGAAAGCGGTTATGTAGGAACAGCGGCTATACCTTCCGGGGCATCCACCGGAGAACATGAAGCAGTTGAGTTGAGAGATGGCGATAAGAGCCGCTACAGCGGTAAGGGTGTTCTTAAAGCGGTCCAGAATGTAAATGACATTATTGCCGAAGAAATTATTGGGTTCGATTCCACAGATCAGATTATGATAGACAGATTGATGATCGATCTCGATGGTACGGAAAACAAAGGAAAACTAGGAGCGAATGCCATTTTGGGTGTGTCTCTGGCTGTCGCTAAAGCCGCCGCCGCTGCTTTGGGGCTTCCCCTCTATCAATATCTGGGTGGGGTAAATGCCAAAGTATTACCGGTACCGATGATGAATATTTTAAATGGCGGCAAACACGCAGATAATAATGTGGATTTGCAGGAATTTATGGTTATGCCGGTGAATGCGCCCAATTTCCGGGAATCCCTGAGAATGGGTGTCCAGGTTTTTCATTCCCTGAAAAAAGTTCTCTCTTCGAAAGGATACAACACTGCAGTTGGCGACGAGGGTGGATTCGCACCGGATCTGAAATCCAACGAAGAAGCGGTTGAAGTTATTCTGGAAGCCATAGAAAAAGCTGGTTTTAAAGCAGGCAAGGATATCTATCTGGCACTGGATCCGGCCAGCAGCGAGTTCTATGATGCCAAGCGGAAGGTCTATATGCTTAAATCCGAGAAAAAGGAATTATCTTCGGAGAAGATTGTGGATTACTATGCCAACTGGGTAAAGAAATACCCGATCATCTCCATCGAAGATGGTATGGCAGAGGATGACTGGGATGGCTGGAAGATCATGACCGACAAGCTTGGGAAGAAGATTCAGATCGTGGGTGACGATCTTTTTGTGACCAACACCAAGCGGTTGAAAATGGGCATCGATAAAGGTATCACCAATTCCATTCTGATTAAATTAAACCAGATCGGTACGGTCACCGAGACCCTGGACTGTATTGAAATGGCTCACCGTGCGGGTTACACCACGGTTATATCTCATCGATCGGGCGAAACCGAGGACAGCACGATTGCCGATGTGGCTGTGGCGGTTAATGCCGGTCAGATTAAAACCGGTTCGGCCTCGCGCAGTGACCGGATCGCAAAATATAATCAACTCTTACGAATCGAAGAAATGTTGGGAGATGAAGCACAGTTTTACGGGAAAAATGTGCTGCGAAAATAAAATAGGTGTTTATGAATAACGGGGAAATCAATTTCCCCGTTTATTTCTAATTATATGAAAAAATCCAGGAATAAAAAGCGAACTGCCCATTGGACCTATAGCAAAGCGCCAACCAAATTTGGGGTCTTAAGGTGGATAATAGCCGGGTTAATCATTTTTATTTTAATGGTTTTTCTCACCGGGAATAAATCTCTGATCAAATTGTTTTTCCTGCACCAGCAAAAGGATGATCTGCAACAGCAGAAACAGGAACTTCTGGAGCAGAATGCCCAACTGAAAGACGAAATAAAAAAGCTGGAAACCGATGATAAATATATCGAGAAAATTGCCCGGGAACGATACAATATGAAGAAAAAGGATGAAGAGGTTTATGTGGTTGAACCGAAATAATTCATACCCAACTTAAACTTAATTTTCAAATATCAAACCTTCTATTTAAATCTTTGCTTTTCTCATTTTATTCTTTAAAATAATCTTAAATGAAAAACCGAATCCTGATTTGGTTGAAAATAAGGGGAACAATTCTTTCGGTCCTTCTGCTTGTCCTCTCCGGTGGAGAAGCCGGTGCCCAGGATAATATTTACCGGGTTAATGCAAACAAAGATAATCTTTCCTGGATATGGTTGGGACAGCTCCAGCTCAATTACCAAACCGGTGACAAATCTTCTTTTATGCTTCAGAACCACTTTTCCAGCAACCTGTTTAGAAAAACCATCCAGGGAGATCGGTGGAGAGATGACAACGATCTGATCAGTTCCTGGATTTACCGGATTAACGATAATGTCCAGGCCTCGACAAAACTTAAATCGAATGTATTTGCAGAAAGGAATAGACTTTCCAGATTCAGTAAACACCTGATTATGGAGGAAATTCTATACCAGCCTTCAGAAAATATTCAGTTGAAACCGGCGCTTGGTTTTACCTATGAGGATATTTATGGTTTTCAGGACCAGGGTTGGTATACCCGGATGGAAGTTAAAGTGCGAAATTACGATTTAAGTGGCTATACCAACAGTACCGATGCCAACAGTTCACTTTTTTTCTTTCCCGACCGCAGAAATCAGGAGCATCGCTACTTTGTTGCTTTTCACAAGAAATTCTCTAACCAGGCATCGGATTCAATAAGGGTGGGTTATGAGTTTATTGAGAATTCCTATCCGGTGTTGATCAGCACCCTTGCTGAAGAGAAAAATCTGGAGAAAGTGGGTATTAATACCCGGTTTCTGTATAATGAGCTTATTTACCGGCTCTCCGATCAATCATTTTTCAATGTTCAAACTGAATTGCAAACCCGGGATGCCAGCACCAGTAATCCTGAACTGCATAACCACCGGGAAGAAGTAAATTTTGCCAACCGATTTGGTATTCAGCACCTGGGAGCGAAATTTCAGTCCGGTTTCATTTTCTCCAGCAGCCAGCAAACCAGTCTCTCCACCAGAATTCCTATCAGTGGAATTGAATCCCGAACCGATATCGATGGTTTACAGGCAGCTTTTAATTTTTTCCTGAATTGGTTCATCACCCCGCGGGATGAATCAAGATTAACCTTCTCTTATACTAAATATGAATACTCCTCACCCGATACCACCCAGACGATTGATGAGGATGATCTGCGGTTTATCATCGATTTCAGGTACCGGCATCTGTTTAGCCCCTACTTTGCTTTAACTGTAAAAACAAATCTATACCTGTACCATCAGATTTATATTCACCAGAGCCGCAGCGCAAATAACAACTGGAACCGGATATTTCAATTGGCTCCATCCTTCTGGTTTTCCATTCCAAATGTGCTGGTACATACAAATCAGATTAAAATTCTGGCCAATTATACTGTGTACGATTTTGAGGATGTTCTTCCGGAAGTGAGAAGTTACATATTCCGGAAACTCATCTATTCCGATTCCCTGAGCATCTTTTTAACCGGAAATCTCAAATTCAATTTTACCTATCAGCTGGAAAAGGGGGATAACGGCACTTTTTTTAAAGATATCTTTGCCGAACAGATAAGCCGGGAAATAGTGAGTCATTTTATTGATCTGGGATTGGTATATACCCGGATTCAGGGAATACAACTGATTACCGCCTTTAACTGGCAGATCCGCCGGGAATGGAATATGTTTCCGGTGCGAAGACAGGTGCGGGATTATTATAGTTTTGGTCCGCGGATGGCAGTTAATTATAACATGAATCGGCGATTGCTTTTGAGTGTGGATTTCTCTCCCAGAATATACCGGGATTTCAACATCGTGCAGCAGTATTACACCATGGCCAGGGTTAACCTGAATTATCTGTTTTAAATTTCAGGAATAAGGCTCAATTTCCATTTTATAACTATTCGTAATTTATTTGATCTTGGCGGATTAATTGACTGCTCAGTAAGAAGAATTTTTAGTTTGGGGTAGTACTTAATTTTACATTTGTCCATTCCCGGTTTTACCTGCTATATTCAAAAGTACAAATATTCTTTAGAAATTGATTCAAAATCAGATGGGACTTTTCCTGATAAAATATCTTTTTGAGGAACAATTCGTTCTCAATTTGAATTTTAATAAAAACGTTTCCGAGGTACTTTCATGAAATTTATTCTCTTGCTACTTATCCTGCTTTTTCCATATATGCTCTTTGCTGAAATCACCGTATTAAAACAGACTTCGAATTCTGTTGTTTTTGAATTTCGGATGGATAACATCACCCGAACGTTTATGGAAAACGGATCGGATAAATATGTCCAATATTCTTTTGATAATGCCATATTTGAGCAGGAGGCAGGATTTCCGGCAATGCCTTCATTACGCACCAGGCTGGCGGTTCCGGTGGGATCGAAAATAAACTATCAGGTATCTCTTCAGGAAACCGAGAGTCGCACCGGAGAAGATATTGTTCCCCAGGTTTATTCAACTTTGTCTGACAAATCCCTGCCCTTGATCCGAAACGATTCTATCTATTCTGTTCCATATCCGTTTCCCGGGGAAAATATCATTATTGGTAAACCATACAATTTCCGGGGTGTGAATGTGGTATCGCTGCAAATCAATCCGGTTCAGTATTTTCCGGCTGAGCACCGGGTGGAGATTCATAAACGAATTCAGGTTACCGTAACTTTTCAGGGGGGACAGGTATTAACCTCGCCACGAAAATTAAGCGCATCGGAAATCAGTTTGCTCTCCGATAAAATTATCAATGTCGATCAAGCCGGGATATTTTCCTTTCCGGTTTCAACCACACTTCGGAAAATTGTAGCAAACTACGATTTTAGCACCGGACCCTGGTTTCGGATTCCGGTAAAGGAGGAAGGTATTTACCAGATTACCGGCTCGTTTCTGCAATCCCAGGGAATCGATATCAGTAACATTAATCTGGATGGGGTCCATCTTTACAATTACGGTGGTTTTGCCCTTCCCTATGAAATTCAGAACACCCGGCCATCGGACCTGAACGAAATTGCAGTTGAGGTGGTGGATGCGGATCAGGATGGGGTGATGGATGCCGGAGATAAAATTCTGTTTTATGGAAAGGGAATGGGTGGCTGGCGTTTCGATAATTTTTCCGGGGATTGGAAATACCAGGGGAATCCGGATGGCAGCCCGACTCTGTTTCCCTATGACGATACCAATTATTATCTATTTACCTACAATAGCATACCCGGAAAACGGATTCAGACAGTTGCTTCACCGCAGTCAGCGAATCCGGTAAACCGGAGCAAATTTAAAGATTATTTCCATTTTGAGGAAGATGATTACAACATTCTTTCTTCCGGTCTGGACTGGTATTGGTTGAGGATGACCGGATTGAGTGACCGGAAAACAACCACCTTTACCATGCCCCAGAATATCGCCAATGATACAACCCGGATGATTTTCACTTTTAAAGGAAGCTCAGGGAGTCTTTATGGGGTTACTGAAAATTTCCGCTATACTCTGAAACCGATCCTGAATAATCAGGTTTTATTTGATGATCTTACTTTTTTCAGAAATATTTCCAGATCCAGGACGCTTGAATATCCCAATTTGTTTGCTTTAAAAACCGGTTCCAACGAACTGCAGGTGGAGCACACCGGAAATCTGGATGGTTGCGAGGTGTTTCTGGATTATTTTGAAATAATTGTAAGACGACCTTTTGTTGCCGAGAACAGCCAGTTGCGGTTTCGAGACCATTATTCCAACAATACCCCGATTCAGTATACCATTTCCGGCTTGCCGTCCGGGACCAATGAGGTATGGGATATCTCTGATTTTGCCAATATCCGACGGATAACACCCTTGCAGAATGGAAGTACGGTTAGGTTTCAGGATGCTTCCCTGGAATTAAAGGCTGCGCAATATTATGTGTTTGGTTCCGGAGCACTTAAAACTGTCGGTCAATTGGAACAGATAGAAAATCATCCCAATTTGCGCGATCCATCCCGTAAAGCAGAATTTTTAATCATCACACCGGATGAGTTTTACGATGCGGCGGAGTTTCTGGAAGTCTGGCGGGAAACCCAGATTCCGGATCGGCTGGAAACGGAGAGAATACGGCTAAGCGAAATATTCGACGAGTTTTCTTCTTCGGTGAGGGATGTTACCGCCATCCGGGATTTCATCAAGTATGTCAATGAATCCTGGGGTGATACCCTCAAGTATGTGCTTCTGTTTGGAGATGGTCACTATGATTACCGGAATATCAAGCTGGTGGATCAACCAAATTATATCCCACCGTTCGAAATCACCAACGAAGGAGAAGTGGACAGCCGGGAAACGGATAATTTTTATGTGGCTTTGGGATTCCCGGGGGACCTTCGCTACATCGATCCGACATTGCCGATAGCCCGGTTACCATTCAGTTCTCTGGATCAGATTGCCACCTATCGGGAGAAGGCGGAAAAATATTCCCGGACTTATTTGGTGGATACCGAAAAAAATGGCTGGCAGGATTGGTTAACTTTTGTCGCGGATGATCAGTATGGCGGATCCGGTTCGAATCATGAATTATCTTATCATCTGCAACCAACCGAATATATCATCAATAATTACGTACCGCATAAATTTAATCTCGATAAAATATATCTGCACGATTACGATCGAATCCCTGGTGGATTGGGCCGGTGGAAGCCTAAAGCAACTGAAGATCTGTTGAACCGCATCAATCGTGGCACACTGCTGATCAACTTCTTTGGTCACGGGGATCCGGATACCTGGGCGCATGAGTCTGTGCTGAACCGATCCCGGGATTTACCGAAATTTCAGAATATATACCGGCTTCCTCTGTGGGTGGCTGCCACCTGCACCTGGGGAAAATATGATAATCCTTCGCGTCCATCTATGAGTGAGGAACTGATCTGGTTACGGCAAATGGGTGGCATCGGGGTTATTTCCGCCAGTCGTCCGGTTTACGTGTCGGGAAATAAAGATTTTGCCTATAATTTCTATAAGAAGCTTTTTAATAACCGGTCCGAAACTCAGCAAAGTACCCTGCTGGGTGATGCCTTTTTTAATGGTTTAAACACTTCGGCGAATTATCAGAAGTTCCATTTATATGGCGATCCGACGCTGCAGCTTGCCGATCCGAAATATCAGGTAAAAATCCTATCGGTAGAGCCGGATACGCTTAAGGCGCTGTCCACGGTTCTCGTCCGGGCGGAAGTTCTCGATGAGTCGGATAATTCCCTGGCCAATTTTGATGGGTATGCGGTTTTGCATGTATTCGATGCGGTGGACAGTACCTTTGTGGTGGACCCGGATGTGAGTGAGCGGTATAATTATGTTTATAATGGGGGAACAATATTCAAAGGCCTGGTCTCGGTAAATGCCGGTGAGCTGACCGGCCGCTTTATTGTGCCAAAATCCATCAAATACAAACTCTCCCGGACCGGCCGGATCAGTTTATATGCCTGGAGCGATGAGCAGGGAGATGCGGTTGGCTTTAGTGACACCCTGTTGTTTTACGGCACTGAATCCCAGATAGACGATCAGGATGGGCCGGATATTACCGTCGCATTCAAAGAGATGCCTAATTTCTTCGATGGAGATTTTATTCCTGCTCAACCTACCCTGAAGTTAGAAATCGAAGATGTAAGCGGGATTAATTTAACCGGTGAGGTGGGACACCGGATAGAGCTGACCATCGATGAAGGGCTGAAAAAAGACGTCACCGAATTTTTTGTCTACGAGACGGACAGCTATCAAAAAGGAAAACTGGAATACACCATGCCAGCTCTTTCCAGCGGAACGCATCAGCTAAAAATTTCCTGTTGGGATAATCTGAACAACTATTCGGAACGGATGGTAACTTTCCGGACTACCGCCGCTAGCAAACTGATGGTTACCGAGGTGGTAAATTATCCCAATCCATTTGCCAATGACACCTGGTTTACCTTCCAGATGATCTCGCCCAACGGTGGAGCAGAAGTGACGGTGAGTGTTTATACCGTCACCGGGCGGAAAATTCAGGAAATCCGGGGATTTGCGGAAGCCGGATTCAACAAGCTCTACTGGAATGGTCTGGATTATGATGGCGATATTCTGGCCAATGGCGTTTACCTTTACAAAATTGTGATTGACGATGGGGACCACAAGGTTGAAAAAATTGATAAGCTGGCTGTGGTGAGGTAAAAACTTATTACAATCTGAATATCAGCATATTTTTGAGGATATGTCAATTCTGCATATCCTCTTTTTTTATCCGAAATATTCATTTTTTAATTATATTTTTTCCGATCTCTCCCTATATTAGCAGCTTGTTCTGGTTATGGAGAACCCAAAGGCAAATTATAGATATGGCGCAAAAATTTCAGTTTCATTCCGAAATCACCCGTGAACCACCGGTTAAACAGGTTACCGGTTATAAACTGCAGAATGGTCTGCAAATTGTTTTTCTGAAGAAGAAACAGACGCCGGTTGTGGCGGTGAATTTGTGGTATAAAGTGGGATCCAAGGATGAAAAGGACGGTAAGAGCGGCTTTGCCCACCTGTTCGAGCATATGATGTTCGAAGGTTCAAAAAACGTCGCTAAATCAGAACATATGAAACTGATCAATCAGGTGGGGGGCATGGTGAATGGATCGACTACCCAGGATCGCACCAATTACTGGGAAGTGGTACCCAGCAATCAACTTGAGCTGGCACTATGGCTGGAAGCAGACCGGATGCATTCCCTCAATATTAATGAGGAAAATTTTGAGAACCAGCGGGCAACTGTTAAGGAAGAACGGCGCTTACGGGTCGATAATCAGCCTTATATGCGGGTGGTCTATGAGTTGAAGGACGAAACTGCCTACTCCAATTTTGCCTATAAACATTCGGTTATCGGATCCATGCAGGATCTGGATAATGCTACTTTGAAGGATGTGCGGAATTTTCACGATCTCTATTACCGGCCGAATAATGCGGTATTATCCCTGGTGGGCGATTTTGAAGTATTAGAAGCGGTTGACCTAATTGAAAAGCATTTCAGCGCCATTCCCAAAGGATCGGATGTGCCAAAAGTAGATCTGACAGAACCTGCCAAGCAGTCTGAAACCCGGATTAATTATCAGGATCAGTTTGCACCATTCCCGGCAGTTCTGGTTTCTTACCATGTCCCGGAGCGCAAGCATCCCGATTATTATCCGATTAATCTGATCGAAAAAATTATGTTTGACGGGGAGAGTTCCCGGTTCTACCGCCGTCTGGTAGAGGAAGAGCAAACGGCACTCCATGTGATCGGGGGAGAAGATGGCAAAATTGGTCCTGGACTGTTTTTTATATTTGCCCAGCTCAATCCCCAGAAGACTTTACCGGATTTGCTAAACCTGATCGATGATGAATTTGCCCGGTTGGGTAACGAACCGGTGAGCGAGGAGGAAATTAGCAAGGCAAAAAATAAAGTGAAATCGGATTTTGTTGGACAGGAAGAATCGGTCCGGACCCATGCGGATATGTTGTCCTATTACAGCACGGTTTTCGATAATCCTGCATATTATCTGTCAGAAAATAACCGCTATGAATCGATAGACGCGAAAGTTCTCCTAAAAACGAGTGAGCAATATTTCCGAAAGGAGAATCGCTCGGTAATTGAGATTATTCCAAAAAATTCAAAATGATTGAAGCAAGTAATCCCTAAAACGATTTAATATTGTGCAAACAGAAATGAAAAAAAGAAATACGAAACCGGTACATCCACCCATCGATTCGAAATTACTCGATTTCAAATTTCCCCGGGTGTATCAGCACACTTTATCCAACGGATTACCTTTGCTGATCATTGAGCATCATGAAGTTCCAAAGGTTTACCTCCGGCTAGGTTACGATTTTGGCACCAAAAGTGATCCGGTCGAGAAAGCCGGCTTGAGTCAGATTTTATCCTCCACCATCAAGAAAGGAACGGAGAGCCAGGATTATTACTCCATTATCGAAAAGATTGAGCAAATCGGCGGAGAACTGGATTCTGCGGTGAATGAAGATTTTTTCTTTGTCCATGGGGAATTTTTGAAAGAATATGTGGATAACGGTCTGCATGTTTTAAGCGATGTTGTCCGGAATCCGATATTTCCGGAGGAACACCTGGAGAAAGAAATATTCAAACAGATTGCCGATCTGGAGAATGAAAAGAGCTCGCCGGATTTTTTAGCCCAGCGCAGAATGGACAAGGCTTTATTTGCCCCCCATCCCTACAGTATTCATAAAACTCTCGCTTCTCTAAAGGCAATCGGGCGGGAAGACCTGTTGAATTTTCATCGCTCGTTTTTTAATTCGGCAAATTCGCTTCTGGTTATTGCCGGAGATATTTCCCAGCAGGAAGCCATTCGACTGGCAGAAAAGTATCTTGCTGAAATGTCCTACTCAGCAAAATCGAAGCAAAATAATTTCAGCATGGATTCACCCGGGAAACGCTCCGTGCACATTGTTAACCGGCCGGAATCTCACCAGGTCAATATTCTGTTGGGGAATCTTACCTTTAACCGGAGTGATCCCGATTATGAGACCATGGCGGTGATGAGTAAGATTTTAGGCGGCGGTGGCAGTGGAAGACTCTTTTTGGACCTGCGCGAGAAAAAAGGATATACCTATGGTGCCTATTCTTCCCTCCAGGCTTATAAAGAGGCGGGTGCATTTATCGCCAATGCCGAAGTGCGAAATGAAGTTGTTCTCCCTGCGCTGGATTCCTTTTTTGAACAATTTGAGAAAATTCAGCATGAGCCGGTCTTGCAGGAGGAACTACAGCATGCCAAACAATATCTGATCGGCATTTTCCCGCTTCAGAACGAAACGGCATCATCCATTGCCGCGCTGGCCTTGAAACAAAAGCTCTATGACTTACCGGAAAATTACTGGGACGATTATTTAGCCAAAATCGCCTCGGTCTGTATCGATGATATTCAGTCGGTAGCACAAAAATATATCCGGCCTGAAGAAATGTCCATCGTGCTGGTGGGCGATGCCAATTTGTTGGTGGACAAAGTCAGTGCCTATGGCCCGGTTTCGGTCTACGATCTGGATGATAATCAGGTAAATTGAATGATCGTTTTTATACAGAGAAAATCCATATTGTTTCTTCTCTTGATCTGGGTAGCAAATCTGTTCCTGTCAGGAAAGATTTTTGCGGTTGATCCTGCTGACGAACCGGTTAAAAGTGAAATATTGCAGGGGATTGAGCTGACCATCAACAATCAGTTCGATCAGGCTATTCAGATATATCAGAAGTTGAAGGAGCACTATCCCCATCATCCAATTGGTTATTTCTACATTGCGGCAGCAATTCAGGCCAAAATGCTGGATGCGGAAAATTATGGTGCCAGCCGGGAATTTAATCAGATGATCAGTCAATCCATTCATCTGGCGGATTCCCTGATCGACAGCGGGACAGAGGATGGCTGGATTTATTTTTACTACGGCAGCAGTCTGCTATACCGTGGGTTGATGAAGACCAAACAAGGTGGGTGGTTTTCTGCCTACCGGGATGCTTCCAAAGGGGTAAAGTATCTGGAAAAGGCGGTTCAGAAGGACAGTACAATTTATGATGCCTATCTGGGAATTGGCAGTTATAAATACTGGAAAAGTGCCCGGACAAATTTTTTGACCTGGCTGCCGTTCATTGCCGACGAACGGGAGGAGGGATTAAGCCTGATCCGGAAATCTCTGCAGAATGGGATTTTTGTAAAATGGATTGGCCGGGATCAGTTATGCTGGATTCTAATGGATAAGGGAGATTACCCGGAAGCCCTGGAGATTGCCAGCTCCAATTGCCAGGCTTATCCCGAGAGCCGGTTTTTCCGGTGGACACTGGCTTTTGCCAATTTTCATATCGGGGAGTGGCCCCGCAGTTACGAATTGTACCAAGGCCTCCTTTCAGATGCCCGAGGAATGGATGATAACAATCATTTTAATGAAATTGATTGTCTGGTGCACATGGCGGAAATCTCGGCAGAAAGGGCGGAATGGACCAAAGCCTATGACCTGGCCGATCAGGCGCTCAAGCTTAACTTGGATGAAGCTATCCGCAAGCGGGCAAAAAATAAATTGAAGAAGGCCCTGGAAATCCGGAATCAGGCTTTTGCTGCGCTGGAGCACTAACCCACTTTCTAACGATGGTAGTTCTTAAAACCATGAAAAGGTTATATTCATTTGAGTTGAATTAATTCTGATCATGATTTATATTTTGAGGAAAATATAGCTTTTATGGCAGATATTGGTCTAAATCAAAATATTTCGATCAAGAATCGAAAATTTCATATCCAGACGGCCACAAATATTGATGATGGCACGATCCGGACCGAAATTTTTGAGCAGGGCCGGCTTCTTTTTGCCGATACTTATAAGTACGAACGGCGGAGCAACAATGATGAAGAAGGTGGTGAAAGCCGGATCCGATATGTCCTGGATGATTTTCACCAGAGCGTCATCTCCAATATCGAAACCTTTTTTGAAATCTCCCAAACCCTGAAATCAAAAGATCATGTAATTTCCCATTTTCGCCTGGGGTCGATATTTTTATCCCTGCACATATTTGATAAAGCGGAGGAGCATCTGAAACGTGCGGTGGAAATTGATCCCAATTTCCACAGCGCCTATATTGCCCTGGCCCGCTGCTATTTTTACCAAAAGAAAATCCAGGACGCTGCCAATGTTTTGGAAATTCCGGCAAAAGCCGAGGTAAATTATCCTGATTTGTATAATATGCTGGGTATGGTATTACTGGAACAAAAAAATTATATCCATGCCCTGAATCATTTTCGTCATGCCATCAGATTGAATCCCAAATACAAGGAAGCCATATTTAATATTGCCGCAGCCATCTTTAAAAGAATTGCTCTGCTCCGTTCCCAGAAAAAAACCGATGAGATAAAGCGAAACCTGGAATTTTTGAATGTGATCCTGAGTAAAATTTACAAGATTGGTGATGAAGAGGATCAGTCGCTGGTCAAGCAGGTCAAACAGGCCTTTTCACAAAGAAATTTCGGAAAGATCCAAACTTTGATTTTTGATTATCGCAACAAACTGTTTTACCAGAAACTGGCACCGGAAATTGTGGGTTATGAATTTTACCTGATGTTACGCCACAAACCGGAAATTCTGGATAAGAAAATCCTGACCCTTTATCAGTCCAAGATCTCTAAAATTCTGGCTGAAAATGCCGATTATCCGGATATGTGGAATTACCGCGCCCTCATTCATCTGCTACTCTGCCGGGATTATTTTCTGAAAGGATTGGAAAATATTAAACAGGCGACTGTTATAAATCCGAATTTTAAAAAAGCAAAAAGTAACCTTCGGTTAGTCGAGAACGATGGGAGAGAATTCTTATCCTTGATCAAGGCGATTACCAAGTAGTAATACTCAATTTCAGCATATATTCTTAATTGATTTATTGTGATTCGAATCACGCCTATCTCATTGATTCTCAAATAATTTGCACGAGATTGTATAATGGGGAGTTCCATCATGAAATATCGCTACATATTTTTAATTTTAACAATATTCTGGACCACCTTATTGCCTGCCCAAACCGGGGATATCAGCACTGCGCTGAACCGGATGAGCGATTCTTCGCCGGACTGGGAATTAAGTCTCACTGTGAATCTTAATTTTGAACCTGCCAACGGTCTGAGCTTTCAGTTACCGGCCGGCATGAAAGTAATTCCGGTGTCCATCCGGCTGAATGGTCAGGAGATGTGGTTGCAGAATAAACTGGCCATCCCGGATCGGGATTCGGTTATTGTGTGGGATTTTACCGCACAGGGACTTTCCCTTTTTTTCCGCAACGGACTTCTGAAAAATGGTGAT
>CAZTXJ010000046.1:21197-23300 GCA_964617285.1 uncultured Calditrichaceae bacterium | reverse complement strand
AGGGAAGAGGTGGTTTTGTATTTTTGATCTTCATATTCGTATTGCATGGTGGTTTTATACAGCAGATGATTGGTATGGATGAAAATTCCCCGGGGCGATTTGGATTCGGCAGTTCCCGGCACGGTCTCCACCGACAAAAATTTCTTTTCGGTAAAACTGGCCAGGTTATGATGATAGGGATAGGCCCGGGGATGCATCATGGCAATCTTTTCCGCTTCCTTTAAAGATTTGGCTTCCAGGATAGCCCGTCCGATAACATAACGGGGTAAACCGATCTCGGAGGTAATGCTTCCGATGTAATTGGTGGTCTGCACAATACCGGCGCTGTTCAGGGAAGGGCCATTGCCGGTCAGGATTCCCGGGTAAATCAGGGAAACAAAGCTTACCCCGGAGGGCGGGTGCACTTTTACGGTGAACATGATATCGTGATAAGCAGTGTGCCCGTCTTCATTATGAAAAAGCCATTTCTTATTCTCGCTGTTGTAGACAATGGTGGAACACCCGGGAGGTTCCGGTTCGAGCGCGCCCAGCTCGGATTTTATGGTCATGGCCCAGAAAGCATTGAAATCGATATCCGCGCCGTCGGCAATTCCCCTGATTTCATCCAGGAGATGGGGAAAATATCTCTGGGTTAACTGGTAGAGTTCTCTCGAGCGGGATTTTCCGGTTTCGGAATTCAGGATGGACAGCAGATTCTGGTGCCAGTCCTTGCGACGTTCTATAATGGCATTGATCTGGTTTTGAAAGTGGTGCCCGATCTCGTATCCGATCTGTTTATAGCTCCCCTTCACTTCCAGCAGATCGAACTGTTTTTCCGTAGCGGGGGTGAATTGCGTCCAGGCGGAATCCCTGCTGCAGAAAAAGGATTGAAATATGAACGGACTGACCGCTGAGATTTTCAGAAAAGTCCTGCGTTTCATGTATCCTCCTTTTTGGTTATCTGCCAAATGGAATCTGATACGGTTATACCAGGGTGGTTGAAACTTTTTTCTGTATTTTTTTCTTTATCTGTTCGATGGACAACAGGATAACTTCGTTGGTAGCCGGCAGCGAAAATAGCGGTTCGAATTCGTGATTGCCCACAGCAGAGATGGCATCCTTGATTGCCAGCCAGGCGGAAAGCGCCAGCATAAACGGGGGTTCTCCCACCGCCTTGCTTCGCCGGATGGTATTGGGATTGGGATATCCCTCCAGGAAATTCACCCGGAAATCTGCCGGAATATCATCGGCAGTGGGGATTTTATAGGTGTCCGGTGAATGGGAGAGCAGATGTCCATCTTCATCCCATTTGATCTCCTCGGTGGTGCACCAGCCTACTCCCTGGACAAACCCACCCGTCAATTGACCCATATCAATGGCCGGATTCAAAGATTCACCCACATCGTGAAGAATGTCCGTCCGGACAAGCTTGTGGTAGCCGGTCAGAATGTCCAGCAAAACCTCACTGACGGCCATTCCAAAGGCGTAATAGTGGAACGGACGACCCTTCCCTTTTTGTCGGTCAAAACCGATATCCGGCGTCCGGTAAAAACCGGTGGCACTCAAACTGGTCTGACCGAGATAACAGATAGGGATTGCCGCTTCAAAGGATATGCGGCGTTTTGGATTTTTCTTATCATAGATATAATTATTTTCGAAAATGATATCTTCTGCAATCGATTGTTTACCTTTACCGGCTTCCTTCGAAAAATGACTGGCGATTGATTCGGCGATTCTTACTTTCAGTTTCCCGATGGCATTTTTCACCGCCATGCCATTCAGATCGGATCCGGATGAAGCGGCAGTGGCCGAGGTATTGGGGATTTTTGAGGTGTCGGTGGCATTTACCTTGATCCGGGAGACATCCACCCCAAATTCTGCTGCAGCAATATTTCGCATCTTGGTGTGCAGCCCCTGGCCCATTTCTACCCCACCGTGATTCACCAGAATGGTTCCGTCCTTATAAATGTTTACCAGCGCACCAGCCTGGTTCAAAAAGGCAGTGGTAAACGATATGCCGAATTTTACCGGGGTTAACGCCATACCTTTTTTATAGAATTCATTTTGCTGATTGAATCGGGCGATTTCCTGATGCCGTTTCCGGTATTCCGAACTTCGGATCAG
>CAZTXJ010000046.1:18939-21097 GCA_964617285.1 uncultured Calditrichaceae bacterium | reverse complement strand
GTGATCCGGATATTGGGAATAAAATATGAATTCTCCGCATGCAGCATGGCCCGTTCCAGAATGGCGTAGGAAAGATCGTTGGCTGCCCCGCCATCGCTGTGCAGCTGAATATCCGCAGCCAGGATTTTTCCTGCTTCATCATAACCAACTTTGTACCTGATCCGGAAAGGATGCCGCTTCCCGGTCATAATCTGATCCTGATCCCGGTTCAAACGGATTTTAACCGGACGACCGGTTGCCCGGCTTAACAGGGCGGTCCAGCAGGCATAGTGGTTGGCCTGGGTTTCTTTTCCGCCAAAAGCGCCACCCAGACGGCGCACCTCCACCAGCACCTCATTTACCGGAATGCCTAAAACTTCTGCCACTAATAATTGTGTTTCGGAAGGATGCTGGGTGGAACTGTAGACAAACATTTCCTTATCTTCCCCGGGAAGGCACAGACAAGCTTGGGTTTCCAGATACCAGTGTTCCTGGGCACCGGTGTGTAATTCACCTTCCAGAAGATGTGGAGCAGTTTGCAGTTCTTTTTGCGGATCACCCCGTTCGATAGTCCGCTGTTCACCCAGATAGCTGTTCCGGGCAATGGCCGTGTCAATATCCAGGATCGGTTCCAGTACCTCGAATTCGATGCGGATCAGTTTTTCCGCCTGACGGCAAACTTCGGCATTTTCTCCGGCAATTAGAAATATTCCCTGCCCGATAAACTCAACTTCTTTTTCTGCCAGGCAAGGTTCATCCTTTATAACCGGCCCCATCTGATTCTTACCGGGAATATCCCTGGCAGATAGTACAGCATGTATGCCCGGTAATTTTTTAGCGGCAGAGAGATCGAAGGATTTGATTCGGGCGTGGGCATAGGGACTGTACACCACATGGCCGGTTAATAGTTGATTGGTCGTCGGTATATCATCCACATAAATCGATTCTCCGTTCACGTGTTTTGCGGCGCTTTCGTGTGGTGTACCTTTTTCCGGCGTTACTTTTTTATGATTATTCATTATGCTTTGCTGTTTCTTATAAAACTGAATAATTTTATGTTACATCCCATTCTGTGTTTCGTGCAAGAATTTGAGCAGCAGATTTTTTGCCGCTACCCGCCTGAATTCCGCACTTCCCCGCACATCGGAAATCGGGCTAAAATCCTGATCGATTAGTTTCATCGCTTCTTCAACAGTATTTTTTTCCCAGGGTTTTCCGCGCAGGTAATTTTCTACAGAAACTGCTCTTTTTACCCGGTCCGCCATTCCCCCGAATGCCAGAATAAGTTCATTGGTTTTTCCCTGTCCGTCAAGTTGTAAACGAAATCCACCGCTCAGGGTGGAGATGTCCAGATCTTTCCGTTTGGATATTTTGTAGGACCGGACGATTGCGCCATTGGTGGCGATTGGTATTTTAATCCGGGTAATGATTTCATCAGGTTTGAGGTCGGTCAGCCGGTAGCCCTTAAAGAATTTATCCAGGCCGATTTCCCGCTTTCCATTTGCTCCCTCCACCAGGATGCTCGCCCGGTAGGCCATCAGCACCGGCAGGGCATCCCCGATTGGTGAGGCCGTACCGAGATTGCCACCCAGCGTCGCCAGATTGCGGATTTGCACTGATCCGTAAATCGAAAACATCTCCGCCAGTGCGGGCAGGTGCTTTTGAACCGCCGGTAACAGGGTGGTGAGATCTGCTGAAGCTCCGAGGTAGAGATAGTGATCATCCCGGGAAAAACCCTGTAATTCAGGTATGGCGCTCAGGTCAATAATTTCCGGCAGAGTTTCAAAATCTTTCGTTACATGCAAGGCGATATCCGTCGCACCGCTCAATAAATAAGCCTGCGGATATTTTGCCCTGAGTTTCAGCGCTTCATGCAAATGTACCGGCTGGAAGTATTTCTGCCAGTCAGTCTTAATGGCTATCCCATCTCTGGGAATTGAGTTCAACATTTCTCTCAGTGATCCTGTATTCCGGTCGAACTGGTCTTCTGCTTTCGCCAGAAACATTTTTTTCCCGGCGTCGATAATCGGCTGATATCCGGTACAGCGGCATAAATTACCGGACAGGGCTGTCAGAATTTCTCCGGAATCCGCCTTGGGCTGGTTTTTGTACAGGGCAAACAGGGACATGACGATGCCGGGTGTGCAGAATCCGCATTGGGTTCCATGCGCCTCCACCA
>CAZTXJ010000046.1:17026-18839 GCA_964617285.1 uncultured Calditrichaceae bacterium | reverse complement strand
TGATTTTTATGTCCTCAGGTGAGGAACATTTTTTCCAAAGTTAATCGCCTGGATTTCTGCGGCAATGCTCAGGGCAATTTCACTTTCTGTATTACCGCCAATGTCCAGACCAATGGGGGTATAAATATGTGAAAGATCGACCTTCTTACCGAATTTTTCCCGTAAACGGCTGAGTAATTTTGTGGCTTTGGAAGTTGAAGCGATAACCCCGATATATTTACAGGTCAACTTTCGACGGTAAATCTGTTCCAGAATTTCATAATCAAAACCATGTCCCTGGGTCATAATAATAACAAAGGCATTTTTAGGTAACTGGAATTTTGCCGCATATTCAATATAATCGCTAAAAATTCTCTCGCTGGCATAAGGGTTTTTCTGCTCCGAAACGAATTCCTCTCTGTTATCGACCAGGATAACCCGGTAATTTAATTTTGCCAGAAAGTAGCTCAGGGCCTGGCCGACGTGCCCACCGCCGAACAGATATACCGGATCCTGCAGCGCCGGAACATCATAAAAAATCCATACCCGGCCGTTGCACATCATCGGGATTACCTGTGCTTCTCCAGTGGATTTTACGGCTGATTTTTTCTCCTGCAGAATATATTCCTGCAATCCGGATTCACCATTACCTATCCGTTTCAGACACTCTTTTTTAACCGCTTGTTCAATTTCCCCGCCACCAACCGTCCCGTAGGTCTTTCCTTCGGAGGTGACCAGCATTTTAAAGCCGGTTTTCCCGGGAACAGATCCTGCGGTTTTGGTAACCGTGGCGATGGCAAAAGCTTGATTTTCACGGGAGAGATCGAGTATTTTTTCATAGAGATTCATGGCTGGCTCCAACTTGTGGAAGATCTGCCGGAGTATCGAAGTCAATCAGAACTTCCGGATATGAACAGTCCCAGTATTTCTTACGGATGGAATTGTTTTGCAAAACTGATTTCAGATTCTGATCTCCGGTGGCATCCAATATCAATTGTTTTACTTTATGATTGAACAGGATCGGGTGAGCTCTTTTCCCCTCAAAACGGGGTTGTATCAGATCGAAAGAATTGTCGATCTGTTGAATGAACTCGGCATAAAAGGGTGGCGGAATCTGCGGCTGATCGACAAAATGATAGAGCGTCCATTCCGATTTGCTTGCTTCCTGCAGACCAGTCTGCAGCGAGGTGAACATCCCGTACTTATAATCCGGATTAAAGACATATCTTAACTTGTTTCTAATTTTATCCCAATCTGCAGGTAAAAATGCTGCAGCATTCAACCACTTCGATTTGGGTTTTCCGCTCAACAGATGATCTGTTTCCTGACGGACCTCCTCACTGCGATAGCCGGTGACAACTATAATATCGTTACAGACCGGGTGGATTTTCAGGATAATATTTAACAGAAATGGCATTCCCTGGTAGTCCATTAAGGGTTTAAAATGGTTCATCCGGCTGGAATAACCCGCACTGATGATCAGTCCATTCAGGGAATTCATCACTTATTCTCCCACATATCTTTCCTGCCACACTTCAGTCCGGAATGCATCGGGACGCCGATGCAGCCTTTTCAGGGAGTCGATATCCTTTAATCCGCTGCCGGTAAGGAGGATCATAGATTTTTTTTCCGGATCGATTTTATCCACTGATTTGGCTTTTAAATAACCTGCCAGACTCGCCGCTCCTGCCGGTTCCACCAGAATGCCGGTTTTCTGGTTGATCAATTTCTGCGATTCCACGATGTCTGCATCATCCACTTCTATGGAAAAGCCACCACTCTCCCGAACGGCGTTTGCTGCGAAATATAGATTTCTGGGTGCACCGGCAGAAAT
>CAZTXJ010000046.1:0-16926 GCA_964617285.1 uncultured Calditrichaceae bacterium | reverse complement strand
TCGAAAGCACCGGATTTTTTCCCTTCCATGGTCAGGGGATTATAGGCGGTGTTACGGTTATACCATCCCATCCTCTGCGAAATCTCCAAGGAAAGATCGAATGCTGTGTCATAATCCCCTTGCACCAGATGAACCTGACCGCCGTAGGCCAGGATTTGCATCAGCTTGGCCTCAGGGATGTTTTCGGGCACCCAGAGATGTGCCTGCAATCCAAGGCGGGCACAAATGCCGGCCATACTGGAAGCCGCGTTTCCCGTGGAGGCCGTGGATACTGCATTCAGACCAAGCTGCCGTGCTTTGAGTGCCACCAGTATTGAAGCCCGGTCTTTATAGGAATAGGTGGGATTGTTGGTTTCATCCAGTAATATAACCGTATGATTATCAACGCTGAGTTCATGCATTTTGTTAGCCGGGAGATCGACCGAGAAGAGTTCTTTCCATTCGATCTTCCGAAAAGGGGGATCCTTGGCATACTCCGGTGGCTGTAATGGCCAGAGAAGGGGATATCGCCACATCTGTCCTACCGGCTGTTTCAGAAAAAAGGACCGGTTATAACTTTTCTTTAAATGATGATAATCATAGTGAGTCAGCAATATACCGCGTAGCGGTTTGTTCTTCTCCGCCTTGCCACATTTTGGACAGAGATAATGGAGATCCTGCTCAATTTCGCTGGCCGAATATTGGCTGTGGCAGTTAAAACATTTATAGTAGTAGGGATTCACCGGGACTCCTCGTCTGGCAACAATGCATATAGTAAAATGGTGTGAGATAAAATCATCATTTATTCCACTCGGTTTAAAGTAATAAAAATCACGAAATTTGTCAATATGGTTTTCCAAACCTCTCCTAAATCATAAATCATGATAATTAATGGAAATTGAATTAGTTTGATCTTGATATTTTATATTTCTATCTTACCTGAAAGGCCGGAAGAAGTAAAAATGAAAAATCCATATAAAAGAACCGACATTTTTCGATGTGTGCATGATGTACACCGAAAATTTCAGAACCGGATTTCAGTTTATCATATTCTGAAAGAAAAACAGTGTTATCCCCAGGGCTGTTTTTATTTTCGCTGGCGTTGTAAGCAGTTGAATAAAAAGAATAAATGTTATCGCGGCTTTTCCCATGTTGGGCGTAAGTGTTTTGGCTGCCGGGACTTTTACGAAGAGAAAATTCATAACTATCCCGAACTGCAGGTCAGCCTGAAGGATTTTAATGAATTCCGAAATTCCCTTATCGAATTTGAAGACTGGCTGATGGAAGTCAATTATAAACAATTGGAAGTCGCCGGTGAGATTTCCGGGATTAAACCGCATTTCAAAAAAAAGGTCTATCCCAAAACCAGTTATCTTTCCTTCCGCGGATATCTTCTGATTTTCAAGGAGATTTACCTGGACCGTATTTTATTTGAGGACCCGGTATATGCTTTTCTCTCCGGGAAATATTATAAATCGCTTGGCCTGGCAACCGGAGATCGGATTGAAGCATTTGCCCAACTGGGTGTGGAATCCGGACGGCTGGTGCTCTCCCGGCTTAGGGGTGTATCAACAATGAAAGGGGAGGAAACACCATATTGGGACGAGCAAAAAGTAGTGATGGCACAGGAAATGGCCAGTGAATTTAATGATCAGCCGGATGAGTGTATGCAGTGTCCATTCGGGTCTCTTGTAGACGTGGAATACCATAAGGATTCCCGTTCCTATTCCCGCCGCAGCCTGATGTGTCTGAAAGGTGTATCCGATTACAAGGATTGCTATGTTCGTCCGTTATATTGTGGGCTGGACAAAGAGGCGGATGATGTCGCGGATATTTCCTGTCGGCGCACAGAAAAAATAAACATCCGGTAAGCAAACTACCAAAAATCAAAATTTGCTTTAATAATCCCTCGGTGTTATACCGCTCTCGGCTCTTTGTACCAGATTCTCCCAATTCGGCTGGTGCAGTTCCCGGCTATAAGTTGAATGAATGAGTTCGTATTCTCCGAATCCTCTCAGATCCGAGAAAACAAATATTACCCCACCCTCCAGTTCGTGATATTGCCATATCTCATAAGGCTTGGTATTAATACTCATATAATTGCGCTCAATGTCATTAGGACTCCCGTAGGTCAATAAAACTCGACCACGGTCTGTCCTCCAACCCTCTTTTTTCGCAGCGCTGAAATTCGAATTGGCAAAATTTATTCGTTCAAAATAATGCTGCTTAAATTCATTGATATCGGTTTGCGGATTCGGATCAAACCGTCTCCAGAATTTTGCCAGAAAAGACCGTTTGCCCTCCGTATTAAGGGTC
The DNA here is from genome assembly GCA_964617285.1 of uncultured Calditrichaceae bacterium. Lineage (GTDB taxonomy): Bacteria > Calditrichota > Calditrichia > RBG-13-44-9 > RBG-13-44-9 > CAYVKM01. The sequence continues at coordinate 14,631 of CAZTXJ010000046.1, read as the reverse complement.
TCATATATTTTCTTCTCATTTTTATCTGCAATATACCTGGCCATATCAAATTCTTTATCCAGTTCCTCATCGGTGAAATTAGCGTACATGGAAATGTCCCGTGCCACCCGGCTAACGATTTCGGAAGAATCTGTTTTGCTGGCTTTCTGGTCACCCGGTTTCAGAAATTGAAATCGTTTGGATTGATTTACAGTTTGCCCGGTTTGTTCATCGGTGATGGTCAAATTTAAAACATAATTTGCAGTCGGCAAAGTAACGACATTATAGCCACCGACCACCACTGCCGATGTTCCCGGTTTCTTATGTTTTTTTACCGGATATTCTTTTACCACCGTTCCGTTCATATCCCGGATGGATGCGGTTACCGAATATTCACCGGGATTATCCGGTGAGTATTGCAGGTTATAAATTTCTGCATAATAATATACCACTGGCATAACAACATGATACAGATTGAAGGGATTCGGTAAGACCAGGAGTGAATTTTTATTAAACTCGCCACTGCTGCTGTCTGCAACGATATGGCTGGATAATTCAATTTCGCTGATGGAAAGTGAATCATCAATTAAAGCGGGCATTATAAAATCGAAATAATATTCTCCCATCTTGTTCGAGTTCACATCCTGAACAATCACCTTTCCATTGTAATTACCCGGGTTCAATTCGAAGGTAAATGCATTTAGAAATTTACGGGTCGGGGTTATTTCATCGAGTGAGTCGATGGTACTATTTCTTTGGTCTATGGTTCTTCTTAGGGTAGAATCATTTTGCAGGATTTCCGCAGTAGCCACATATTCAGCAAAAAATTTGTTATCCACCGGCAGGTATTGCAGATTATTCTGATAAAAGGAAAGATAGATTTCAATATAGTTTTTTCCGGAGCTACTTATAAATATGGCATGGTCGACTGCCAGGGGAATAAAACCCATCTGGGCAGACACTGAGCCAAGCATAAAAGATATCATCGATAAAAGGGTAATTATCCAGTATTTCATTTTTCTTCTCCATTAAGGAATCTTAAGTAAAAAGGTGCCCATAAGATAAAAATATTTCACTCGTTTTACATCGGGATTATAAAAAAGATCATTATAATAAAAAAAACAGGGGACACATGACGCGTCCCCTGCGGAGTTGGGAGGGAGGTTTTGACCTTTACAGGTCGCTCGTAAATTAATAGTTTAATCTAAATTTGTCAAGCTCTTTTTTGATTAATTTTCAAAAATATTTTTAAATACCTGAATTACCAGATAACGGTAAAGATTAATCCCCCCAGAAAAGCATAAGAAACACCAATACTGATGTCGGATAATCGATCGTATTTCTGGGTTTTATCCCAATAGCTATTCATCAGTTGCGGATTTCCGGTTGTGCGATACTTTTCATAATTATCGTCAGCAAGGTTTTTTAAATAGAATGCCAGCCAGTTGGTAACCACCGTTCCGGTCAACAGCAGAAATTTTGATTTCATCTTGGTGTGGAACATGGAATGCAGAAATGAACCTGATTCCTCGTCTGCTTGGGCCAGTTTCATGGGTTCAAGTTTGAATAGATAAGGCCTGGCTTCCGAAAGTGTGAAAGTTTTGCTTTCGAATCCATCTTTCTCCAGCCGGAATTCTTTACCGCGGTAATCTTCAAACATGAGTGTCACCGGGGTTAATCCCAAAGAGGAATAGTCCTGAAAGAGTTCCGCGTGATAGGGAATGCTATTAATTTTTACCGGTTGCATCATCCTGATTGAGATGGTGGTGTCGCTTCCCGCTGCAACCGAGAATTGAATAATCTGGTTGGTACTGTTCCACAGACCAGGGTAAGGAGAGATAGCTTCGAGCCGGTGTGGACCGGGTTTAACTGCAATCTTTTCCAGCGGCGTGCTGCCAATCAGGACTGAATCTAGCCGGATATTCATACTATCCGGACTGGAATGAATTGATATCAGAGATGAATTAGATTGGGTAAATGCCGATATACAGAAAATAAGGGTGAATATGATGAATAAGTTTTTCATTTTACTCGTCCGTTTTTGAGACAATTTTTTGGTTTTCCAGACAGTAAAAGTGGTCATTTGCAGTTTGGAAATATATTTTATCCCGATAGATTAAGGGAGACGATTTTATGGCTCTTTTAAATTCCTGGCGATAAATCAAATTACCATTAAAACGATCCAATACGTAAAAGTATTTATCCCATGAACCGAAATAAAGCAGATCTTTTCCGATTAAAGGGGCGGTATTATTAATTCCTTTTGTTTTGAATTCCCAGATCTTTTGACCGGATTCTGCATCCAAAGCTTGCATCAGGTGGGCATTATTGCCAAAGTAGACTGTTCCGTTTTTGTAGGCTGCATGACCATAGATAGACCCGCCGGATTCATAACTCCAGGCAATTTCACCGGTTGCCGGCTTCAGTGCGTAAAGAAGTCCGGAGGTGGAGCCGATAAAAAGATATTTGTCCCCAATGACCGGACCGCTATAAATATTTTCAGCGAGGTTTTTTTCCCAGATAATATTTCCGGTTTTTCCTGACAGACAGTAAATATTTCCCTTCACATCGGTAAAATAAATTTTTCCGTCTGCTTCTGCCGGAACGCCAAATAAGGTGGCTTTTACCGGAATACTCCACACCTTTTCCCCGGAATTGCGATTCAGGCAAAAAATCTGATTATTTTCGGTACCAACGTAAATGTACTTATCCCAGCTAACCGGAGAAGTATTCATAGTGGGTAAGGAACTTTCCCATTTTCTTTTCAGGGTGGTTAATTCCAGTGCCGCTACGGTTTCGCGGCCCAGGTTGGCAGCATAATAGAGTACATTGCCATTTATAGTGCCGGAATGCAGAAATCCCGGAGCAATCCGTCCATCACCAACCATTTGCCCCAACTCCACATCAAAATAGGCTAGCATACCGTTCTGTAGGGTAAACAGCACATAGTTACCAATAGCCAGGGGTTGGTCGGTCACCACAGATTTATATCGCTTTGACCAGGAATTCTGATAAGGTGGGAGGACATCTGTATCGATTGTATTCTGACGAAGATTTGACCCATAAGCAGTAAACCAGCCATCAGTGGAAGTTTGCCTGTCCTGATCTGTAATTTTAAATCGGACCAGACCGGAACATTGCCAGATAAGGGTTGCCGTAAATAAAATTAACAATACTATTTTTATTAAAGATTTGCTGTGCATTAGAAATCCCATCCGAAAAAGAATTGGGTGAACCAATCCGAGGTGATTTTTTTGAAATCCGTTTTTTTACCGATATCCAGTCGTAAAACCAGGAAGCCGCCAAAATTCATCCTGAATCCAAAGCCCATACTGCCAAGCAGACCCTGCCATTCATCATTCCAGGCATTTCCGGCATCGACAAAGAGTGCGCCGCGGATGGATTGAAAGCCCAATCCCAGGTAGGGGAATTTGATTCCCAGATAATCGATAAAGGGAAATCGCAGCTCATTAGAGATGAGGGCAATTTTTTCACCACGAATAGACCAGCGCCGGTATCCTCGCAGATCCCAACTACCACCGAGATAAAACCACTGGGTTTCCTTCCCTTCATTATAAAGGGTAAGGAGCCTAACTGCATAGGTCAGTCCGGGTGATAAGCGGAAGTATTGTCTTAGATCTGCCAGGAAAGTGTAATAATTGACATTCGACCACCTCAGGTCATAGGTATTCCCGACGGTAAAATTGTAACGATGGCCCTGGATTGGCCCGGTGTAATACCAGATGGAATTATCCGATACGAATGAAATATAATTTGAAGTGAGTATGGCATGTCTCCGGGAGAGACCGATAATGTCTTTATCTGAATAGCTTAAATTCGTATTAAATTCCATCCGGTTAAATTGGGAGAAAGGATAGCTGATGGTAAAGAATCCGCCGACCCGATCCTCAAAATAATAGCCGTCCCGGTAATTAAAATATCGTCCGGAATATCGGAACAGTCCATAGGCATGATTCAGCCGGTTTGCCAGGGAAACTTTTGTGACAGCCGCATTAAAACTTTTAAAGAAGTCCCCGCGGGTTTGAGAATTATTATAGATTAAAAAATAATATTGATCATTTCCCATCACATCGGTTAAGGCAAATATTGCTCCACCGGTCGTCCCCCAGAAGGGATCCTGACTGACCTGCGCCTGTGCGAAATCCAGATCATATTTTTTGCGATATCGAAATTTTGATTGCACCTTGCTGCCGGGTAGTCTGGAGAATTCCCACTGACGATGTCCCTGCAAGGTTGAGTTTGCCATTACCTCTGCCGGCTTCTGGAATTTTTCCGACAAATCCTGAATCATCCGGATTTGGAAACGGTTGTTTTCATAAACCGCGAAAAGTAAGCGATTATCATCGGCCCATTCCGGATCGAATGCGGCATTTGCAAATTGTGAGATTTTCTTAAATTTTATTTGGGAGTAACTGGAGGCATCATAACTGGGAATTCCGGTCAGATCTGCCACCCACAAATTCAGAGTGGAATCCCGGTCCGAGGTGAAAGCAATATAATTTCCATCGGGGGACCACACCGGTGTGTTATCCTGCTGTTCTCCCACCGTCAGATAATAGATGAGATCTGTCTGCAGATCGTAAATAAACAGATTATAGCACCACATCTTGCCAAATTGTGTCCGGTCTGATGAGAATACAATCTTATTACCATCGGGTGAAAAGGAAGGCGCTTTGTCTTCGTAAAAATCTTCCGTAAGGCGCATTAAATCTTCACTATTCAGATCTAAAATATACAGATCTTCCTTGCCACTGAAATCCACCGCGCTGAAAACAACTTTTCCTCCGTTTGGAGAAAAGGATGGGGAGGAAATTCCCACAATTTTGGGCCATTGGTATTTGTGGACGATCCTTCTTTCCGGGATATTGTAAATATAAAGTGCGTCATTTTCACCGCTCTTGGAAGAAAAAGCCAGATTACCTTCTTTATCCACATCAATTTTACTGGAAAAAAGGTGGAAGGACTCAAATTCCGGCGTTCGCTCGCCCTTCACCAAAGTGGTTCTTTTTTCTCGCTGTTTGATATTGAGAGGATCCAGTCTGTTCATATAAATATTAGAGTAGCCGGTCTTATTCCCCACATAGACCACCTGTTCAGTGCCTTCATTATCTTTGTAATAGGCCGGTTTAAAGTTATAGCCATCCCTTACAATGGTTGCTGTCACCATTTTGGACAGGTCGTGATCTTTGAGCAGGGGGTAATATTTTTTCTTGAGATAGTACATCCACTCCAGATCAAATTCCTCATAAGTTTTACCAATGACATGGCGGAATACATCCGAAAATTTTCCGTATTTCCACAGGTTTTCCATCAGCAGTAAAATTTTTTCTTCCCCGTAATTCTCGGCAATGTATTGAAGGATTGCCTGTCCCTCTTTATACATCATATATGTCCCGGTAATCCGGTACATTTGGGAAAGCGGCACCACATAATTATTTAAGACGGCGTCTCTCATTACCATTTCCGCCTGGGAATCCCATTCACTTGACCAGTATTCTGCCAGTCCCTCTACAAACCAGAGGGGAGGATAGGTGCCCTCAAAACGGGAGTGTTCTTTATTCACATAATATACCTTGCTGTGCATAAAGACATGGATCAGTTCATGAAAAATCACTTTTCGGAATTGATTGATATTCCCGTCACTGGGAATAACCACCCGGCCTTTAATAAATTCAAAAAAGCCGCCAACGCCTTCCGGTATAAAAGAGGGGGTTACATTGGTCTGCTGAAAGTGTAAATGCGAGCTGTAGAAAATGAGCGGGATACGGCGATTGATGGTGAAGTTAAATTTGTTTTCCAGATAGCGATAGCTCTCCTCGGCAAAATAAGCACCTCGTTCTGCCAGGTCCTCCATTTCCGGATAGTAGTATATATCGAAGTGGTCCGTTTTTAAAACATGCCAGTTGAAATCCGTATACTGAACTTTGTTTCGTCCGTAGTAAAACCATTGTGCTGGGGAAGTTTTGAGAAATGCAAATAAAGCAATACAGATGAATAAATAGTACTTCAATTTTTTACTCATGATACACTGAAAAATATGATTTTGATTAAAACTTATTTTTTCTAATACGAACAAGAATCTTTAAAAGTTCTGAACTTTTAATGATTCATTTAAATATATCTGAAACACAAGCAGAATTCAAAATAAAAATCGAGGCCGAGTTGTCGGCGGATATTAAAAAAGCACTCTCCTGAAAATTGATCTATCAGATTTTTTTAACCGGAAGACATTTATATCTTTGCCTGAATATTTTCTTCATATAACCTGAAGTTAGGAAAAAATTGAAGTATCGCATCAATAAGATAACAGTTTCAATCATTTTAATTGTGGGTTCTGTTTTGTTGTTTTTTGGTGGTCCGGATTATTACGCTGCCCGGTCCTTTAAAAATATCTGGAACATTGGTCATATTCTGCTTTTTTTTACTTTTGCTTATGCATCATTAACATATTGGTCTTGGTTAAAAAGAAAAAACTTGATAAGGCAGCTGCTGTTTCTGTTTCTGATCGTTCTAATTATCGGCATATTTATTGAACTTCTTCAAATAAAATTTCACCGCGATCTGGATTTTCATGACGTTTGGAGGGATCTACTGGGAATGTTTCTTTTCTTTTTCTTTTTTGCCCGGGTGAACAGGTTCATGCCGAAAAAAAACCTAAAACTCGCTCAGGTGTTCTTGATTATTTTTTTGCTGATTGAACTCTATTTTCCTTTCCGGGCGATAGCCGACGAAATTATTTCGCATAAACAATTCCCGGTTTTATCTGATTTTGAAACACCCTTTGAAATGGATCGCTGGAATGGTGATGCAAAAATGGAGAAAGTCGATGACTTTTCACATTCCGGTAAAACCTGTGCGAAAATCTTATTGACCACCGATCTGTATTCCGGTGTTTCTTTGAATTATTTTCCCCGGGAATGGGATGGTTTTCAGTATCTCGAGTTTTATCTGTTTTCAGAAAATAATCTAAGAATGACCTGCCGGATCCATGATGATATTCATATTAAAAATAGAGAACCTTTTGAGGATCGGCTGAATAAACGGTTGTTTCTTCACCCGGGTTGGAATCATGTGATCATTCCGATAGAGGAGATAACCAATGCGCCGGCCGGACGAGAGATGAATCTGAAAAAAATAATGAATCTTGGTATTTTTGCCAGCCGTTTATCTTCACCCATTACTGTATTTATAGACGATGTGAGATTAGTTCGATAATAGACCCTCAGTTTAATCTCATGGTTTCCACATTTCTCAAGTTGGCTATTTATGATGCTGCGTCCGACGAATATTTTTATCCCATTATTTCATATTTTCCCCTTCTCATGTATGATGGCAGATAATTTTTCTTAGCACCGTCAATTTGCCATCACAAATTATTTGTGTTTTTCTAAATCTGTTTATATAATTATGAAGCAGAGAGAAGCATTTATTACACATTAAGAAAAATATCAATTTTGCCCGCATTACTTTATTTAGTTTGAAACAGCGTATGTTTCCGGTTTTAGGATTAACAGAAAAATTGATTTAAGCTTTAACTTCTGTAACAGTTATTAATCGGAGAAATTCAATAGTTTAAATATTTTTGTCGATAGTGCTTTTAAAGGTTCAACTCAGTTTACCAAATAATAACCGGATACTAAAAGACTGATGAAATCTGTCAAATCTCCAGAAGAACAAATAATTAACCTCACCGAAAGTATGAATAAACTCCAGGAGAGTGCTGACAGTCTTCGTCTGTTAGTCGAAAATATTAACGAGGTAATCTATGTCGTAGATACCTCGACTGATCCCTTTAAAGGGAAAGTTGAGTTTATTGGGGCGCAGGTAAAAAATATTATTGGATACGACCCGGAAGAGTTTCTGGAAAATCCCCTTTTGTGGTTCCAGATTGTTCATCCCGATGATGTTCCTGATATAATTGAAGACACTCATAAAATTACCCAGTTAAAAAAGCCGATAACCAGAACTTATCGGCTAAAAGTAAAAGACTCGGAAGAATACCGCTGGTTTGAGGACAAGGTTGTTCCCCGGCTAAATTCGGATGGGAATATAGAAGGTTTCTTCGGGGTTGCCCGGGATATTACCCGGAATAAAATGACTGAGCAGGCACTTCGGGAAAGTGAAGAAAGATTCCGCACTATTGTGGAAACAGCCCCGAATCTGATTCTTATTTCCGATAAAAAAGGTAAAAATGTTTATGTAAGTCCCAATTGCAAAGAAATCACCGGTTATTCTCAAAAAGAACTTTTGGGTAAACTAAAGTGGTGGGTGCACAAGGATGATGAAAAAAAGGCCCGAAATCTCTTCGATTCAACCCTGAAGGGTGGCACTGGTTATAAAAATTTTGAATACAAGGCAGTAAAGAAAAATGGGGAAATCTGGTATGCATCCACTTCCTGGAATGTGATACACGATGATAAAGGCGAGTTAACCGGTGTAGTGCTGGAGACTATCGATATCACCGAAAGAAAGAAAGCGGAGGAAGCCCTGTCCGAGAGTGAAGCCAGGTATCGTTCGGTGGTAGAGTCGCAGACGGAGTTTATTGTCCGGTGGAAACCGGATGGTACCCGTACTTTTGTTAATGAAGCCTATTGTCAATATTTTCGCAAATCCTGGGAAGAATTAATCGGGAGCAGCTTTTTCCCCTTAATTGTTGAAGAAGACAGACAGACAGTAAAGGAGAAAATTGCCCGGCTGAAGCCAAATAATCCAGTTGGGACGGATATCCATCGGGTTATACGGCCGGATGGAAAAATTGGCTGGCAGGAGTGGACGGACCAGGCATTTTTTGACGAAAATGGAAAAATAAAGGAAATTCAATCGGTTGGCCGGGACATCACTGAAAAAAAGGAAATTGAGCATCGTTTGGAATTGTCCATTGATATCCTGGAAAAAGTCAAAGCGATTGTACTGGTTGCCGATAAAAGTGGTGAGATTATTTATGCCAATCAGGGGGTTAAATCAATCTTAGGTTTTACCAAAGAACAAATCCTGGGTGACGGGTGGTGGAATTTAACCCGGACCGATGAAAAAATCCGTAAGAAAGAAAAACAGAGAGTCGCCCGGATTGCCTCAGGCAAGCAGTCTCCGCTCAAATCCCCCTACGATCGTCTGGTAAAGGACAGCAAGGGAAGAGACCGATGGTTATTCTGGCAGAGTTCCAGAAATGTTGCTGGATATGCAATGGGTATTGGTCACGATATCACGGAACAGAAAATTTCCCAGCAGGCACTTACCGAGAGTGAGAACAAATTCAGGACTCTGTACGAATCTGCCGGGGACGCCATATTTCTTATGAAAGATAATACTTTCATAGATTGTAACCGGAGAACATTGGAAATATTTGGCTGCAAACGTAAAGATATCATCGGACAGACGCCTTTTAAATTTTCGCCGCCGAGACAACCGGATGGTGAGAAATCGGAAATAAAAGGTCTTAAGAAATTAAAAGCGGCGATGAAGGAGAAACCGCAAATATTCGAATGGGAGCATAAAAAATTGGACGGGACCCCTTTTTATGCCGAGATCAATCTCGCCCGGGTAGAATTGAGTACCGGTTCACACGTTCAAGCGATTGTCCGAGATATCTCAGTAAAGAAACAGGCAGAAGAAGCACTGAGAAATTCCCAAAAAATGATGCAGCTGATCATGGACACCATCCCGCAAAGGATTTTTTGGAAGGACCGAAATTTTAAATATCTGGGATGTAACAAGCCATTTGCCAAAGATGCGGGTCTGAATAGTCCTGAAGAAATTATTGGCAAGCATGATTTTGAATTATCCTGGAAAGCCTCAGCCAAACTTTACCGGGCAGATGACAAGGAAGTGATGGAAAAGAAAATTGAGAAAATAAATTTCGAAGAGCCCCAGCAAAGATCGAACGGCACAAACCTGTGGTTAAGAACTTCCAAAAAACCGCTTTTGGATACCGAGGGAAATGTTATTGGCATCTTCGGTAGCTACGAGGATATTACCGAAAGTAAAATGGTTGAGGAGGCTTTAAAAGCCTCGGAAGAAAAGTTTTCCAAAGCGTTTCGCCTAAGCCCGGATGTCATAATCATTTCATCTGTTGAAGATGGTAAAATAATTGAGGTAAACGATCGGTTCAGTGAACTTACCGGGTACAATCATAAGGAAGCAATTGGCAAGACTGCATTGGATTTAAATTTATGGGTGAATCCTGAAGACCGAGCTAAATATGTCTCCATTATGCTGGCTGATGGACATATCAAAGATTTTGAAACAAAATTTAGAATGAAGGATGGGCAAATCCGCACTGCTCTTATGTCCGGGGAAATTCTTGAAATCAAAAATGAGAAATTTATTTTGGGGACTATCCGGGATATTACCGAACGCCGGGAGGCTGAAGAAGCACTGGAAGAAAGCGAACGAAGATATAAAATGGCCACCTTGGCTGGTAATGTGGGGGTGTGGGATTTTAATCTGACCACAAATGAAATTTATGTTGATCCGGTATTGAAAATGATTTTGGGTTATGATGATAATGAAATTGAAAATCGAATGGAAGCCTGGTTAGATCTGGTTCATCCATCGGACCGCAAAAAAGTAACTGCTGAAGCCGAGGCGCTGGTTAAAGGTAAAATTCCTCGATATGATATTAACTACCGCATGTTGCACCGGGATGGAAGCATCCGGTGGTTTCAGGCCAGAGGTTCATTATACCGGGATGTTGAGGACAGACCCAACCAAATAATTGGTACAAATACTGATATTACCAGGCAGGTAAAGGCCGAGCTGGAAAAAACAAATATGCAATCCCAGTTGATCCGGGCGCAAAAACTTGAGGCGATTGGCACCCTGGCGGGCGGGATTGCTCATGATTTCAATAACCTGCTTACCACCATCCAAGGGTATACCGATTTATCCCTTCATTCGGTTCAGGAGCATGAGCGGCTTTACCGGAATCTTAAACAGATACAAAAGGCCTCCCGCAAAGCGGCAAATTTGACCAATCAACTTCTCTTGTTTAGCCGGAAACAAGCCATTGAACCAACTTCGCTGAACATCAATGAAATTGTTCTGAACATACTCCAATTGGTGGATCGAATTATAGGGGAGGATATTTTCATTGAGACAGACCTGGCCGGGGATATCTGGAAAATCTGGGCAGATGCCGGGAATATGGAACAAATGGTGATGAATCTAATTCTTAATGCCCGCGATGCTCTTCCCAAAGGCGGTAAAATTTCCATTAAAAGTAAAAATGTGGTTTTATCGGAAGAGGAGAGTAAACAAATGCCCGAGGCCCGGGCGGGCAGATTTGTTTGTATTACCTTCCGTGATAATGGCATCGGAATGTCTCCGGAAATTATGCAGCATATTTTTGAACCGTTTTTTACCACCAAGGAAATTGGCAAGGGCACCGGTCTCGGACTTTCGGTGGTCTACGGAATTATTCAGCAGCATGAGGGATGGATAACGGTTGATAGTGAGCTGAACAAGGGCAGCGAATTTAGGGTATATATTCCGGCCTCATTTGTAAAAAGAACAGAAAAGACGGAAGAACAAACAGAGCTCAGGGATTATCGCGGTAAAGGGGAACTTATCTTGCTGGTGGAGGATGAGGAGGGTATCCGGGAATTTGCCGCAGGAATATTGGAGGAATATGGCTATCGGGTAGTCAAGGCAGAATCATTTGGTACCGCCATACAGAAATTTGAGGAAAACAAGGATAAGATCAATCTGATATTTTCTGATGTGGTTTTACCGGACAAAAGCGGTTTAGATCTTGTTAATGCTTTACTCAAACAGAAAAAAGATATATCGGTTTTGCTGACCAGCGGATACACCGGCGATAAATCGAATTGGAATATAATTAAGAAAAAAGGCCATCCTTTTCTGAAAAAACCATTTGCCCTCCTGGAGTTGCTGAAGGCAGTCCGCCATTCTCTGGAAGAATAAACATTTTGAATTTCCTTCATTTGTGGTTATAATCCGTTTTCTCATGGTACCTCATATTTTACCGGTATTTTACTCCTTTATTTTAAGTGGGCGATTGATTGTTGATTTCAAATTAAACTGTCAATACTAAAAGGTTTTCAATGAATTATCTGGACTGGATTGTAATAGTAATTTATTTGCTGGGTGTAATACTTCTGGCGCTCTATTTTAACCGGCGTCAGAACGATACCGAGGATTATTATCTGGGGGGTAGAAAAATAAAATGGTGGCAATCCGGTGCTTCAACCATGGCCACCCAGTTGGGTGCGATCAGTTTTGTCTCTGCCCCTGCCTTTGTTGCCCTAAAGGAAAATGGCGGTCTGAAATGGTTGAGTTATGAATTTGGTGTTCCCCTGGCCCTGATATTGGTGATGGCCATTATCATACCGGTATTGCATCAGAAACATTATGTCAGTATCTATCAGTTTCTGGAGGATCGGTTTGATTCGGGGACCCGGTCTCTGGTCAGTTTTCTGTTTCAATTAGGCAGGGGGCTGGCCACAGCGGTGGCTATCCTGGCCGGTGGTCTGGTTTTATCCACTGCCTTAAATATATCCACACCTGCGGCCATTATATTGATTGGATCGGTTACCGTTATTTACGACGCACTGGGGGGAATCCGGGTGGTGATTCTGAGCGATGTTCTGCAGATGGTTATTATCGTTGCCGGCATCCTGATTTGCGGCTATGTGGCTTTCTCGATTGTTGGATTTGAATCGACTTTCTCCACCATCTCCCCCGACCGGTTACAGGTTTTCGATTTTACCCATTTCGGTTTTGGGGAAGGCGAGGCCTATGCTTTCTGGCCGATGCTCATCGGGGGTATTTTTCTCTATGCATCATACTATGGAACGGACCAAAGTCAGGTGCAGCGTGAATTATCGGTTGGGCATGTGGATGAGGTTCGCAAATCACTGATCGTGAATGCGGTTGGCCGATTCCCGCTGGTACTATCCTATTGTCTGATGGGGCTATTCGTCGGGGCAGTATTCGCACAGCCGGAATCCTTAAGCCAGGTTGGTTCGGCACTGGGTGTTTCGGCAAACCAGGTCAGCCAGATCCTGCAGCACGATCCGGACCGGATGATTCCCATGTTTATTGTCAGCTTCCTCCCCAACGGACTGATTGGTTTTATCTTCATCGCCATTATGGCGGCCTTAATGTCCAGTCTGGATTCCGGATTAAATTCCCTGAGCGCGGTAACCATGAAGGATTTCTACCAGCGTTACTTTCGCCCGGAGGCCGGTGAAAAACATTACCTGATTGTTTCCAAACTAATCACCCTGTCCTGGGGTATTTTCTGCGTTTCGGCTGCCCTGCTGTTTTATGAAATCAGTGAGGCCACCCGGCAGACCACCATCGTCCTGATCAATGCCATCGGCAGTACTTTGTATGGTCCGATACTGGCAGCGTTTCTGACGGGTATGTTTGTGAAAAAAATGCAGCCCGGCTCAATAAAAATAGGCATCGTTGCCGGAATTCTGGTTAATCTGTTTGTTTGGATTTTCACACCTATCTCCTGGTTGTGGTGGAATGTGATTGGCTTTGTGATTACCGTGGGTGTTGCATTTTTTATGGAAAATTTTATTCTTAGCCGTTTGGACCGCCCTGCTTTCGTATTGCCGCAAGTCGTTTCGGAAAGACATTCATCCGGATACTGGGGGCGCCTGTACTGGGTAATCACGGCTTATTTTTTCCTGATCATTGCCATTTCTCTGGTTATTGAGCATTTGTCCTGATGTGATTATTGTTTAATTTTTATTAGATTGCTTGTTAATGAAATTAATTTTCATGGTTGTTCGTTTAAATCATGAAAATAAACAATTCTAAGTCATTCCCTGCCTGCAGCAGGCAGGTGACCGGATCCCGCATCAGCGGGAGAAGTGCCTGTCCGGCGGCCAGACGGGGAGGAATTTTTTACAGATTTCTCGACTCCGCTAGCACTCAAAAAATTATTTTATTTTTAGTTCTGATCACTCTTATGCAGTCATTGCGATCCCGCAGCTGCGGGAGAAGCAATCCCCTTGTTTACCTAAAGAAAATGAGATTGCTTCGTCGTCCCGTAGATGAGGAACTCCTCGCAATGACACTAATTTTTATTAATATTTAAAAATTATAAAAAATAAATGTTATAAATTATTTCGGAACAAACACAAATTCTATGAATATCTTGTGTGGAACGCTATAACAGAATCGATTCGACCGGATAAAACCCCAACTTTTTTGGATCACAGTCGTAAGTCTAAAAGTTGGATTGGTGGCATCAAGAAAAGAATATCAGGATAATAATCAGACAGACCATATAGAAATCGAGAGGAAAACCATCATGCAACCCGGAATCAAATCAAAACCCATATCTGATATTTCCAGATCTTGCCGAATGAAAAGATATTGCGATATAGGAGAAAAAAGCGTACTCTTTTTAGGAATTTTGTTTGTACTTATCGCAGTAATTCCCCTGATGAACCTTTCTGCCCAGAGTCTGAACATTCCCAGTAAGCATTATGGGCTCAGTATCGGCAATTCAAAAGAGTTTACCGGCGTGCGTTTTAATTTCCGGGATAATCATGTCAAAGAGATTAACGGGCTTAATTTTACCCTGTGGAAGGCCGGTAAGCAAAATACTGATGCGGTTGTAAACGGGATTTCTCTGGGAATAATCCCATCAGC
>CAZTXJ010000045.1:4604-23711 GCA_964617285.1 uncultured Calditrichaceae bacterium | reverse complement strand
CCTCCTTAATTTGTTGGATGTTTTGGTTTGAAACAATTTAAAATTTAGTAATTTTGGTAATGCCTGTTTTGTGTCAAAACCAGCCGGGCCTGACCGAAATACCAGCGGAGTGTTCCGATCAGGTTTTGAAAAACTTTCCCGGGTCGGAGAATAAGGCGCCCGGCTCTCCCTTCCAACTCAAACAGCTTTAGACGGAAGTTTGTCCAGAAGTTTAGTTTATAGGCGTAGTCCTCCATATAGTGGTCCCTGGTTAATAGTCCTTTGGATTTGTATTCCAGATAAACTGCACTCCCCCGGTACACTTCCAGCTTATTATTCACTGAGATCTGGCATTTGGTGCTGTTAAAATAGCGTCGGCGTAATTCAAATAAGGTGATAAATTGTTTGACCAGATCCCAGATAGTGGTATAAGCATCTGCCAGAATCACCGAAGCAAGAACATCGATTTTAAGTTGATAAAGGGTAATCAATGCCCTAAGGTTTTGCCGGACGGTAATGCGTTTGTTGAAACGCTTCAGCTGCTGCTCATCAAATGATTCCAGCCCCAGAAAAACCCGCTGGAGGCCTACCGATTGTAATCTGGCCATGGTATCCCGGTGGATAGTATCCGCCCGGCACATCAGTTCAAACTGAATGTTCAGGCCTCTTTTTTCCAATTCGCCGGCAAATGCCTCCGCCCGCTCCCGGCCTTTCGCACCCTTTAACAGAAACTGGTCATCATTAAAAATAAAAAAATTGACTTTGAAACGATGATGTAAATCTTCTATTTCGTCAACCAAATTTTTAACGGATCGGGGACGCCATACTTTTCCCGAGCTGCTCCGGTACATCCCGATGATATCACAAAAAGTGCACTGACCCCAGCATCCTCTTGTCCCATACACCCGCAGATGAAAATTTTTGTCAAGGACTGCCTGGGCATATTTGCGATCGGGTGGGGGAAGAATATCCAGGTTTTGAATAAGCGGACGAGCCGGGTTTTCGATGATATTCCCGTTATCCCGGTAGGACAGACCGGCAATTTGAGAAATTGGTTTTTGTGGGGATCGCAGAATGGATTCCATAAGCTCTGCCAGGGTCAATTCTCCTTCCCCACGGATTACATAATCTATCTCGGGATAATCCCGCAAAACTTCCCGTGATGCAAACGTGGCAAAATAACCCCCGATAATTATCTTACCGGAATAGCCCGCTTTTCGCAAAGCCTTGATTAAAGCTAATCCTTTATGCTTGGAATCGTCCAATAGCGAGAAACCTGCTATTTTGGGATTGATGTTCATAATGCGGGCCAGGCCGTCCTGCACTGAGAGTTCCTCAATACTCATGTCGAGTGTGTCTGCCGTAAAGCCCTGCGAAATAACATAAGATTTCAGACTGGCGATACCTAGATGCTCGGTGATGTAGTCCTGTCGAATTTTCCCGGGATTAATCAGCAATAAATCCATAGGTTCTCTCCTTTAATTACCTGGTTTATATGCTAACTTTGTGCCGACTTTAAAACGAGTCAAAATTCATAGATAAATAGGCATTTTTTAAATAAGGCAGGGCAAAATTTTTATGTCAGAGCAATTTCAAGTGTGAACGATCGTTCACGATTCGTGAACGATCGTTCACACTCTTTCTGAATTAAGATGGAAAAAATATTCAGTATTCATTGTGAAGGTTTGAAATCACCATGGATTATTTAGTATAATATATTACGAAATCAAAAAGGAGGAGTTCATAAATGGTACTGGCAGAATTTTCCATGTTCCCAACCGATAAAGGTGAAAGCGTGAGCAGTTATGTGGCTAAAGTCCTGGAGGTAGTTGACCGGAGCAGGATTCCTTACCAATTGACACCAATGGGGACGATCCTGGAGGGCGACTGGGAGGAAGTTTTCCGGGTTATTTCAGATTGTTTTCATGAGCTGGAGAAGGAGAGTCATCGGATCTCAGTTTCCATTAAGGTGGATTATCGCAAAGATCAAAATTCCAGGATGCATTCAAAGATTGATAAGCTGGAAAAAATTCTTAACCGTCAATTGCGGAAAGGGTAAAAATCTTAAATTATAGATATTCTCTTGCATAATGGAGACAGCCTCATAGCTTATAAAGCCGATAACCAATGACTACTTGAAAGTTTCCATGGCCCGGAAACCGGTTTGATGGTCAGATTGAAACTGTTTTATTCTTTTCTCTAAAAGAGGAAATTGTTCCTGGCCGGTTAAAGAGACGCAAGCTCTGATACCTTCGTGTCTGGTGCTTCCGGTGGTGGTCAGGGAAATAGCACTGATACCGTAATATAGAAGTTCCTCCACCAGTTCCACACCGCTGAAACCGGGGTAAGCCAGGGTAAAATAAAATCCATCTGCCAGTGGCTGATCCACATCTTTATCGTAGACAATTTGAAATCCGTATTTGGTAAATAAATTTTTCATGGTATGCGCCCGGTCTCCATAGGTTTTTACCGCATCCACGAAATTATATTTACCATCGTTCACCGCTTTCAATAGACCGGCCAGGCCAAATTGACCGCTATGGGAAACCCCGGAACTTAAAGCATACATTGCCCCGAATATATAGGCCCGGCCAAAGATATTACTTCCAAAAAAACCTTCCAGGTTATCACCTTCAGAATCAAATAGAGTGTTGGAAATTGCGGTCATGCCAATTCGTTGCCCGGCCAGACTGAAAGATTTGGAGCTGGAGATGAGCAGAATATAATTATTGGTATAGTGGGCAACAGTGGGGATAAACGGTTCTTTCCCGGGCTGTGAATAATCCGTGCGGAAATCCATACCAAAATAAGCCAGATCTTCCAAAACGATAACTTCGTATTTTGTGGCCAGCTCCCCAATGGTGCGGAGTTCTTCTTCGGTAAAACATATCCAGGATGGATTATTTGGATTGGAATACATAATCGCGGCAATATCCCCCTTTTTCAGGTAGGACTCCAGTTTAGCTTTTAGTTTGGTGCCCCGAAAATCATAGATATCAAAGCTTTCGCTTTCCAGGCCAATCACCTTTACCTGGCGTTTATTTACGGGAAAACCGGGATCGATAAACAGGATTTTATGCTGACCCTTTTTCCGGCGGGCAGAAACCATCATACCCATATAGCAACCCTGCATGGAACCGACTGTGGGAAAACAGGCTTCCGGTTTGACCGCAATATTCATAAAATTTTTAACGAAACGAGAGATCTCGGTCTTCAATTCCGGAATACCATCAAATGGGGGATATTTTGAACCCACCCCTTTTCTCAGGGCGGCAACTTCCGACTCGACCGCAATTTCCGGTGGTTCCAGACCGGGTATACCCATTTCCATCCGGATGAATTTTTCTCCGGTAGCGGTTTCGATATTATTTACTAAACGGTTGAGTTCCCGGATAGAGGCCAGCCCGACTGATTTTAACCGCATTTCACGAATTTTTTCCCGAACTACCTCTCCATTCATCGGTGTCTGAATCATACCAAAATCCTTCACTTTTTTCGAAGATTTAATCATTCATTTTTATTTCGAGATGAAATGCGTTTACTCGATATATTTTTCTCTTAATAACTTACCACAGGTGCCTTAATGGTGCAATACAGGAATTAAAAACAGGGTCATTCTTGCCTGGAATGTTTTCCGGAAAATTACGGAAGACCCATAACAGGAAATCTTCACATATCCTTCATCTGGAATATACATTTTTAATCAAGGATGTGATTTGGTTTATGACCCATCACCCGCTTGCCGGATGGAAATTTGCATCGGGAAGTTAATTATTATATTTTATTTAAACTAATCTGAGAATTAACCAGGGTAAAAAGCATGAATGATACAGATAATAAATATGATGCCATCATCATCGGTAGTGGCCAGGGGGGAAATCCCTTGGCAGTGGCTTTTGCCAATGCGGGAAGGCGAACAGCTGTTATCGAAAAACAATATGTTGGCGGTACCTGTATAAATTATGGTTGTACACCCACCAAAACATTGGTAGCCAGTGCCAGAATTGCTTATGAGGCAAACCGTGCACAAGAGTTCGGGATAAATGTTTCTAATGTCTCGGTGGATTTCAGAAAAGTTATTCAGCGAAAAAATCAAATTGTCGAAAGTTTCCGGGAAGGATCGCGTAAAAGATTGGATGAGGCAGAAAATTTGGATTTGATTTTTGGCACTGCCCGTTTCATCAACGCACACCAATTGGAGGTGACAGAAAGGAACGGGAATGTAAAGCAACTGATTGCCGATGAGATCATCATCAATACCGGTGCAAAACCCTATATCCCTGATATTCCCGGATTAACTAATATTTCGTATCTGGATTCCACCAGCATCATGGAACTGGAACAATTCCCGGATCATCTGATTATTCTTGGTGGCGGGTATATTGGCCTGGAATTCGGACAGATGTTCCGGCGTTTCGGCAGCCGGGTAACCATTATCCATCGGGGGCGTCAACTACTCAATCGGGAGGATGCTGATATTGCGGAGGAGGTACTCAAAATTATTGAGCAGGATGGTATTGAAGTCTTATTGAACTCATCAATTGAAAAAGTTTTATCAGTTTCCGGGGATAAAATAGAAGTAGTTTGTCGATCAACCGAGGGTGAATCCAAAATAAAAGGTGATCGTCTTTTACTGGCGACCGGAAGATCGCCAAACACAGGTGATCTAAATTTAAATGCTGCCGGAATAGAAGTCGATGACCGTGGTTATATTAAGGTGGATGATCAGCTAAAAACAACTGCTTCCCAAGTCTACGCCATTGGTGATGTGAAAGGTGGGCCGGCCTTTACCCACATTTCCTATGATGATTATCGTGTTCTGCGCACGAATTTACTGGATGGCGGTAATGCCACGATTTCCGGAAGGCAAGTACCGTATACTGTTTTTATTGATCCCCAGCTTGGTCGGGTGGGACTCTCGGAAAAACAGGCTAAAGAGAAGGGAATCCGGTACCGTGTGGCAAAAATGCCGATGAGTTATGTCGCCCGGGCAATCGAAATGAATGAAACGCGTGGAGTAATGAAAGTACTAGTCGAACAAAATTCTGATAAAATTCTGGGTTGTGCCATCTTGGGAATTGATGGGGGAGAGATAATGGCCATCCTGCAGGTTGCAATGATGGGAGATATACCTTATACAAAATTAAGAGATGGCATTTTTGCCCATCCCACTTTAGCCGAATCAATGAATAATCTGTTTATGAGTATGGATTCATAGTTATGAACAAAAACCAGTGATAATAGTATTTGGATTAAACTGATTCACATCGAAAGAAAATTTGAATTGTATTTTAGCAATAAAATTTTAAGGGATGATATATGTTAGCAAAGAATGAGCTGATAAAATATTTCTGCAGAGTTCGAAATGTTTCAGAGGAGATTTGTAAACCTTTGATGATCGAAGACTATGTGGTTCAGCCAATTGAAGATGTCAGCCCGCCCAAATGGCATCTGGGACATACCAGCTGGTTCTACGAAGCCATGTTTCTGGATCGATATGTAAAAAATTATAAGCCATTTCACCCGAAATATTTTTTCCTGTTTAACTCTTACTACCAATCGTTGGGCGACCGCTGGGAAAGGCCTAAACGCGGAGTGCTGTCCCGCCCTACGGTAAAGGATGTTTATGAATATCGCCAGGCTATAACCGAACGGATGATCGAGTTAACCGAAAAAATTAAAGAAAATAAGTGGAAAGAATACAGCGAATTGTTGGTGCTGGCGCTGAACCACGAGCAGCAACATCAGGAACTTCTGATGACTGACATAAAATATATTCTGGCGATGAATCCGCTTTTTCCGGTTTATCAACCATCAAAACAGCCTGCCCCAAACGACACCGGTTTAGAATCCGAGTTTATAGAGTTCGACGGGGGTGTTTATGAAATTGGCTTTAAGGGAAACGGATTCTGCTATGACAATGAGCAACCGCAGCACAAGACATATGTGGATGCGTTTAAATTGCAAAATCGGCTGGTAACCAATGCCGAATATCTGAAGTTCATGGAGTCGGGTGGATACAATGAGTTTCGATTCTGGCTTTCCGATGGGTGGGATGCTGTGCAAAAGAATGGCTGGCAGGCACCACTCCACTGGGGAAAAATAGATGGTGAGTGGCACGAGATGACTTTGCACGGATTGCGGAAAATTGTTCCCGATGCCCCGGTTTGTCATGTCAGTTACTTCGAAGCCGAGGCCTATGCCAGCTGGGCAAATAAAAGATTACCTTCGGAAGCGGAATGGGAAATTGCCGCAAGGGAATCGGGCGTAAAACCGGAACAGGGAAATTTTTATGATGATAAAATTTATCATCCCCTCCCGGTTGATCCCAGGCGGCAGGATAATGGGAAAGGTATCTATCAGCTATTGGGAGATGTATGGGAATGGACCGGCAGTGGGTATCTTCCGTATCCGGGCTACAAACAGGCCGAAGGAGCATTAGGCGAGTATAATGGCAAATTTATGGTGAACCAGATGGTATTAAGGGGCGGATCCTGCGCCACATCCAGAGACCATGCCCGGATCACCTACCGTAATTTTTTTCAGCCGGATAAACGCTGGCAATTCACCGGAATTAGATTGGCCGATGATATAAAATGAGGTGGTAGAAATGAACGGTAATTACAGGATTTTATCGCCCTCCGATCTGGAAGATGTGGCGGATGAAAAACGATCCTTTGCCCTGGATGTTCTGGTGGGGCTGTCCGAAATTCCCAAACGTCTATCCAGCCGATATTTCTATGATGACCGGGGAAGTGAGCTTTTCCAGCAGATCATGGATCTGCCCGAATATTATTTGACCAATTGTGAATTTGAAATTCTGAATACTCAAGTGGAGATAATTGCAGATCTGGTGAAAACTCACAATTTCAATTTGGTAGAACTGGGTGCGGGTGACGGAAGGAAAACCAGCATTTTGTTGGAATATTTTATGAAGAGAAAGTACAAATTCAGGTACGTTCCCATTGATATATCCGAAGGAGCAATGAAAATTCTTATCCGGAATATGAATGAGAAATTCCCCCGATTGAAATGCGAAGGAATTGTAGCAGAATACTTTAATGGTCTGAAATGGCTGAACAAATTGGGCGGTGGGAGAAATGTTGTCCTCTTTCTCGGATCAAATCTGGGAAATTTTAATAAACCGCAATCTCGCGTCTTTCTCCGAAATCTTTGGAATACTCTGAATGATGGTGATTATCTGATTACCGGTTTTGATCTGAAAAAAGATATCAATCTGATGCGCCGGGCATATAATGATAAAAAAGGGATAACCAGAGCATTCAACCTTAATTTATTGTCCCGGATTAACCGTGAGCTGGGGGCAAATTTCGATCTGGATAAATTTCAGCATTATTCAAATTATGATGTGTTTACCGGGGCAATGGAAAGCTATTTAGTAAGCCTGGAGAAGCAAACTGTGTTTATCCGGGAGTTGGGTCAAACATTTAATTTTGAACCCTGGGAGCCGATTCACACCGAATACTCCTACAAATATCTGGAGTCCGATATCGTCGAACTGGCAGAAGCAACCGGCTATTCCATCGTCCAGCAGCTATATGATTCCAAGCATTATTTTGTGGATTCGGTTTGGCGGGTTCATAAAATTGAAACCTGACCAAATTGGACTTCAAATAATCATCAAATCATTTTTCATCAGATTCATAGCCAGGCAGGAATGGGCTGGTAAAACAGCCACCAGATCCCCGATCTGGATACGGTGAAAAAAATCGGTAGTTGCTTTTACGATGCCATGTTCCTGGGAAATGGATGCCAGGTAATTTTCCCGATTAATGGGCCCCCAGTTGTTCTCCTGTAATTCACAGACATATCCATAAACTTTTTCGTGATGCTCATCGGAGATATAATCCTTGGAAAAATGCACTGCACCCCCATAAAGGATTAATTCATTTCTTTTCGGATGTTTTGCCACCACCGGGCATACCACAGCAACGGCAATATCCTGCTCCCGACAAGACCCAATATTGAGTTGCATAATATCATAAAAAACAAAGTTGCCCGGCCGGATTTCATCCACTTCACTAAAATCCTCCACAACGCTGCAGGTCGGTGTATCTCCAACAGATATTTTTACTGGCTCGATTCCCCGATCGCTCAGTTGGGATTTCACTCGGGTCATCTTTTTAACCGTGTCCCGGTATATTTTCAGGATGGCTTCTTTCCCTTTCACCTGATAGGAATGACCGGAATGGGTCAATAATCCGGTGAGATTAAACTTTTTTGATTTCCTGATCGTCCGGCAGAGTTGTAATATCTGATCGGCATTGTCCCATTCAATACCCGTTCGACCATAACCGGTGTCAATTTTTATCCAGACATTGACCGGTTTTTTTAACTTTTCATCCAGGAACCAGGCAACATCTTCCGATTCGACCAACAGATTCAAATCAATCTGATCGTTTAATTTGTTTATTTCGTCCATCTCCAAAATATTGGTCGGAAAGGCAATGGTGATATCCTTCCATCCGTATTTTGCAAAGTATTTGGCCATTTCCACCGAAGAAACGGTAATGGAATTGACCCCTTTTTCTCTGAACCAGCTTGCTATTTGTAAGGATTGATGGGTTTTAAAGTGTGGCCGGAAATTAACATTACTTTTTTTCGCCTTTAAATACATCAGGTCGATATTTTGCTTGACTCTCTGCTTATTAACCACGAAGGCAGGTTTTACAATTTGCATTTTTTTATATCCTTATTTTTAAAATTCAGGATGAATTTTTTATTTGCTTTTTTTAGTCAAAGACAAAAAACTCATCAACTCTTCATAAAAAATTCATATGGTAAAATAGTGATGAATCTAAGTGAAACATACCCGGAATAAGGGGCAATACCGGAACTAATCCAAAGAAAGCTTGTTAACTGCTTTAATTAACATTATGTTAAATATACCACATTATTAAGAATCTAATAATAATTTCACCAATTTTTGAGAAGAAAGATGCCTTCAGTTCAAAAAAATATTGATCCGTTTCTAATTAAAGACTGTGCCCTGATAGCGGTTGCCACAGGTAAGAAAGCACAGAATTTGAGGGAGCTGCGGGATTATTCCCGCGACATCAGTCTGGACAGTATTTACTATCACTTCTGGGGTGGATTGCTCCGGCCCAAATTTGATGACCCGGAATATCACAACGATTTTGCCTTATGGGCCAGACATAGCCTGCATGATAAGATTTTAGCCGAACGACTGGCGGTTATCGATCCCAATGAATTTAAATCTTTAGAGGAACTGCGTCAGGAACTGGTCGAGATACTGGATGAACGTATCTACGAAGAGGAATATCCCCTGTGGGCGAAAAGCGATGACCAGTTTGAATTCATCAGGTCGCAAATTGTTATTTTCAATACTCATCATACCGTATCCGATCCAAAAGATTTTGTGGATGCGTTGCCGAAAATGTCATTGGGAAGCATCTTCTTTCATTTTATTGATGCACTCCGTCGTAATCCGGATTCCATTGATGATTTGCGGGTATGGTTGGGAAGGCAGGGAAAAAAATATCAGGGAGTGATCAGTGAACTGGCCGCGGTAGATCCTTATTTTTTAACCTTGAATCAGTTAAGAACTAAAGTGGCAAACATTTTAAAAGAGAAATTAACCGGATAGACGAATGAAACCGATACTGGAAAAATATGCCCAGCATGCCGGTGAGGATGTGGTGGAACATCTACGGCAGCTGGCCTCTTCATTAAAAGGATTAAAAGTTGTCCATGTGAATTCGACCCGGGTAGGGGGTGGCGTTGCCGAGATTCTTCACAAAATGGTTCCGTTGATGCAGGAACTTGGTTTGGAGACCTCCTGGGAAGTCATAAACGGTGACACTCCTTTTTATCAATGCACCAAGAGTTTTCACAATGCCTTGCAGGGAGACCGGATTAACATTCCGGATAAGCTGCTGAAGGAGTATGAACAGACTAATCAAAAGACTTCTGAGATTTTGCGAGACAAACTACAGAATGCGGATGTAGCAATTATTCATGATCCCCAACCGGCGGCTCTGATCAAGCATTTTCCGGAACGAAAGGGCAAATGGGTATGGCGCTGTCATATAGACCTGAGCAGACCTTATCGGGCAGTGTGGAAATATCTGCGTAAATTTGTTACGGATTATGACGCCAGTATTTTTTCCCTTTCGACATTTGCACAACAACTGCCACATCCCATTTATTTAATTCCACCGAGTATCGATCCCTTACATGATAAGAATATTGATCTTCCTAAGGGTGAAGTAGAGGAGGTGTACGGAAGATTCAACATAGATCCTCACCGGCCCATGATTTTGCAGGTATCACGTTACGATAGGTTTAAAGATCCGATTGGAGTCATACAGGCTTATAAAATTTCCAAAAAATATTTTCCCGGATTGCAGCTTGTTCTGGCCGGGGGCGGTGCAACAGATGATCCTGAAGGTGAAGCCGTATTAAATGAAGTACGTGCGGAAGCTGCCGGAGATGATGATGTCAAAATTCTTTTATTGCCCGGTGATGCGCACCGGACGATCAATGCACTTCAGCGAGCTTCTCATATCATCCTGCAGAAGTCCGTAAAAGAAGGTTTTGGTCTAACCGTCACTGAGGCCATGTGGAAACATCGTCCGGTGATTGGCGGCGATACCGGAGGAATTCGGGTTCAGGTGATTAACTATCATACCGGATTTTTGGTGAATACCCCTGAAGGCGCAGCATTCCGTATTCGCTATTTGTTAAATCATGAGGAGAGAATGCGCGAGATGGGTGCCAAGGCCAAAGAATTTGTCCGGGAAAATTTCCTGATAACCAGGCATTTGCGGGAATATCTTACCCTGATCTATGCATTGAAGCACAACACGAAGGATCGGATAGAATTAACATCTTAATTGCTTTTACGTCTGAAATCCGGTTTTTGTATAAAAAATCAGTAATAATAAACTATGCAGATTCTTAATCAGGAAATTGACATCGATGATTTTTATCGACGGCTTAAGGGGGAAGGTCGTAAGGTTTTATTTCTTGATTATGATGGCACCTTAGCCCCTTTCCAGGAAGATCCGGATATGGCCTATCCCTATCCCGGCGTTCGGGAAGTTTTAAATTCACTTATGGAGAAAGATGATGTTTATCTCTGTATCATCAGCGGTCGCTGGACCAAAGATTTGATTCCACTTCTGAACCTGGAAAAACAACCTGAAATCTGGGGCAGCCATGGGCTGGAGCGTTTGCTGCCGGACGGTTCATATGAAACTGCCCCGATGGAAAAATCTGCCCTGAAGGGGCTGGCAGACGGGCAGCATTTGCTCTCCTCAACCGGGCTTTCCGAGCGGTGCGAGTTAAAACCAGGCTGTGTTGCTCTTCACTGGCGTGGTTTGGAGGATAAGGATATTCAAGAGGTTAAATCCAAAGTGGAACCGGGGTGGCGTAACATCGCGAACGAGTACAAATTGGAATTGCGGAAATTTGACGGCGGTTTGGAACTACGGGTTCCGGGTAGAGATAAAGGGGATGCGGTTGATACAGTTTTATCCAAATTTGAGGGGGGTAATTATATCGCCTCTTATCTGGGTGACGATTTAACCGATGAGGATGGTTTTCGCTCGCTGAAGGGAAGAGGCTTAAGTGTCTTGGTCCGTGAAGAATTGAGGGACACGGAAGCAGACATCTGGTTGAAACCACCGGAAGAAATGATTAATTTTCTCTCAAAATGGTTATAGGATAAAATCAGAGGAGACATTTTGTGATTTTGGATCAGGTTTATTTTCAGAATTCGGTTAAACAGTGGTTGTATGCTGTCGGAATACTTATTGGATCCTACATCATACTTCGGGTGGCGTTTAGTGTCGTTCGGGGAAGATTGAAAAAAATATCCCAGAAAACCAAAACAGATATTGATGACCTTATCGTTCATCTTCTGGAAAAAGTTAAATTCTTTTTTCTATTCTTTATTTCAGTATATGTGGCTTCATATTTTTTAAAACTTCCGGCCAATTTGTCGTCTATCATCGGGAAATTAACTATCATCGTCTTTCTGTTGCAGGGAGCCATCTGGGGAAACAGTATTATCCGGTATTGGGTAGACCGTTATAAAAAACAGAAAATGACTGAGGATGCGGCCAGTGTGACCACCTTCACCGCTTTGGGATTTGTTTTGCAACTTATACTCTGGTCTGTTATTCTCCTGCTTATTCTGGATAATCTGGGTGTGGATATTACCGCTCTGGTGGCTGGTCTGGGTGTTGGCGGTATCGCCATTGCGCTGGCGGTTCAAAGTATTTTGGGGGATCTGTTTGCTTCACTCTCCATTGTCCTGGATAAGCCATTTGTGATTGGGGATTTTATTATTGTTGATAATTTTCTGGGATCGGTGGAACATATCGGATTGAAAACAACCCGTCTTCGCAGTCTTTCCGGAGAGCAGCTGGTTTTTTCCAACACCGATCTGCTTAAAAGCCGCATCCGTAATTATAAAAGGATGTATGAACGCCGGGTTTTATTCGCCATCGGTGTAGTTTATCAAACTTCGCTGGAAGCCCTAAAAGCGATACCCGAATACATTAAGACCATTATAGAGAAGGAAGAACTGGTGCGATTCGACCGGGCACATTTTAAAGGGTATGGGGATTTTTCCCTGAATTTTGAGATCGTTTTTTGGGTAAAAAGTCCGGATTACAATGTCTACATGGATATACAACAAAGAATAAATCTGGAGATTTTCAAAAAATTTCAGGATGAGAAAATTGAATTTGCTTATCCTACCCAAACTCTTTTTGTTAACCGGGAGAACCAGGAAGAAAAAACAAAATAAAGAAATGGAAAAGTTGTGGAGAAATCAGATCCCTCAAATAGCCGTCTGGTAATTGTTTCGAACCGTTTACCGGTAATAATCTCAAAAAAGCATGATAAGGAATGGCAAATCGAATCCGGTTCGGGGGGATTGGTAACCGCTTTGGCGCCGGTATTAAAAGACCGGGGTGGTCTATGGATTGGTTGGCCGGGTAATTTAGTGGAAGATGAGGTGGATTCTGCCGCACTTCTGGAAAGTCAGTCCAAAGAAATTGGTTACGATTTAAAATCTGTTGAATTAAACCGTTCTGAAGTTGAAAATTATTATAAGGGCTTTGCCAACGAAATCATCTGGCCGCTGTTTCATGACTTTATTGCCTATTGCAATTTTAATCCGGATTACTGGGCGGCATACCTTTCGGTGAACCGGAAATTTGCAAAAGTTATTGTGGAAAACCTTCAACCTTCGGATTTTATCTGGATACATGATTATCATCTCATAGGTGTCGGCGAAGAGCTCCGAAAAATGGGAGTAAAGAATAGAATCGGATTTTTTCTTCATATCCCCTTTCCCCCAACCGATATTTTTGTCCGACTTCCCTGGCGGTTTCAAATCCTGAATTCATTGCTTGAGTACGATTTGATTGGACTGCAGTCCTTTCGGGAGCGACGAAATTTTTTACAGGCGATCCGTACATTTGTGCAGGATACTCGCGGAATCGGAAAAGGACCGGTTATTAAAATGAAAGTCCGGGAAAAGGAGATCCGGATCGGGGTTTTTCCGATCAGTATCGATTTTGAAGAATTTGCTCAGATGGCAGCTTCGCAGGAGGTTTCGGATCGGGCCTGGTATATCCATGAGGATTACCGGGAGCAGAAAATAATTTTCGGGGTGGATCGCCTGGATTACACCAAAGGTATCCCGGAACGTCTGAAGGCCTATCAAAATGCGCTCCGCCGTTATCCCGAGCTGTGTAAAAATACTACCCTCATTCAGGTTGTCGTTCCCAGCCGTAGAGACATTCCCCAGTATGCAAGCCTTTTGGAAGAAATTGAACGTCTGGTTGGCGAAATAAACGGGGAATTCACTCAGCCGGGATGGGTGCCCATTCATTATATTTACCGAAGTTTGGACCGGACTGATCTGGTTGCATATTATCGTATGGCCGAACTTGCCTTTATTACCCCACTTAAGGACGGAATGAATCTGGTGGCGAAAGAATATTGTGCCTGCAATCTGGAATTGAGCGGTGTATTGGTGATGAGCGAGTTTGCCGGCTCGGTTGCCCAGTTCCAGAAAGCAGCTTTACTGGTTAATCCGCATGATATCGAAGGTATGGCAGATGCGATTCATCGGGCGATCCATCTGCCCCTGAACGAGCGAAACTGGCGGATGAAGAGACTACGCGCTTCGGTCCGGAAACAAAATATTTTCTGGTGGGTGGATTCTTTTCTGGAAGCAGCGATTTCCAAAAGTTTAAATAATTTCCCCAGATTGGAAGACTATATACCACAGAGGTAAATAAACATCCTCCCAGGTTAAAAAGAGTGTTAAAATTATTTTGCGGTTGTCTGATTTAGCTGTAAATTAAATTGTATTTGAAGTAAGTGAACATTCCAGATCTATTGATTTAGATAGATCTAAAAAATTCATCTGTTTTTCATTTTTCAATTATATCATTAAAATGACAGATAATAAAGAGAGGATATATACATGCCTGATCTGGATAAGATGACGCTTGAAGAATTGACCATTAATACCATACGGACCCTGGCGATGGATGCGGTTCAAAAAGCAAACTCCGGGCATCCCGGTACGCCGATGGCCCTGGCTCCATTAGCTTATGTACTATGGAAAAAGTATCTGCGGATGAATCCCAAAAATCCGCACTGGTTAAACCGGGATCGGTTTGTACTGTCCAATGGTCATGCCTCAATGCTATTATATGCCATGCTCTATCTGTCCGGATATGATGTGTCCTTAGAGGACCTGAAAAATTTCCGGCAATGGGAGAGTATCACTCCCGGCCATCCCGAATATGGACTGACTCCTGGTGTGGAGACCACCACGGGACCGCTTGGGCAGGGATTTATGAATGGAGTGGGAATGGCGATTGCCGAAGCGCATCTGGCAGCCAGATTCAACCGGGGTGATTATAAGATTATTGATCACCATACCTACGCATTTTGCAGCGATGGCGATCTGATGGAAGGGGCTTCGCATGAAGCTGCCTCGGTAGCTGGCCATCTGGGATTGGGTAAATTGATTTATTTCTACGATGATAATCATATCAGCATCGAAGGACCAACTGAGATTTCCTATTCCGATGATGTGGCAAAGCGATTTGAAGGGTATCACTGGCATGTTCAAAATATCGGGGATAATGCCAATAATCTGAAAATGATTGAACAGGCAATTATTAATGCGCAAAAGGAAAAAAGTAAACCTTCTCTTATTATTGTGAGATCGCATATTGGTTATGGGGCACCAAATTTACAGGATACCCCGGAGGCGCATGGTTCTCCCCTGGGCGAAGAGGAGATAAAGTTGACCAAAAAGTTTTATGGCTGGCCGGAAAATGAAAATTTTCTGGTGCCGGCAAAGGCGCTGAATCATATGCATGAACTTATTTCAAAGGGCAAAGAACTGGAAGAGGAGTGGAATAAAAAATTCGATCAGTATCGAAAGGAATTCCCGGATTTAGCCAGTGATTTGGATGCAGCGCTCAGCGGGAAATTGCCCAAAGGCTGGGAAGCGGATATTCCAAAGTTTGAGGCCTCTGAAGGTTCCATAGCCACAAGATCTGCCTCATCCAAGGTGATTAATGCCTTTGCCCCAAAAATTCCCTGGCTGATCGGCGGAAGCGGGGATTTGGCACCTTCCACCAAAACCTTAATCAAGGGCTCGGAATATATTCAGAAAGATAATTATGACAACCGGAATATTGCCTGGGGAATTCGCGAGCATGCCATGTGCTCGGTCGCCTCAGGTATTGCCCTGCATGGTGGCATCCGGCCGTTTGTCTCAACCTTTTTTGTTTTCACCGATTATGCCCGGCCGGGAATACGTCTGGCCGCACTCATGGGTTTGCCCAATATTTACGTGATGACTCACGATTCAATTGGTCTGGGTGAGGACGGACCAACCCATCAACCGATCGAACATCTGGCATCCCTGCGCGCGATGCCGAATTTACATGTCATCCGTCCGGCGGATGCCAACGAAACCGCCTATGCCTGGCGGGCCACGCTGGAACGCATGGATGGACCGACCATGCTGGTACTCAGCCGGCAAAATCTGCCCATCATTGATCAGTCTAAATTTGCCCCGGCAAAAGGTGTTTTAAAAGGAGCCTATGTTTTATCACCGGAAAAGGGAAAAATACCGGAAGCTATCCTTATGGCTACCGGTTCTGAAGTTCAGTTGATTATTGAGGCACAGAAGAAGTTATGGGAGATGGATATTGACAGCCGGGTGGTCAGTTTTCCCAGTTGGGAGCTGTTCCGGGAGCAGAGCAAATCCTACCGGGATGAAGTAATGCCACCGGAGGTAAAAAACCGGGTCGCAATCGAGGCGGGGTCTCCCCTTGGCTGGCGGGAATGGGTCGGCGATAAAGGGGAAATTATTGGTATCAACCGGTTTGGTGCCAGCGCGCCCTATCAGGAAATCTATGAAAACTATGGATTGACTGCCGAAGAAATCATTAAAAAAGTAAAGAAGCTGCTTAAGTAAACTTTTAATAAAAATAGAATAAACTCAAGCCTAAAAGGAGCGTTTATGAATCCGCTGTTGCAATTAATTGATCATGGCCAAAGTTACTGGATAGATAATCTTTCCCGCCACATGATTGTGAGCGGTGAGCTAAAGAAAAGGGTCACCGAGCAGGGATTGCGGGGTATCACCTCAAATCCCAGCATTTTTGATAAGGCGATTACCAAAAGCGATGACTACGATGCCCAGATTAAGGAATTGACCAAAGCGGGTAAAAATGTGAAAGAAATTTATGATGCTCTCACGGTGAAGGATTTACAGGACGCCTGTGATATTTTAAAGCCGGTTTTTGATGAATCCGACGGACTGGATGGCTTTGTGAGCCTGGAGGTTTCACCGTATCTGGCAAGGCATACCACCGAAACCATGGATGAGGCGCGTCGCCTGTTTAAGGCGGTGAATCGTTCCAACTGTTTTATAAAAATTCCCGGTACCAAAGAAGGTGTGCCGGCTATTGAACAGATGTTGTACGAAGGTGTCAATATCAATATTACCCTGCTTTTTTCCATTCAGAGTTATGAAAAAGTCGCCCGGGCATATACCAAGGCTATGGAGCGGCGGTTAAAAGAAAATAAGAAAATTGATACGGTTGCATCAGTGGCCAGTTTCTTCATCAGCCGGATTGATGTCCTGGTGGATGAGCTCCTTCAGCACCGGATCATTCCCGGAGGAGATGCGCAGAAATACAAAAAAGCCAGTGATTTGCTTGGGACTGCCGGAATTGCCAGTGGTAAGATTGCTTATCAGAGTTTTAAGAAAATATTTTCCGGACCAAACTGGGAGAACCTGGAAAAAGCCGGTGCCCGGGTTCAGCGTCCGTTGTGGGCCAGCACCAGTACCAAAAATCCGAATTATAGTGACGTGATGTATGTGGAGCCGTTCATTGGTCAGCATACAGTAAACACCATGCCGGAACAGACTATTGCCGCTTTTGCCGATCACGGTAAAATTGTCCCGAACTCAGTGGAGGAAGATCTGGAAGCTGCCCGGACAAATTTCGGACAGTTGGCCGAGCTGGGCATTGATATCGACTACGTTACTCAACGATTGGAAGATGAAGGTATTCAGAAATTTATTGAACCTTATGATGCGTTATTGAAAAATCTGGAAGAGAAAAGTCAAAAATTTCAATAAGGTTTTTCCATCCAAAAGAGATCAAAGAATAACGAATATGATGCGGTGATTGTCGGATCGGGACCTAACGGTCTGGCAGCGGCAATTACCCTGGCCAATGCCGGTCGTTCCGTTTTGGTCTGTGAGGCTAAGGAATCGGTGGGTGGCGGAATGCGTTCCGCAGAACTTACCCTGCCCGGTTTTGTCCATGATGTCTGCTCGGCGATACACCCTCTGGCCATCGCCTCTCCATTTTTCAGAAAGCTTCCTTTGGGCCAATTTGATTTGGATTGGATCCATCCACCCATTTCCCTGGCGCACCCGCTGGATGATGGTTCGGCGGTGGTCCTGACCAGGTCTGTTGAAGAAACTGCCCATAACCTGGATAAAGTGGATATCTCCAATTATCAGAAAATTATATCTCCATTTGTGCAACAATCGGATATTTTATTTCCGGAAATATTATCGCCGCTGAAATGGCCGGACCATCCTTTATTTTTAGCCGGTTTCGGACGCTATGCGGTTCAGTCTGCCTCGGGATTTCTTCGCAGGCAATTTTCTGGCAGCCGGGCACGGGCCCTGTTTGCCGGATTGGCGGCTCATTCCATGTTACCGCTGGAAAGAAAAATAACTGCCGGCGTCGGTCTGGTGCTGGGTATTGCCGGTCACGCCTTTGGCTGGCCTTTTCCCCGGGGTGGTGCCATGCGAATTGCCGAGGCTTTGGAAACGCAGGCAAAATCCCTGGGAGTTGAATTCCGGTTGAATCAGAAGATTAACCATTATTCTCAGCTTCCTTCTGCCGAAGCGGTACTGTTTGATCTTACCCCATATCAAATCCTGGAAATAACCGGTTCTGAATTGCCTGTTAGTTACCGGAGAAGAATAAAAAAATATCGCTATGGGCCGGGTGTGTTTAAACTGGACCTGGCTTTGGACGGGCCTGTCCCTTTCCAGGCAGCAGCATGCCGGCAGGCGGGGACGGTGCACATCGGCGGCAGCTGGGAAGAAATTTCCGAAGCGGAGAGAGAGGTCTGGCAGGGCAAGCATCCGGAAAGGCCTTTTGTGCTACTTGCCCAGCACAGCTTGTTTGATATCTCCCGCGCGCCGAAAGGAAAACATACCGTCTGGGCATACTGCCATGTTCCGGCCGGTTCAACCAGGGATATGAGTGAAAAAATTGAGCAGCAGATTGAACGCTTTGCTCCTGGTTTTCGCGATCTGATCCTGGCCCGGCATAAAATGACTGCCCTGGATTTCGAAAAGTATAATCCGAATTACCGGGGAGGCGACATCAACGGGGGTGTACAGGACTGGCGGCAACTTTTTACCCGGCCGGTATTGCGCTGGGATCCCTATTCTACCCCAAACAAAAAGCTGTTCATTTGTTCTTCCTCCACGCCGCCGGGAGGTGGTGTTCACGGGATGTGTGGGTATTATGCCGCAAAATCTGCCCTGAAAAAAGTTTT